>CAZHTI010000139.1:0-5538 GCA_964535755.1 uncultured Salinisphaerales bacterium | reverse complement strand
ACCAGCCGCCCCTCTTGCAGGGTCAAGCGCCGGCCGATACGGGCAGCTAGGCGTAGGTCGTGGGTCACCACCACCAAGCCGGTGCCGCGCTCGCGGTTGAGCTCCAACAGCAACTCGAACACCCGCTCGGCAGTTGCGGCATCCAAGTTGCCGGTGGGCTCATCGGCCAGCACGCAGGCGGGATTGGTGACCAAGGCGCGGGCGACGGCCGCGCGTTGGCGCTCGCCGCCGGAAAGCTCGCCCGGCTTGTGATCCAATCGCGCGCCGAGCCCGACCCGCTCCAGCAACTCTCGCGCGGTAGCCTCCGCCTGCTGCACCGGCGTGCGGCGGATCAACAGCGGCAGCGCGACGTTCTCCAGCGCGGTGAACTCCGGCAGCAAGTGATGGACCTGGTAGACGAAGCCCAAGGCGCGGTTACGCAGCAGGCCACGCGCGGCATCTGAGAGCGCGCTGATCTTCTGGCCTGTGACCCAAACCTCGCCCGTAGTTGGAGCTTCTAGGCCACCCAAGAGGTGCAGTAGCGTGGATTTGCCCGAGCCCGAAGCGCCGACAATCGCTACCCGCTCGCCGCGTGCGAGGTGGAAGTCCACGCCCTGCAAAACGGTGAGATTGAGGCGGCCGTCGTCGAAGGTTTTGCCCAAGCCGCTGGCGTGCAGCACGGTTTCATCGGTGCCGATATGCGCGTCTTTCTGTAGATTCAGACTGGCCTCATTCATAGCGCAAAGCCTCTGCGGGTTGGGTGCGCGAGGCGCGGTAAGCGGGGTAGAGCGTCGAGATCAAGCCCAACACCAGCGACAGCGCGCCGACCTTGACCACATCGCGCAGCTTGAGCTCGCTGGGCAAGTCGGAGATGTAATAGATCTGCGCGGAGAGGAACTGCACCTCCATCACCCGCTGCACCCAGTCGATGATCGCGGGCAAGTGGTAGGCGAGCAGCGAGCCTAGGCCGACACCGATGACGGTGCCGACCACGCCGATGATGGTGCCCTGCACCATGAAAATCGCCATGATCGAGCGCGGCGTTGCACCCAAGGTGCGGAGGATGGCGATGTCCGCTTGTTTGTCCTGCACCACCATCACCAGGGTGCTGACGATGTTGAAGGCGGCAACCCCGACAATCAGCGAGAGGATGATGAACATCACCATCTTCTCCATCTGCACGGCCTTAAAGAAATTGGCGTGCTGGCGCGTCCAGTCGCTGACGTAATAAATGCCGGGCAGCGTGCCGGCGAGCTGCCGCGACACCTCGGGGGCTTTGAACAAATCGTGCAGCTTTAGGCGCACGCCAGTGACACCCGCGCCTAAACGATAGAGCGCTTGGGCATCGGCTAAGTGGATGATGACCATGCCGCGGTCGAACTCATACATGCCGACCTTGAACTCGCCCACCACCGTGAAGCGGCGGAAGCGCGGCAGGATGCCGGCTGGCGTGACGCTGGCCTGCGGGATCATCAAATCGACCTTGTCGCCGACCGCCACACCCAGCACCGTAGCCAACTCATTGCCGAGCACGATGCCGAACTCGCCCGGCTTGAGGTCGCTCAAGCTGCCCTCCTTCATGTGCTGGCCGATGTCACTGACTTTGCCCTCCTCCTCCGGCAACACACCGCGCAGCAGGGTGCCGGTCAGCTCCTTGCCCGCGCGCACCATGCCCTCGCCTTCGATGTAGGGCGCAAAGCCCAAAACGTCCGGGTGGCCGCCCACCTGCTTCGAGACCTCGGGCCAATCCTCAAGGCTGCCGCCGACGGCGGAGATCGTCGCGTGGCTGGCCATCCCTAGGATGCGGCTGCGCAGTTCACGTTCGAAACCGTTCATGACCGAGAGCACCACAATCAAGGCCATCACCCCAATGGCGATGCCCGCCATGGACGCCATGCTGATGAAGGAGATGAAGTGGTTGCGGCGCTTGGCGCGCGTGTAGCGCAGGCCAGCAAATAACTCGAAGGGGTTTCGCATGAGCACAAACAACGGGATGAAGCAGAATTAGAGCACAAACCCCTTAAACCTTCGGCTCCGATGACTGCCCGCGCCACTGCCCTGCCCCGTTACGGACGCCGCCCGTGGTTGAACGTGTTTCTGCTACTCGTCGGGCTGATTCTGTTGATGAGCTTCTACCGCGCTTGGACCATCGCGGAATCCGGCCTCAATCTCTACCTAGATGAAGCCCAGTACTGGAGTTGGTCGCAGGCCCTAGCGTGGGGCTACTACTCCAAGCCGCCGATGATCGCCGCCATCATTTCGGCCACTACAGGGCTGTTCGGCAACTCCGAATTGGCGGTCAAAAGCGGATCGCTGATGCTCTACCCGCTGACCACCCTGCTGCTCTACGCACTGGCCCTGCGCATGTACGCGCAGCGGGTGGCGTTTTGGACGGCCTTGCTGTTCTTCACGCTGCCGGGTGTCGCGTTCTCCAGCCTGATCATCTCCACCGATGTGCCGCTGTTCTTCTTTTGGACGGCCGCGCTCTACTGCCTCTGGCGCGCGCTGGAATCGGACGAATGGCATTGGTGGGCGCTGCTGGGTCTCGCCTGCGGCTTGGGCCTTTTGAGCAAATACACCATGGCGATTTTTGGTGTGAGCGCTCTGGCCTATGTCGCCAGCAGCCCCTCGCATCGCGCCGTGCTTGCCAGCCCCAAGCCCTATGCCGCGATGGCGATTGCCGCCCTGCTGCTGCTGCCGAACCTGCTCTGGAACGCCGACAACGGCTGGCCGACGCTCACCCACACGGTAGAAATCTCTAACCTTGATAGCGGCCCAGCGCTGCGCTGGGATGAGTTGGGCGAGTTCCTCTCCGGCCAAGCCGGCATCTTCGGGCCGCTGCTGTTCTTAGCACTGCTGTGGCGCACGGCATGGATAAAACGCTGGTGGAAGCGCCCCAGCGAGCGCTACCTCGCCCTGTTCACCCTGCCGTTTTTGCTCATCATCAGCCTGCAAGCGCTGCTCGGCCGCGCGAACGCCAATTGGGGTGCGATGGCCTATGCGGCAGGGAGCCTTTGGATGGTCTCTTGGCTCTTAGGGCGCGGCCATCGTGCGCTGTTGGTGGCCTCGATTGCCCTGCATTTGCTGGCCGCCGGGCTCGCCTACCACTACCACGACCTCATGCGCCTAGGCGGAGTGCCACTGGCGGGCCGCGCCAAACCCGCTGAGTGCTGGCGCGCGCTGCGCGGCAGCGACCCCGCTGCCCACTGCCCAGACTTCTATAAACGCGTGCAAGGCTGGGACCGCTTGGGCCGCGCCGTGCAAGCGCGCCTGCAAGCTCATCCCGGTAGCCTGTTGCTGGCGCATGAGCGCGACACCATGAGCGAGCTGCTCTATTACGCGAGGCCCGAGAGTGCCGCAGCAGTGATGTGGAACCCCGACGGCAGCGTGCATAACCACTACGAGTTAGTGACGCGCTTGGACGGCAAGGGCAACGCCAACTTCGTGTTCATCTCCCGCGATGCGGCGCTGCCCAAGGGGATGCGTGAGAGTTTTTTGGATAGCCAAGACCTCGGCAGCATCACCATCCCCATCGCCAAGGACTACGCCCTGCGCTACCACCTGAGTTACCTCAAGGGCTACATGGGCTATCCGCTCTGGTTGCAGGGCCAAACGGCCCCAGGCCCAGCCGTCAGCGTAAAAAACTAAAGCCAGAAAGCGCCCAACGGTAGCGATCAAGCTGCGAACGGCAGGGGCAGTGCGTTTTTGCTAAAGCCAAACCGCAGTCGCTGCCCTAACCTGCGCGTCCCTTTTGGACTGAATCCGGCGTCAGACCGGCCTTTTTTTGGAGCTTTTTATGACGACGAAGTTGCACCACGCCTTGGCATTGCCGAGTTTGGCGATCGCCACCGCTTTGCTGCTGAGCGCCTGTGGCAATAGCAGCGGTATGTCCGAAGACGCAAAAGACGGCACCACTTCCTCCAGCAGTGGCGGTGGCAGCACCTCGTCGAGCAGCAGTGGTGGGAGCACTTCGTCCAGCAGTAGCGGCGGTGGCAGCACGTCTTCGTCCAGCAGCGGCGGTGGCAGTACTTCGTCCTCCAGCAGCAGCGGCGGGAGCACGTCGTCGTCGAGCAGCGGTGGCAGCACGTCCTCATCCAGCGGCGGGGCGGTTGGCGCGTTATCGCAGAACGTCATGCTCACCTCTAAGGTGGATAACGCTGCAATTGCCTTTACGGTGCACAAGCCCAACGGCTTTGACCCGACCAAAAAGTACCCCGTCATCCTGCAAAGCCACGGATTTGGTGGCTCGCGCTTTAATGCAGCAGCGCGCCCCGCAGCCAACGCGACCTCGCTCTATGGCCGCATGTTGGCCACCGGCTACGGCATGGTCAGCATTGACCAACGCGGCCACGGCGATTCCGGCGGCACCATCCGCGTGCTCGACCCCGACTTTGAAGGCAAGGACTTACTGCAAATCCTCGACTGGATGGACGAAAACCTCGACTGGATGGAAAAGCGTGACGGCAACGCGGTGTTAGGTGCCACTGGCGGCAGCTACGGCGGCGGCTATCAGCACACGATTTACGCCAACGACGCCAAAAACCGTTTGGACGCCATCGCGCCAGAAATCACTTGGTACGACCTGCGCTACTCGCTCAACCCCGGCAAAGTGTTTAAGTCCTACTGGGGCACTCTGCTCTCTGCGGCGGGTAATGCTGCTGGTAATCAGCGCAAGGGCAATATGGACCCGGTCATCACTCAAGGCTTGGCGGAGGCTCAGACCACCGGCCAAATCCAGCCAGATAAAGAGGCCATCCTGTATGCCAACTCGCTGGTGAGCTATTGCGAGGGCAAAAACCCGCGCGGCACCCTGCGGCGCATCGACGCGCTCTACATGCAGAGCGCGCGCGACACTTTGTTCAACCTCAATGACGCCAAAAACTTGGTGTCCTGCGTCGCCCAACAAGGTGGCGACGTGCGCTTCTTCAACAAAATCAACGGCCACGATTCCGGCACCGGGGAAGCCTGCGGCAATATGAAGAAGGACGACGCCATCCTCGCCTGGTTTGACGAGAAGCTCAAAGGCGAGACCAGCAAAGCCAGCTACATCCCAAAAACCTGCTTCACGCTGGATGGCAGCGGCAGCACGGACTCGGTGGTGGTGGCGGGCAGCATTCCCGTCGGCGGCATGAACATCCCACTACCCAGCGGCCTGACCAACTTCGCGGCCCAAGAGGGCAACCAGCAGGCACTGTCGGTGCCGCTGTTTAAGGTCGGTGACGCGGGTGCGGTGTTGGCAGGGGTCCCCACCATTAGCCTCACTATCCAAAGTGCCACGCCATCCTCACCCGTGTCCGCCCCGATCACGCCGGGTGAGCCGGTGTTGTTCGTAGCAATTGCGGTGCGCCGCGCTGGCAGCACTACGGACACCATCACCCTGCCGAACCAGTGGCAACCGTTCCGCGGTGCTAAAACCCACAACGTGGAGTTGGTCGGCGTGACCACTCGCCTTGCCAAGGACGATGAAATCCGCTTGGTGATTCGCGGCAGTGAAGCGCAGCGCTACCCCAACATGGGCTCGCGCGCCGGCGCCGTCGTCAACCTCAGCGGCAGTGTTTC
>CAZHTI010000138.1:3192-5542 GCA_964535755.1 uncultured Salinisphaerales bacterium | reverse complement strand
AAGGCAAGATCAGCGCGTTAAGCACGAAGTTGCAGGGCGGGTAGGTTCTCTTCGCCCATTAAAAAGGCCGCCCGAGGGCGGCCTTTTTAATGGGCAAGGCTGGGTTTAGGGGGCAGATGCCGCAGTCGGCGTCATGATCTTGAACTCGACGCGCCGGTTTTGCAGGCGGCCAGCTTCGGTGTCGTTGCTCGCCACCGGGATGAACTCGCCGTAGCCCTCAACCCGCAGGCGGATGGGGTCGATGCCTTCTGCCACTAAGAAGGCTTCGACCGACTTAGCGCGGTTGAGCGAGAGGTTGAGGTTGTACGCCTGTGGGCCGAGTGAGTCGGTGTGTCCGCTCACTTCTAAGCGTAGGTCGGGCTGAGTTTTGAGACTAGCCGCAACGCCCCTAAGGATCTCTTTGGCGGTGCTGGTCAGACGGCTGGAGTCGTACTCAAACTGCACGTCGTTGAGCACCGTAGTCTGGGCGACCAAGCAGCCAGTGACATCGACACGCATACCCTTGGGGGTGTTCGGGCAGCTATCACTCCCATCCAGAACGCCGTCGCCGTCGGCATCGACGACTTGCACTGGCACCGGCGCGGGCGGCTCAACCAGAGCGGGCGGCGGCGGGCAGCCATCGGCGTCCACCGCGCTGCCGGGTGGGGTTCCGGGGCAGCGATCTAAACCATCAGGAACGCCGTCTGCGTCGGAATCCGCCGGCGGCAGCGGGCAGCCCTTGCCGTCAATTTCGGTGCCGATGGGGGTATCGGGGCAGCGGTCGCGGCCGTCCACGACGCCGTCGCTATCCGTATCTAACAGGCGCGGGCCGCGTTGGTCGAGGCCAAACTGCAGGCCGAGATTAAAGCGCACATCGCCGAAGGTATCGCTCGCGGCATCGTCATCCGCAAGCACTAAGTGGTAGCGCGTCTCAGCACGGACGCCGACGTTGCTGGCGGCGATGGGGTAAGTGAAGCCCAAGCCGAAATCCGCAAATGGGCGCACCTCCTGCTCATTGACCTCATCCTCACGCGCCGCGCCCAGGCCGCCAACCAAGAAGGGCGAGAAATCGCCCTGACGCGGCAAATTGAGCTTGAGGGCTAGACCTAGGTGATAAAAAACGTCGTAACGACGGTCGCTTTCGCGACGCAAGAAATTGCTGCCGCCGTGGATTTCGAAATCAGCAACGGAGGTGATGGGGAAGCCGTAGAGCGCCTGCACGCCGTAGGCGTCGCTACCGTCGCGCTCGCCATCCGGGATGATCACTTGGCCAAGCACCGCGCCGTACTCGCCACGGCCAAAGCGGAGTTGGCTAGCGGCTGAGCGCGCACGCGAAGTCGGGGCCACGCTGGGCGGTGCGCGTGTTGCTGCGGGAGCGGGTGCGGGAACTTGTGCGGGCACTGGCTCTGCGGCGGCTTCCGCAGGCTGCGCTGCGGGGGCAATTGAGTCGTCCGATGCGGAAACAGGCACTACCGCCGGTGCTGCGTCGGCGCTGGGTTCTGCGGGCGGTTCAGCCTGCGCCGGCGCGTGAGCTGCCAAGGCAGCGATAAGTAAAAATCCAGCCGATGGCATGCGCAGCGTCATATAAAACCTTCCCTTTATTGAGGTTAATGAGGAGCTAATGGGTTATCGCCAAGTGTAACCCTGAGCAGTGTGTCATCTGCAAGCGCGCACAAAAAAGCCGGATGGCGAACGCCACCCGGCTCATGAACTAAGGTGCGTTGCGGCTATTGCACCAGCACTTTGAACTCCACACGGCGGTTCTGCGCACGACCCGCTTCGGTGTCATTGCTGGCGATTGGCGTGAATTCGCCTTCGCCTTCGGACTTCAAACGCTCCTTGGCCACGCCCTTCTCGGTCAAGTAATTGATGACCGCCTTGGCGCGTTTTTGAGATAGCGAGAGGTTGTAGCTCTGTGGGCCGAGCGCGTCGGTGTGGCCGACGACCAACACTTGCACCGCTTGCTGCACGCCGAGGCCAGTCGCGATGCCGTCTAGGATGGACTTGGCTTCAGCGGTCAAACGCTCGGAGTCAAACTCAAAGTTCACGCTTTGCAGCGCCAACGTCTGCTCGACCAAACAGCCGACGCCATCGACCTTGAAACCAGCCGGCGTGTTCGGGCATTTGTCGAGTTCGTTGGCAACGCCGTCACCGTCGTCATCGACGTTGCCGACAGGCTTGACTGGGCAGCCGGTGGGGTCAACCGCCGTTCCGACTGGAGTATCTGGGCATTGGTCCAGCGTGTCCGGCACGCCGTCACCGTCGGCATCGCCAGGGGCGGCAGGGCAACCCGTAGCATCCACCGGCGTGCCTGGAGGCGTGCCAGGGCAGAGGTCAGCCGTGTCCACTACGCCGTCGCCGTCGGTATCGA
>CAZHTI010000138.1:0-3092 GCA_964535755.1 uncultured Salinisphaerales bacterium | reverse complement strand
GGCGTGCCAGGGCAGAGGTCAGCCGTGTCCACTACGCCGTCGCCGTCGGTATCGATAACCGGCGGGGCTACCGGCACCAAAGGTACGTTATCTAAGAAGCCGCGCTGCAAACCAACGCTGAAACGATACTCCATGGCATCGGATTGGCGGCTTTCAGTCTTGACGTGATTGACGTCATACACAGCGCGGAATTCACCACGCACGCTCCAACGCGACTGTGGGGTGACTGGCTTGATAAAGCCAAAACCAGCGTTGGCATAGCCGCCGATATCCTCAACTTGCGTGACGTCGGCGTAACTCACGCCATAACCGGCGAGCAGGAAGCCCATCAGGTTGTTGCGGTCTTTCTTGTGGGCGATGAAGTCGACACCGGCGCCGTAGGTTAAGTCCGCTTTGCCGTCAGTTTTACGCGGCATGTAATAGATGAAGCCGGATGGCTCCATGCTAAAGGTGTCGTTCAGAGGGATACCGGCGAAGAATTGCGTGCCGATCGGATTCTCATTTGGGCTGTCGGGGTCAGGGATAAACGTTCCAGCCAGAACCCCGAAATAAGGATTTTGCAAATCAATCGCCATTGCATTGCCAGCACCCAAAGTGAGGGCTAGGGCAAGAAGGGTTTTCTTCATATCAGGGTTCCCAAAATAAGTAGGTAAAGCGTCCAATGCGCTCGGCACCAAGCGGCGGTTGTTGACGCACGGCCACCACCATCCACCGATGCGTCAACAAGTAGCCAGCCTGCGCAAGGAAATATCGAAACTCCCGCGAAAGCTCTTGGAACTACCAGAACGGATTGTCACACTCTAGCAACTTCCAAGCCATTTCCGCATCTGTTCGGGTGGCAATTTCGTCGATCTTTTAGAGGTTTAACGATGCCCTTCTCGCTCAAGATGCTCGCCCCTGCCGTGCTGGCGCTCGCCGGCGTCCCCGCGGCAATGGCCGCCGCCCCCGCCTACCCAGCCGCTGCGCGCACTGCCGTAGAGGACGATTACTTCGGCACCAAAGTACCGGATCCTTACCGTTGGCTGGAGGACGTTGATGCGCCAGAAACCCTCGCTTGGGTCAAAGCGCAACAAGCATTCACGACCCCTTTGATCGAGGCCCTGCCCGAGCGCAAGAGCCTGCAAGAGCGCTTGAAAGTGCTGTGGAACTACCCGCGCCAGAGTGCGCCGCTGTGGGTCAAGGGCAGCCGCTACTATCTACAGAACGATGGCCTGCAAAACCAAGCGGTGCTGATGGTACAAACCGGCGACGAGCCTGCGCGTGTACTGCTAGATCCCAATTTAGCCGCCGCAGACGGCACCACCGCGCTCACCCAATGGGAGGTAAGCCCATCGGGCCGCTACCTCGCGTATCTGATGGCAGAAGCAGGCTCCGATTGGGAAACCCTGCGGGTGCGCGACATTGCTAGCGGCAAGGACTTGCCGGACGTGGTGAGCCGCGTGAAGTTTTCAGATGTTGCTTGGACGCATGACGAGCAAGCCCTGCTCTATTCGCGCTATCCGCGCAGCGCAAACGCAGAGCAAAAAACCTTCGACAAACTTGAAAACCACGGCCTCTACCTGCATCGACTGGGCACGGCGGAGGCGGACGATGTGCTGATCTACCAGCCCGAGGATGCCCAGTGGAACACCCTAGCGACCATCACCAAGGACGGTCGCTACGCCGTAGTGCATACGGTCAAAGGTGCGACCCGCGATAGCCGTGTGCACATTTACGACTTAGGCGATGCCAAAGCCCCCGTATTCCCGCAACAGGCCACTGCCACCTTGGGTGCAGACTTTGCCAATAGCTACCAAGTGATCGGCAACCAAGGCAGCCAGTTTATTGTGCAGACCAACCAAGCGGCGGCGCGCCAGCGCGTAGTGATGGTCGACCTCAAAAAGCCTGCGCCCAAGCACTGGCGCAGCATCGTCCCCGAGGGGCGTGACGTGATCGCCGGCACCTATTGGATCGGCGGGCAGCTTTTGGTGCAGCGCCTGCGCGATGCCCGGGGCGATTTGAGCCGCTACAGCTTGGGCGGCAAGCGCTTGGGCAGCATCGCCCTGCCGGGGATTGGTGACGTCAGCGACATCCGGGGCGAGGCCGATCACAGCGAGGCTTACTTCCAGTTCACCGGCTTTGCCACTCCTGCCAGCACCTATGCGCTGACGATGAAGACCGGCGCGCTGCGCCAGGTTTGGGCACCCCAGCTGCCGTTCTCGCCTGCCGACTACCACACCGAGCAGCGCTTCTACCGCAGCAAAGACGGCACCCGCGTGCCGATGTTCATCAGCTACAAAAAAGGTCTTAAGCGCGACGGCAGCAACCCCACCCTGCTCTATGGCTATGGCGGCTTCAACATCGCACTAACGCCCACCTACAGCCCGCAAAACCTGGCGTGGATGGAACGGGGCGGCATCTATGCCCAGCCCAGCTTGCGCGGCGGCAGTGAGTACGGCGCAGCCTGGCACGCAGCCGGCACCAAAGAGCGCAAGCAGAATGTCTTCGATGACTTTGCGGCAGCGGCCAAGTTTTTGATCGCCCAGCGCTACACCTCGGCCAAGCATTTGGGTATTCATGGCCGCAGCAATGGTGGGCTGTTGGTGGGGGCTACGCTGAACCAAAACCCTGATCTATTCGCAGCCGCCGTCCCCGGCGTGGGCGTGATGGACATGCTGCGCTTCCACCTGCCCAACTTCACCATCGGCCATGCTTGGCGGGGCGACTACGGCAGCAGTGAAACCGCAGCGGGCTTCGGCTACCTCTACCCCTACTCGCCGCTGCATAACGTACGCCCCGGCGTGCAATACCCGCCCACACTGACCATCACTGCTGATCACGATGATCGCGTCGTCCCCGGCCACAGCTTCAAATACGCCGCGACCATGCAGTGGGCCAATGCCAGCAACTCCAATCCGCAACTCATCCGCATTGAAGAGCGCGGCGGCCACGGTGCGGGCAAGCCAGTCGCTAAAAAGATTGAGGAAGTGGCGGATGTGCTGGCGTTTTTGCGGCATTACACGCGCTAAAAACGGGAGACGCGAGACGCTAGCAGGTCGAGCTGGCCGTTCAACTCGCTTAGTTAGAGCTTGGTCAGCAATAAATCGGCTAGG
>CAZHTI010000137.1:0-5661 GCA_964535755.1 uncultured Salinisphaerales bacterium | reverse complement strand
TCAATTGGTGCGCCCGGAAGGATTCGAACCTCCGACCCCTTAGTTCGTAGCCAAGTGCTCTATCCAACTGAGCTACGGGCGCACGTACCGCGAAACCGAACAGGGCGGGGAGCCCTTTAAAAACAACTACTTACATTATACATCAGCGCCGCGTGTTGTGGCGGACGGAGAGGGATTCGAACCCTCGATAAGGTTTTAAAGCCCTATACTCCCTTAGCAGGGGAGCGCCTTCGTCCACTCGGCCATCCATCCGGAACACTCTACAGCGGGCGCGAATAATAAGAGCTTGGCGCGGCAGTGTCGAGCATTATTTCAATCTTTGATCGAAATGTTGCGCTCCACCGTCGCACCCTGCTGCAGCGTCCATGCGCGCAGCTGCAGCACGCCCTTGGTAGTGAGAGAAATCATCAGGGTTAGCTGGCCTTCTGCGAGTTGTGAGGGCGACGGGATGGCCGGTGCTTTGGGCTGCGAGTGCACCTTTGCCCAGACTGCCATTGCTGCTTCTGCGGCCATGTAGCTCGCGTGTGCCAGATAGCGGCTGGGCTCGCCGGCCTCTAACAAAACCACACCGCTGATGGACTCCGGAGCGGCTACTTGGGCTTCATGCAGCAGCTCGATGGCGAGGCGGCGGTCTATCGTGATGGCAGCGGTGGTTTGGGCAGACATAAATTAGGGCGATGAGGGCGCGGATGCGCAGTAAGGACAACTGGGATCTTGCCGCAATTGCAGCCGCCGCCACAGGCCGTGGCGGGCGTCCCAAGTGTGTAGCACGCTGACCACATCCTGCTGGCCGAGCAAAATCTGTAGTGCGATCAGCGCCTGCTGGGCACCGATGACGCCGGCGACCGGGCCTAGGATGCCGGAGTCCTCGCAGGCTTCCGCCGCCTCGCCGGCTCTGGGGTAGAGGCAGCCGTAGCAAGGCCCGCCCGCGCGTAAATCGAATGCAGCAACTTGCCCCTCCCAGCGGATGGCGGCACCACTCACCAAGGGTTTACGGGCAGCAATGCAGGCGGCGTTGACGGCGAAGCGGCTGGGGAAGTTATCGGAGCAATCGAGCACGACATCGGCACTCGCCACGGCTTGAGCGAAGGCGGGGTCGTCGCTGCCGGCATCGAGTGCCAAGCATTCCACCTGCGGATTCAGCCGCTGAATGCTGGCGATCGCTGCTGCGGTTTTCTTCTGGCCGACGTCGGCCTCGCGGTAGAGCGTTTGGCGGTGCAGATTGCTCTGTGCCACGCGGTCGAAGTCCGCCAGTATCAGCTGCCCGACTCCTGCTCCTGCTAGATAGAGCGCTGCCGGGCTGCCCAAACCGCCGAGGCCGACGATCAGCGCGGTGGAGTCGCGCAGCACGGTTTGCCCCGCCACGCCGACTTCCGGCAGCACCATCTGGCGGCTATAGCGGGTGAGGCTCATGCAGCGGGCTGGCTAACGGCTGATGCGCCAAGCGCGATGCGGCGGCGGTGGGCGGCGGAAGTCTTCGTCCAAGGTTTGCGCCGTGATGTCCTGCACCTTGAGGCCAGCGCTTTGCAGGCCATCGACATCCAGCTTGAAGCGCTGACGGTTGCAGGAGAAATACAGCACGCCGCCGGGTGCTAGCAGTGTGCTTGCGTCTTTCAGTAGGGCCAGATGGTCGCGCTGCACGTCCCAGGTGTCCTCCATCTTTTTCGAGTTGGAGAAGGTCGGTGGGTCGCAAAAAATCACGTCGAACTGCGGCTTGTGAGTCGCCTCCGCTTGCAAGGCCAACCAAGTCAAGCAGTCGGCACGGACGATGGCATGGGTAGGCAGGCGCTGCGGCAGCACGGCACGCCCCTCGACGCCATCGCCGACCAAGCCGTTGAGCTCTAGGTTTTGCCCCAGCCAGTCCAAGTAGGTGTTGGAGAGGTCAACAGACACCGTGCTGGCCGCCCCGCCGATGGCGGCATGGATGGTCGCAGCACCGGTGTAGCAAAACAGGTTCAAAAAGCGTTTGCCGCTTGCTTCTTTTTGCAGGCGGTGGCGCATCGGCCGGTGGTCGAGGAATAGGCCGGTGTCGAGGTAGTCATCAAAATTGACCCAGAGCTTCGCGCCGTGCTCAGTGGCGAC
Organism: uncultured Salinisphaerales bacterium; assembly: GCA_964535755.1. GTDB lineage: Bacteria > Pseudomonadota > Gammaproteobacteria > Nevskiales > Nevskiaceae > Stagnimonas. Next base: position 3,579 of record CAZHTI010000137.1, on the reverse strand, counting down.
AAAGTAGCGCTCTTGCGCGCTCTGCTTTTGGTACTGGCTATTGCCCTTCTGCGCGCGCCGCAGCTTGTAATGCAGGTGCGATGAGGGCAGCTGCAACACCTCGGCAATGCCCAACAGAGCTGTGCGCAGGCGTGCTTCCGCCACCGCTGGCTCGATGGTCTTGGGCGGCGCGTATTCCTGCACGATCGCGTGGAGTTCCGTCTGCGACACGGTGCCCGAGCGAAGCAAGGTGGGTGCGGAAGCCAACGGATGGCGCAGCTCTGCACCGCTGCTGCGCGGCGGCTCTGCGCGCTGCGCCGGCGTGCTGTAGAGGTCGACTGCCACCGCATAGCTCGGCAGGTCGGCGTCGTAGAGGCGGTAGCAGCTCACCTCGTTGCGCTTCGCCCACTTGGACAAGTGCTTGTAGTTCTTGCGCAGGCGGTTGACGAACTCCGCTGTGGCTTCGGGGTTGGGGGCTTTAAAGGATTGCGGGCGGTATGCCGCTTCCTCATCCGCAGTCAGCTCGGCACTGTCCGTGGCGGCTGAATCAGTTGCAGCCTCGTCGCCCTGCGCTTCAGCGCGTGGGGCAGTCGGCCAAGGGCTTTCAGCAACAGGCGCGCGCTCGCGATGGTCGAGCACGTCCATCAGCAAGAGTTTGCAGGGCAGGGCACCGTTGTAGAACGAATAGATTTTTTGCGCCCTGAGGCCCAAGCGGTGGCCTAAGTCGGGGCGGCCGGTAAACAGGCCAAAGCTCCAGCCTGCGAAGTCCTGTTTGACCCGTGCGCCCAAAAAGGAATGCAGTTTGATCAACTCGGCTTCGTCAGAGAGCCGCTCGCCATACGGCGGGTTGCCGATGACTAAGCCGCTGCTGGCAACGACACCCGCTGCGGCCGTGGCGTCGGCCTCAATGAAGTCCACCTTGCCAGTGAGGCCCGCGCGCGCGCCGTTGGCGCGGGCGATGCGGATGGCTTGCGGGTCGCGGTCGCGGCCGAACAGCGGTGGCAGGTTTTTGAGCCCGTGCTCCTTACGGGCGAGCGCGTCTTCACGCAGCTCGCGCCAGATGCGCGGCTGGTGCTCCATCCAATGGCTAAAGCCCCAGCGCTCGCGCAGGTGATTGGGGGCGACATCCCCCGCAATCCAGCCGGCCTCAATCACCAAAGTGCCGGAGCCGCAGAAGGGGTCAAACAGCGCGCCACCGGCGGCAGCGATGGCTGGCCAACCGGCTCGGATTAGCAAGGCGGCGGCGAGGTTTTCCTTCAAAGGCGCTTGCACCGCAGCGTTGCGATAGCCACGGCGGTGCAGGGCTTCGCCAGAGAGATCGAGCGAGAGCGTGGTGCGGGCATCGCCCAAGTGCAGATGGATGCGCACATCGGGGCTGATGGCATCGACATCCGGGCGGCGATTGACGGCGGCGCGGAAGCGATCGGCCACAGCGTCCTTTACTTTGAGCGCGGCGTAATGCGTGTGCGCGACGGCCTTTGAGCGGCCCGCGACGTCAATCGCGAAGGTGTTGCGGACGTCGAACAAATCCGGCCAGTGGATGGCGTGGGCAGCGGCGTAGAGGGCGTCCGGCCCACCGCTGACATCAAAGGTGGCAAGCGGCAGCAGCACGCGCGAAGCCATGCGCGACCACAGGCAGCAGCGGTAGGCAAAGCGCAGATCGCCGGTGGCGTAAACGCCGCCGATGGTCTCTCTGGCACTCACGGGGTTAAAGCCGCGCACCTCCTCCAGCAGTAGGCCCTCAATGCCCTTGGGGCAACTCAGAAATAGGTTGAGGACTTCGGGTTCTGGCGCGCCAATCGGAGTGTCGCTCGGCTCGCTGTGCTGCGGGGTTTCTTCGCTCATCGCAGCATTATCTCAAGAATCCGAGTCGGGCCGCGGCTACGATAGCCATCAACACTCTGAGTCGGCCCGCCTACGCATGAAACTCCCAGCCAGCTTGCTCGCCTTGGCGATTGCCTTTGGCGTTCCTTTTGCACCCTCCGCAGCAATTGCCGCCAAGGCTACGCCCGCAAAGGCTGCTGCTGCCGCGAGTGCCGATGCGCAGTTCGCCAAGGCCTTCGGCAGCGCATGGTTTGATCGCTACTGGCGCTACAACCCGGACTTCGCCGTCGCCAGCGGCTACTACCAGGCGGCGAGCCGCTTGCAGCCCTTCGACGCAGCCTTCCGCGCCGAATACCTGCACTTTTTGATCAGCTCGCTCGGCGCTCTGGAACAGATCGACTCTGCAAAGCTCAGTGCCGACAAGCGCACTGATTGGGCGCTGCTGAAGACCCAGCTGGAGTCCGAACGCTGGCACCTCACCGAGCTAAAACCCTGGCAATGGAACCCAGCGCTTTACAACGTCGCGGAGTCCATCGCCCTGCTATTGAACACGGAGTACGCGCCCCTAAACCAGCGCTTGCAGGCGATTGATGCGCGGCTCAAGAAGGTGTCGGACTACTACGTCGCGGCGGTCGATAGCCTGGGTACGCCGACACTGGAGCACACCCAACTCGCCTACCAGCAAAACGAAGGCGCGCTGGAAGTGATTGCCTCAGTGGAGGAGAAAATCGCCGCCAGCAGCCTCAGCCCGACGGTCAAGGCGCGGATGCAGAACAACGCCTTCATGGCGCGCCGCGTGGTGGCGGACTACCGTAAATGGCTCAAGGCCAAGGAGGAGCAGCTCTTACGTGATGGCAATGCCCGTAGCTTCCGCTTGGGTGCTGAGGCCTACGAAGTGAAGTTCGGCTACGACATCCAGTCTGGCGGCAGTGCAGAAGCGCTCTACCAGCGTGCGCTCAATGAGCGCGACCGCCTGCACGCCAAGATGAGCGAGGCAGCCGACCTACTTTGGCCCAAGTACATGGCCGACCAAGCTAAGCCTGCGGACGCACGCGAGAAAATCGGCCAGCTCATCCAAAAGCTATCCGCCCAGCACACCAGCCCCGAGCAATTCATCCCCGAGGTGCAGCGGCAAATCCCGCTGCTGGAGGCCTGGGTGCGGGAGAAGAACCTACTCACGCTAGACCCAGAAAAACCGCTGCGCGTGCGGGAAACCCCTAAGTACCTGCGCGGCACCAGCATTGCCAGCATCAATTCGCCCGGCCCCTACGACCCCAAGGCCAACACCTATTACAACGTCAGTCCGCTGGACGCCTACACGCCCGAGCAGGCCGAGAGCTTCCTGCGGGAATACAACGACTGGATTCTGCAAATCCTCAATATTCATGAGGCGGTGCCCGGCCACTATTTGCAGCTGATTTACGCCAATAAGTCGAAGAGCCTGATCAAAAGCGTGTTCGGCAACGGCGCGATGGTCGAGGGCTGGGCGGTGTATTCCGAGCGGATGATGCTGGAGAGCGGCTACGGCGGAAACACGCCGGAGTTTTGGCTGATGTACGCCAAATGGAACCTGCGCGTGGTCTGCAACACCATCCTCGACTACGGCGTGCACGTGCTCGGCATGAGTGAGGCCGATGCCCTGAAGTTGCTGATGGGCGATGCCTTTCAATCAGAAACCGAAGCACGCGGCAAATGGCGGCGCGTGCAACTCAGCCATGTGCAACTCACCAGCTACTTCGCGGGCTATTCGGCGATTTACGACTTCCGTGAGCGGCT
>CAZHTI010000136.1:0-5761 GCA_964535755.1 uncultured Salinisphaerales bacterium | reverse complement strand
GGCGTATCCTTCGCACCCCCACCGCCTTGGCCACTTGCCCCTTGGACACGTCGCTATCGCCTGTGCGGCTTTGCATCTCTGCTGAGCCGCACGCGCATGTGTTTGCTGTTGAGTTGGTTGTTGATGCCCCGACTGAGCTTGTGTTCAGCCTGCCCGTGTGGCTGCGGGGCAGTTATTTGCTGCGGGATTTTGCCAAGCACATCAGTGGCTTGAGCGCAGCGCGGGGGGGGCTCGCGGTGCCGGTGACGCGGCTGGATAAATCCCGCTTGAGTGTGCCGGCTGGGGTCGGCGCGCTCACTCTGCGCTACCGCGTCTATGCCTTTGATGCCTCGGTGCGCAAGGCGTTTCTCGATACACGCAGGGGCTTCTTCAACTTCAGCTCGCTGTGCTACCTGCCGGAAGGCTTTGAGCAGGCGAAATTTTTGGTCGATTTACCGCGCCCAGAGCATGCGGCGGCCAGTGCTTGGAAGGTGGCGACGGCACTCCCTGCGGTAACCGTCGATACGGCAGGGTTTGGCCGCTACTCGGCGCAGTCTTACGAGCACCTTATCGACAGCCCCGTAGAGCTAGCCGACTACCAACGCATTGATTTTGAAGCGGAAGGCCTAGCGCACAGCGTTGCGCTCTCTGGCCGCAGCTTGGCGGTGGATGCAGCAAGGCTAGCAGCCGACTTGGGCAAGATTTGTGCGGTGCAGCGCCGGTTCTTCGGTGGCGAGCCGACCATGCCGCGCTACTGGTTTTTGACGCAGCTGACGGCCGATGGCTACGGCGGGTTAGAGCACCGCGAGAGCACCGCCTTGGTCTGTAGCCGCAACGATCTGCCACAGCCGGGCGAGGTGGGCCTCACCCGCGAGTACCGCACCTTCCTCGGATTAGTCAGCCACGAGTACTTCCACCTCTGGAACGTCAAGCGCATCACCCCCCACGCCTTCGCCGAAAGCCGCTTGCAGGCACCGGCCTACACCCAAGACCTCTGGCATTACGAGGGGGTGACGAGCTACTACGACGATCTCTTCCTGCTGCGCGCTGGCATCTTGGACGCGGATAGCTACCTCGACGTGCTCGCCGAGACCGCTACCCGCCTAGAGCGCACGCCCGCGCGGCGGGTGCACAGCTTGGCGGACGCGAGCTTCGAGACTTGGATCAAGTACTACCAGCCGGACGAGGACAGCGTGAATACCTCGACCAACTACTACGTCAAAGGCGCTTTGGTCGCACTGCTGCTGGATTTGAAGCTCAGGGCCGAAAGCAGCATCAGCCTCGACACGGTGTTGCAAGCGCTCTGGCAGCGCTATGGCCGTAGCGATACGCCAGCGCCAGAGGGGGCATTAGCGCAAGTCGCCGCCGAGTTAAGTGGCTTGGATCTGACCAGCTTCTTCGATGCGTGCCTGCACCAGACCACTGAGCTGCCCTTGGCCGCCGCGCTAGAGCGTTTCGGCGTGCGCGCCGAGCGCCGTGCGCCGGTGAGTGAGCGTGACGCCGGCGGGCGCGTGCATGGGCGTGCCCACAAGCGCAGCCTCGGGCTCAAATTGCAGAGTGATGGCCGCGTCGCCCATGTGCTCAGGCACTCGCCTGCGCAGCAGGCTGGGCTCGCCGGGGGCGATCAGATCATCAGCTTGGCGGGCCTCAAAGTGACTGGCAGCAATTGGCAAGCACGGCTGGATGCCCTGCCCGCCGACGCTGCCGCAGAGCTGCTGTGGTTCCGGGGTGATGAGCTGATGCGCGCGGACGTGCTGCCGATCGCAGCCGCTGAGGACACTTGGACTTTCACGCGGATGGCAGCCGAGAACATCGACGCGGACAGCTTGGCGCGCCGCAGCGCTTGGTTGGGGGCCTAGCCCATGACTACCCCCGCCCCTGCCCTGCCCGCTGCGCCCCCCGCCCCAGAACTCGCCGAGGCGGAGATCGCCACGCTCGCCGAGTTGTTTGATGCCCGCGTCGCCCGCACCCCGCACTCGGCAGCCTGCCGCAGCTTTGACGCCCCATCGGGCAGTTGGCACCCCTGCACTTGGCTGCAATTGGCGGAGAAGGTGGCGCGCTACAGCGCAGCCGTCGCGAGCCTACGGCTGCCCGCCGGCGCTCGCGTCGCGCTCAAGCTAGAAAATAGCGTCGAGTGGCTGGCTCTGGAGCAGGCGATCTTCCGCAATGGTTTGGTGAGTGTGGGGCTCTACGCCAACGCGCTGCCGGAGACCACGGCGCAATTGCTGGCCGATAGCGGCGCAGAGGCGTTCTTTGTGCGCGACGCCGAACAATGGGCGGCGATCCGCGCGGCCCTGCCCTTACCGGCATTGCAGGCGGTGATCACGCTGCACGAGGCGGAAAGTGTGTCCCCCCTGCGCAGCATGGACTCTCTACTCGCGTCAGCCGCGCAACTCCCCGCGCCGAGCGCCGCCCCCCCGCCACCGGCGCGCGATGCACTCGCCAGCTTGGTCTACACCTCGGGCAGCAATGGCCTGCCCAAGGCGGCGATGCTCAGCCACGGCGCTTTGCTCGCCAACTGCTTCGCGCTCGCCCGCGCCATGCCGCCCGAGCAAGAGCGCCGCGTGCGCTTGTCCATCCTGCCGTTGTCGCACTCCTTTGAGCGCGTCGCCGGTTGGTACTACGGCATCTTGTGCAACGTCGAGACGGTGTTCTCACGCGGGGTTGAGCAACTTGCCGACGACTTGATGGCGGTGCAGCCGACCGCACTGATCGCCGTGCCGCGCCTCTACGAGCACCTATACGCGCGCGTGCTGCGCGGCGTCGAGAGCGCGCCCATGCATGTGCGGGCCCTGTTCCACTTAGCCCAACAGAGCCACGCCGGCCAAAGCCGCACCATGCAACGCTTCTCGGCACGCATGAGTCAGGGGCTATCGACCGCCGTGCGGCAAAGCTTGGGCGGCCAGCTCACCACGCTCATCTCCGGCGGCGCACCGCTGTGCCCCTTGGTCTCGCGCACCTTCGCAGCCTTGGGCCTGCCGATACTGCAAGGCTATGGCCTGACCGAAGCCGGGCCGGTGGTGAGCGTCAACCGCCCCAACAGCAATGACCCAGAATCGGTCGGCGAGCCGCTCGATAACGTCACGATCAAGGTCGCACCAGACGGCGAGCTGCTGGTGCGGTCGCCGTCGATGATGCAAGGCTACTGGCAAGACGATGCCAGCACGCAGCAGGCGATTGATGAGAACGGCTGGCTGCACACCGGCGACAAAGCCAGTCGATTGGAGAGCGCGCAGATTTACCTCACCGGCCGCATCAAAGACCTGCTGGTGACCAGCACGGGGATGAAGGTCGCCCCTTCCGTGCTGGAGGCAAGGCTCACTGGCGACCCCTTCTTCGACCAAGCCGTGGTGGTTGGCGAGGCGCGGCCGTATCTCTCCGCCCTATTGGTGGCGGAGCCGAAAGCACTTGCCGCTTTGCGCGCCGAGCTGGGTTTGGGTGCCGACTACGGCGACGCCGAGGCACGCCGTAGCCTAGAGGCCGCCGTGCTGGAGAAAGCCCGCAGCGTGCTGCGCGGCTACGCGACCGCCACGCCTTTACAACGGATCGCCCTGGTGCCCGCCTTCACGCTGAAGAATGGCCTCATGACCAGCACCGGTAAGCCCAAGCGCGTGAGCATCTTCAAGGCCCATGCAGCAGAGTTGGCTCGCCTGTACGAGGGCCATTGCGGCAGCTTGAGCAACGATTGCTCCAGCAATGCCGAGACCGGCCGCTAAGCTTCAGAAAGCTGCGCGCTATTCCGGCAGGTGCTGATTGAGCGCTGCGTCCTTGAGCGCCCACAGGCCGTTGAGCCAGTGCTGGAAGTGGGCGCGGAAGGCCGGATCGGCGCTGTAATCGCCGAGCAATAGCTCAGGTGGCACCGGCAGCACCTCCACCCGCACCTGCACTTCTGCTTGCTCGCCGCAGAGCCAAGCCCAGAGCTTGTTTTTGCGGCTCGGCGCATAGAGCAAGGTGACGTCGATAATCCCGCCGAACTGCTCGCCCATCGCCCGCAAAGTAAAGCTCAAACCCGCCGCTTTGGGCCGCAACAATTGCCGATAGGGGCTGGCACTCGCATCGCGCTTGGCCTTGGAGAAGCGCGTGCCCTCGGGGAAGTTGACCACCGTGACGGGGTCGTCTTTGTAGATCTCGCAGGTACGGCGTGTGGTTTCTAAATCTTCGTTCGCGAGCTGCGGGTTCTTGGCAATGGCTTCTTTGCTGTGCCGCTTCATGAACGGGAAGTCCATCGCCCAACAAGCCACACCAATGATGGGCACCCAGAGCAGGTCACGCTTCAAGAAGAAGCGCAAAAACGGCACACGGCCGCCGAACACATCAAACAAAATCAGGATGTCGGCCCAAGACTGGTGGTTGCACACCAGCAGGTAACTCTTCGTGGGGTCTAGCGCGCCGTTGATCTGCACATGCCCATAGCCAGGGGCAGGCACGCGGTGATACAGGCGGTAGACCACGCGATTCGCCGCCACCCAGCGCCGCGCCACCCAGACGCAGGCACGCGCACCGGCCCGCTGCGCGCTACGCCAGGGCATACAGCGCAAAAATACACCGGGGATGAGCATGACGGTGATGCCCATCAGCACCGCAAACATGCTGGCGAAGGTGGCAATCCCAATCAGCGGACGGAGCGCACTAAGCACGGAGCGTATCCCCAAAAATGCCCGCAGCTAGCTGGCCCTGAGCGGCAGCGAGTCGTCGTGATAGCGCGGCGAGAACCGCTGCACCGCTTCGATCATCGCGCCGGCGTGCTCGGGCGGCGTGCCCGGCGTGATGCCGTGGCCTAAGTTGAAGATGTGGCCGCTGCCGTGGCCGAACTCACCGAGGATGCGCGCCACTTCACCGGCAATCATTTCTGGCTTGGCGTAGAGGCACTGAGGGTCAAGGTTGCCCTGTAGCGCCACCTGCTTGCCGACGCGGGCGCGGGCTTGGGCGATGGCGGTAGTCCAGTCCAGCCCGAGCGCATCGGCACCGGTTGCGGCCATCGCCTCCAGATACTGGCCGCCGTTCTTGGTGAACAAAATCACCGGCACCTCAGGGTGCTTGTTCTTCAACTGGGTGACGATGCGCTGCATGGCCTCCAAGGAGAAGCGGTGGTAACCCGCGACATCGAGCACGCCGCCCCAGGTGTCGAACACCATCAATGCATCGGCTCCGGCAGCGACCTGCGCCAGCAGGTACTCGGCAACACTGTCGGCCAACTTAGCGACCAAGGCGTCTAAGACCTCGGGCGCGTCAAAGCGCATCTTTTTGATCTGCTCAAAACCCGTGCCGCCGCGACCTTCGACCATATAGGTGGCAAGGGTGAAGGGGCTGCCAGCAAAGCCAATCAAGGGCATGCGATTGCCCAGCGCATTGCGGATGGTGCGCACGGCATTCATCACATAGCCGAGCTCACCTTCCGGGTCAGGTAGCGGCAGTGCGGCAACATCACGCAGGCTGCGCACGGTGCGGGCAAAAATCGGGCCTTCGCCCTCGACGAAGTCCAAGCCCAGACCCATGGCGTCGGGGATGGTGAGGATGTCCGAGAACAGGATGGCGGTATCCAAGCCCGGGTAGCGGGTCAGCGGCTGCAAGGTGACTTCACAGCAGAGCTCGGCGTTACGGCAGAGGTCCATAAACCCCTTGGCCTTAGCACGGCTGGCGCGGTACTCGGGTAGGTAGCGGCCAGCCTGACGCATCATCCAAACCGGCGTGCGGTCCACCGGTTGGCGTTTGAGGGCGCGGAGAAAGCGGTCGTTTTGCAGCGTTAGGGGCAGTGTCATCGCCGCATTTTGCCAAATGCCGC
>CAZHTI010000135.1:3850-5789 GCA_964535755.1 uncultured Salinisphaerales bacterium | reverse complement strand
TGCGGGCGGCGATAGACCAGACGCAAGAGCCCAGACGCAAGAGCCCAGACGCAAGGCCCTAGACATGCAGCGCGACGACGAGAGCCGCAACCTGATCGTCGCGCGGCCGGAAGGCCTCTACTGCCCCGTCGGTGATTTCTACATCGACCCTTGGCGGCCCGTGCCGCATGCGGTCATCACCCACGCGCACAGCGACCACGCCCGCAGCGGCAATGGCGCGTACCTTGCCACCGCCGTCAGCGCTGGCGTGCTGCGGCGGCGCTTAGGTGGGGACATCAACTTGCAGTTGGCCGACTACGGCGAGGTGATCGAGCACCGTGGCGTGCGCCTGAGCCTGCACCCAGCGGGGCATGTGCTCGGCTCAGCTCAGGTGCGCATCGAGCACCGTGGTGAGGTCTGGGTGGCATCCGGCGATTACAAAGTCGATGACGATGGCATCTCCACGCCGTTTGAGAGCGTGCGCTGCCACACGTTCATCACCGAGTCCACCTTCGGCCTGCCGATTTACCGTTGGCAGCCGCAGCCCGAGCTCTACCAAGACCTCAACACTTGGTGGGCGGCGAACGCGGCAGCAGGGCGCGCCAGTGTTGTCTACTGCTATGCCTTTGGTAAGGCGCAGCGGGCGCTCAATGGGCTGGATCCGAGCATCGGCCCCATCGTCTGCCACGGTGCGGTGGAAGCCCTAAACACGGTGTACCGCGAGGCAGGCATCGCGCTACCCGCCACTCAACTGCAAACGGCAGTCACCGACAAATCCGCATTGCGCCGCGCCTTGGTGCTTGCGCCACCCTCAGCGCAAGGCAGCAGTTGGCTCCGGCACTTTGGCGACTACAGCGATGCCTTCGCCAGCGGTTGGATGCAGCTACGCGGCGCGCGGCGGCGGAGGAATGTCGATAAGGGCTTTGTGATGTCCGACCACGCCGATTGGCCGGGGCTGAACCAAGCGATTTCTGCCAGTGGTGCGAGCCGGGTGTTTGTCACCCACGGGCAGGTGCAGCCCCTCGTGCGCTGGTTGGCCGAGCAGGGTTTGGATGCTCAGAGCTTTGTCACCGAATACGGTGATGAAGAAGGCGAGGGCGCTGCAACGGCGGCGTCCAACCCCGAACTGGCTGAGCCTGAGGGAGCGCGGCCATGAAGGACTTCGCCGCGCTCTATGCGGCACTCGACGGCACCACCAGCAGCAACGCCAAGCTCGCGGCACTCGTCGCTTACTTTGCTCATGCCGAGGCTGCCGACGCCGCTTGGGCGGTGTATTTTTTGGCGGGCGGGCGGCCCAAGCAATTGCTGCCGACCCGTGTGCTGCGCGAGGCCGCGGTGCGCGCCAGTGGTTTGCCGCTGTGGTTGTTTGAGGAGAGCTATCAAGCGGTCGGCGATTTGGCAGAGACCATCAGCCTATTGCTGCCGTTGTCGCCGCAAGCGGACGCCGCCGCCTTGAGCGTCTGGTTGGAGCAGCGCCTGCTGCCGCTGCGCCGCTTAGCGCCGGAGCTTCAGCAAGAGCGCTTGCTCACGCTGCTGCACGGTTTGGATCGCCCCAGCGTCATGCTCTGCGTCAAACTGATTACCGGCGCTTTTCGCGTTGGCGTTTCTAGGCTGTTGGTGACAAAGGCGCTGGCGGCAGTCAGCGGCGTCGATGCCAAGCGCATCGCCCAACGCATGGTGGGCTACACCGACCTCGCCGCACAGCCCGCTGCTTCCGACTACCTGCGGCTGGTGGCACCCGCGGATGACGGCGCGCCCGATGACCGCGACCTAGGCCAGCCTTATCCCTTTTTTCTGGCGCATCCGCTGACGCTGACCCCAGAGGACTTCCCCGCGCAGTTGGGGCCGGTCACCGACTGGATTGCCGAGTGGAAGTGGGACGGTATCCGTGCGCAGTTGGTGCGCCGGGGCGCGCAGCTGTGGCTGTGGTCGCGCGGCGAGGAGCTCATCACCGAGCGCT
>CAZHTI010000135.1:0-3750 GCA_964535755.1 uncultured Salinisphaerales bacterium | reverse complement strand
CGGGGCGCGCAGCTGTGGCTGTGGTCGCGCGGCGAGGAGCTCATCACCGAGCGCTTCCCTGAGTTTGCGCCGCTGCGCTTGGGCTTGCCGGATGGTTGTGTCATTGACGGCGAGATCGTCGTCTGGCAGGGCGGCCAAGTGCAGCCATTTGCGCTGCTGCAACACCGCATAGGCCGCAAGAATCTCAGCGCGGCCAGTCTGCACAAAGCGCCGGTGGTCTTGCTCGCCTACGACCTCTTGGAATGGCAGGGCGAGGACCTCCGCAGCCAGCCGCAATCGGCGCGGCGGCAGTTGTTGGAGCAAGTCGTGCTGGCGGCGGCGAGCCCGGTGTTGCAGCTGTCCGCAATGGTCGCTGCCGAGTCTTGGGCGGCACTCGCCCAAGCGCGCGAGGCCTCGCGCAGCCAAGCTGTCGAGGGCTTGATGCTGAAAGCCCGCTCAGCCCAGTACGGGGTAGGCCGCACCAAGGACGTGGGCGTCTGGTGGAAGTGGAAGATTGACCCCTACCAGGTCGACGCGGTGCTGATCTACGCCCAGCGCGGCCACGGCCGCCGCGCCAGCGTCTATAGCGACTTCACCTTCGCGGTGTGGGATGCAGGGCCAGAAGCTGCTGAGCGCAAATTGCTGCCGTTTGCCAAGGCCTACTCAGGCCTGACCGACGCTGAGATGCAGGCGGTCGATGCCGTCATCCGGCGCACCACCATCGACAAATTTGGGCCGGTGCGCAGTGTCACGCCGACGATGGTGTTTGAGCTTGGCTTTGAGGGCATTGCCGAGAGCCCACGCCACAAGAGCGGTATTGCCGTGCGCTTCCCGCGCATCCTGCGCTGGCGCAGGGACAAACCGATCGCCGAGGCCGATACGTTGGCGAGTTTGAGGGCACTGCTGCCACCGCAAACTGCGGCAGCGCCCGCGACAAAGCGCAAAGCCAAGAACTAGCGTCCTATACCGCCACTGGCCAGATCTGCTCGCCGTGCACCACCCAAATGCGCTCGGTGTGCGCGCTGGGGGTGACGCTATGGCCGCCGGTAAACGCGCCAAAGCTCGGCAGCACGGTCAGCTCTGGCGTGGACCAAAAACACGGCAGCCGCAGCCGTTGCCGCCCACGGCCTGCCAGCCCAAAGCAGGGGTGGATGTGCCCAGCCAGCACATGCAGACCAGCACGCGGCGCGGGGTGATGGCAGAGCGCGAAGGGGCCAAGAATCCATGGCTCATCGACGACGTCAATGCGCAGATCGGCCGGTGGGTCACCTGCGCGCTGGTCGTGATTGCCGCGCACTAGGCGCAGCCCTAGGGCCGGGTGCGCCGCCCGCCAAACGCGCAAGGCGGCGTGCACGGTGGGCGTGAGTGCTGCGCGGGCATGCAGAAAATCGCCCAAGAACACGAGCTGCTCAGGGCGGTGCTGGGCGATCAGCGCATCGAGCCGAGCGAGGTTGTCCTGCGTGCTGCCGCTAGGCACCGGCTGGCCCAAGGCGCGGTAGGTCGCTGCCTTGCCAAAGTGCAGATCCGCTACACACAGCAGGCGCTGTGACGGCCAATACAGCGCGCGGCCCGCGAGCAGCAACACCTGCTCACCCGCGAGGGTGACGGTCTGGGCGGCAGTGCTGGGTAGCGTGCTCATATCGACCTCGCTGTACGCATCCGCTTGCGGGGTGCGGCAGGGGCATCGGCGGCTTGCTCCAGCTCCGCGACCATGCGGGCGATGCGGTCACTTAAGTGCTCGGTGCTCGCGGTCTCGCGCAGGCGCTCCACCAACAGCGGGAAGGCCATCGGGCTGGGGCGGGCTAGGGCTTGGTAGCGCAAGGGGCGGGCGGCAATCGCACGCAGGGTATCGGCGAGTGCGTCGACCTCCAACTCCTGCCCCAAGACCTCGCGCCGCGCCTGTTGCAGCAGCGGGTTATCGGGGTCGTACTTTTGGAACACTTCAAAGAATAGTTGGGCCGAGGCTTGCACCTGCCGCGTGCTTTTGGCCGCACCCGGATAGCCGTGGAACACCAAGCCAGCGATGCGCGCAATCTCTCGGAAGCGACGCTGGGCCAGCTCGCCGACGTTCAAGCTCGCCACTACGTCTTCCAGCAGATGCTCGGTGCTGAACAGCCCATCGCCCAGCACGGTTTGCCAGTCGATCGCCCGCAACGCGAGCAGCTCAAAACCGTAGTCATTTACGGCGATGGAGAAGGTGTTTGGGGCTGCGCGGCCTAAGCGCAGCGCGAGCAAACTGGCTAGGCCCAAGTGCACATTGCGCCCCGCAAACGGGTAGAGGAACAGGTGCCAGCCCTCGCGCGAATGCAGGCCTTCTGCCAGCAGATACTGGCGGCTGGGCAGCGCCGACCACTGCGCTTGCACGGCGAGCAGTGGGGCGGCCAACTGCATCTCTGGCCCACGGACGATGCCATCCGCCGCTTCGTCCATCCGCGCCAGCATGGCGTCCGCTAAGGCGGTGGAGAGCGGCATGCGCCCGCCAGACCAGCGCGGCACGGCGGCTTTTTTGCCGGTCGCGGGGCGCACGAACGCGGTCATCTCATGCACCCGCACTAGCTCCAAGCGGCGGCCACCGAACAGCAGATGATCGCCGGGCTTCAATCGGGCGATGAAGCGCTCCTCAATACTCCCCAGCGATTTGCCGGATGGCCCTTTGCTCCAAAACCGCAGCGCCATCGTTGCCTCGCTGACGATGGTGCCGATCGCCATGCGGTGGCGGCGGGCGAGTGCCGCACTCGGCACCTGCCAAAGGCCGTCGGCATTCGGCCGCGCACGGTGGTAGTCCGGGTAGGCCTGTAGCGAGCTGCCACCGTGGGCGACGAAGGCCAGCGCCCATTGCCACGCGGTGTCCGACAGGCTGCGGTAGGCATGGCTGCTGCGCACTTCTGCCAATAGTTCGTCGGCGTAAAAGCCGCCACCGAGGGCGATGGTGACGAGGTGCTGCACCAGCACGTCGAGCGGGGCTTCCGGCGCGCTGCGCGCCTCAATCTGGCCACTGGCGATGGCGTCTTGCGCGGCGGCGGCCTCAATCAACTCCAAGCTGTGGGTGGGGACGAGCGTCAGCCGCGCCGCCCGCCCAGGTGCGTGGCCGGAGCGCCCCGCCCGTTGCAGCAATCGGGCGATGCCTTTGGCTGAGCCGATCTGGAGCACCTGCTCCACCGGCAAAAAGTCCACGCCCAGATCGAGGCTGGAGGTGCAGACGACGGCCTTCAGGCGGCCGTCCTTCAGCGCCAGCTCGACCCAATCGCGCTGGCTGCGGTCTAGCGAGCCGTGGTGCAGCGCCAATAGGCCAGCCCAATCAGGCCGTGCTTCGATCAGCGCTTGGTACCAAAGCTCAGCCTGCGCGCGGGTATTGGTAAACACCAAGCTGCTGGCGTGCTCGGCAATCGCCGCCACCACCTGCGGCAGCAGCCGCAAGCCCAGATGCCCGGCCCAAGGGAAGCGCTCAATCGCGCTCGGCAATAGCGTGTCGATGAGCAGCGTCTTGGCCTGCTTGCCCTGCACCAACAGGCCTGCGCCGCTGGGGACGAGCACCTCCAGCGCCTGTTCTAAATTGCCCAACGTCGCGGACAGGCCCCAAGTGATCAGGCCCTGCCGCCAACGCCGCAGGCGCGCCAGTGCTAGCTGCAACTGCACGCCGCGCTTATTGCCGATCAGCTCGTGCCACTCATCAACCACCACCATGCCGAGGCTGGCGAATAGGCTTTGCGCGTCGCTGCCGCTCAGCAACAGGCTCAGGCTCTCTGGGGTCGTGATCAGCACCGTCGGCAA
>CAZHTI010000134.1:0-5884 GCA_964535755.1 uncultured Salinisphaerales bacterium | reverse complement strand
CCAATACAAATTCCAAGGACTAAGCATGAGTCTGCTGCGTACCAAATCCATCGACCCTAATGCCAAAACTGGCCTCAAACGCTGCTTGACCGCTTGGGATTTAGTGCTGCTGGGCATCGGCTGCATCATCGGCACCGGCATTTTTGTGCTGACCGGCGTGGCCGCCGCCGAGCACGCTGGCCCGGCGATTGTGTTGTCCTTCGTGATCTCCGGCCTCGCCTGCGGCTTTGCCGCGCTGTGCTACGCCGAATTAGCGGGTGCGGTCGGCGGTGCCGGCAGCGCGTATGGCTATGCCTATGTCGGCATCGGCGAGTTCGCCGCTTGGGTGATCGGCTGGCTCTTGCTGCTGGAATACTCAGTCGCCACCGCAGCGGTGTCGATTGGTTGGTCGGGCTACTTCGCCAATATTCTCGATAGCTTCTTCGGCATCACCTTAGCCAAGGAATTCACCGCCGCGCCTGCCGAGGGTGGCATCGCCAATGTGCCCGCGATGATGATTGTGATGACCATCGCCATCCTGCTCTGCTGGGGCGTCAAGGAATCTGCCCGCTTCAACGGCGTCATGGTGATGATCAAGCTCGCGACCATCCTCGCATTCATCGCCATTGCCGGCCCGCATGTGGACCCGGTCAACTGGTCGCCCTTCATCCCCGCGCGTGAAATCGACGCCGATGGTGTCGCTCGCTATGGCTTTTTGGGTGTGACGACCGCCGCAGCCTTGGTGTTCTTTGCCTACATCGGCTTTGACGCCGTCTCCACCGCCGGTGAGGAAGCCGTCAATCCGCAGCGCGACTTACCCATCGGCATCATCACCTCGCTGCTGATTTGCACCGTGCTCTACATCTTGGTCAGCGGCATCCTCACGGGTGTGGTGCCCTACCGCGAGATCGATCTCAAAGCCCCCATCGCCGCCGCACTCGGCAGCTTGGGCATCAACTGGGCGCAGGGCATGGTCGCCACCGGTGCGATCTTCGGCATCACCACGGTGATGCTGGTGCTCTACTTCGGCTTCACCCGTGTGGTGCTCGCCATGAGCCGCGACGGCCTGCTGCCGTCCTTCATGGCCGCCGTCCACCCAAAAACCCAAACGCCGGTGCGCCTGATTTTGGGCAGCGGCGTGGTGATTGCACTGGTGGCCGGCCTCTCGCCCATCGGCAAGGTGGCTGAGCTGGTCAACTTGGGCACGCTCGGTGCGTTCTTCTTGGTCTGCGCCAGTGTGATCATCCTGCGCAAGACGCGGCCTGAGCTGAAGCGCCCATTCCGCACCCCGCTGGTGCCGCTGGTTCCTATCCTAGGCATGGGCTTCTGCGCTTGGTTAATGGCCAGCCTGCCCGCTGCGACTTGGAAGATGTTCTTGGTGTGGATGAGCATCGGTCTGGCGTTTTACTTCCTGTACTCGCGTAGCCACAGCGCCTTGGCCAGCAAGGCTTAACCGAGGCGTCGCAGCATGGAGTTCATCAACACGCTCAACGGCATCATGCTGTCGGTGCCGGTGCTGGTCGCCCTGTTGGGCGTCGGCATTTTGTTCACGCTCTGGAGTGGCTTCTGCCAGTACCGCTCCTTCACCCACGGCGTCACGCTGCTCCGTGGCAAAGGCCCGGCGACCGGCGGGCCCGGCGCGCTGACGCACTTCCAAGCCTTGGCCGCAGCCCTCAGCGGCACCGTGGGCTTGGGCAACATCGCCGGTGTCGCGATTGCCGTTGAATTCGGCGGCCCGGGTGCGGTGTTCTGGATGTGGATGGTGGGCTTGGCCGGCATGGCGCTGAAGACCACCGAGGTCACGCTCGCCCTGCTCTACCGCGACGTCAGCAACCCCGACGACCCGCACGGCGGCACCATGTACGTCTGCCGCAAGGGGCTGGGCAGTGTGTTCGGCAGCAGCTTCGGGAAAATTGGTGGTGCGATCGGCGTCATTTTCACGCTCGCGGTGCTGCTGTTTGCCATCACCGGCGGCAATATGTTCCAAGCTTGGAGCGTGGCGGAGACCACCAGGCTCTACTTCAACGTCCCGCAATGGGTAACCGGCATCGTCCTCGCGGTCACCGTCGGCCTCGTCGTGATTGGCGGCGTCAAGCGCATTGGTGCGGTCGTCGGCAAGCTCGTGCCCTTCATGTGCGGCCTCTACGTGCTCTGCGGGCTCTATGTGCTGGCGGTGAATTGGGCCGTCGTGCCAGAGATGTTTGCCCTCATCCTGCACAGCGCGTTCTCCCCTGCCGAAGCCACGGGTGCTTTCACCGGCGGCACGCTCGCCGGGGCCTTCGTGTTCGGCATGAAGCGCGCCTTGTTTTCGTCCGAGGCCGGTTTGGGCACCGCCCCCATCGCCCACAGCGCGGTCAAGACCTCCGAGCCAGTCACCGAGGGCGTAGTCGCAGGGCTTGAGCCTTTCATCGACACGCTGGTCGTCTGCACCATCACCGCGCTGGTGATTTTGTCCAGCGGCGTCTGGAAGCGCGGCCCCGATATGCGCTGGGACGTCTCCCCGCAGGTGCTGCGTGTTGCTGAGGACACCTGGACGATCCAGCCCATCGTCTTCAAAGGGGTTGCGGGCTTGAAGGAAGGCGACCGCGTCTTCGCCGTGCTGCAAGGGCCAGAGGCGCGCACCCGCGTCTACGGCAGCGTGAAGCAGGCTGACCCCGGCCTGCCTGCCGACGCCCTCGCCGTGCAGTGGGATGTGGTCAAGCAACCCAGCAAGCCGGACTTCGCGGTCAAAGGCCTGTTCGCCAACTACCCCGGTGCGCCACTCGCCGCCAAGGCCTTCGACAGCGCCCAGCCCGGCTTGGGCAAGTGGATGGTGACCTTCACGGTCTGGCTGTTCGCGCTCTCGACCATGATCACCTACTGCTACTACGGCGAGCAGGGCTTGGCCTACTTGGGCCTGTCGCGCTTCGTACTCCCCTACCGCATCGGCTGGAGCGCTTTGGCATTGGTCACCTGCCTAGGCTTCATCACGACCGCCGAGGAAATCGACGCGATTTCTACCGTGGCACTCGGCTTCATGCTGATGATCAACCTGCCGGTGATGCTGCTGTTGGGCCACAAGGCTATGGGCGCTTGGCATAGCTACTTCGCGAGGCTGAAGGCTGGGCAAATCGGCCAGCCCGCAGTAGTCGCCGCCGCCAAAGGCAAGCGCAAATGACCGAGCAGTTCACCCCCGGCCAACTCACGCTGGCGGATTGCCGCCGCTTAGCCGCTGGCGGAGTGCAGATTGCCCTGCCTAACGCAGCACTCGCCGACATCGCCGCATCGCGCGCGGCGGTAGAGGTTGTCATCGCCGCCGGTGCGCCGGCTTACGGCATCAACACTGGCTTCGGCAAGCTCGCGAAGACCCACATCCCCGACCACCAGCTGGAGCAATTGCAGCGCAACCTCGTGCGCAGCCATGCGGTGGGGACTGGCGCGCTGCTCGATGACGCCACGGTGCGGCTGATTTTGGTGCTCAAAGCCATGAGCCTTGCGCGCGGCTATTCCGGCGTGCGGCTGGAGGTCATCCAATACCTGCTGGCGCTGTACAACGCCGACGTGCTGCCCTGCATCCCGAGCAAGGGCTCGGTGGGCGCGAGTGGCGACCTAGCCCCGCTCGCGCATATGACGCTCGCACTCATGGGCGAGGGCGAAGTGCGCGTGCGGGGCCAGCAGCAAGCGGCTGCCGAGGCATTGCAGGCACTCGGCCTGCCGCCATTGAGTCTCGCGGCGAAGGAAGGCCTAGCACTGCTCAACGGCACGCAGGTGTCCACCGCCTTGGCGCTGCGCGCGCTGTTTGAGGCTGAGGATTTGTTCGCCGCCGCCGTCGTCAGCGGGGCCTTGTCGGTCGATGCCGCCAAGGGCAGCGATGCGCCCTTCGACGCACGCGTACACGCCGTACGCGGCCAGCCCGGGCAAATTGCAGTGGCCGCTGTGACTCGGGATTTGCTCGCCGGCAGCGCGATCCGCGCGTCGCACCGCGAGGGCGATGACCGCGTGCAAGACCCCTACTCCCTGCGCTGCCAGCCGCAGGTGATGGGCGCCTGCCTAGACCTGATCCAAAACGCCGCGCGCACATTGCTGATTGAGGCCAACGCCGTCACCGATAACCCGCTGGCCTTCGCGGGTGAGGAACCTTGCTTGGCGAGCACTGCTCGCCAAGGTTCCGAACGCCCGGCCAGGGATGGCCGGGCCGGGGTCGAGGCGGAGAACCCAGGCTCCGCCAGGGAGGGCAAGAGTGAAGTGATCTCGGGAGGGAACTTCCACGCCGAACCCGTGGCCCTCGCGGCGGACACGCTCGCCCTAGCGATTGCCGAGATTGGCGCTTTGAGCGAGCGGCGCATTGCGCTGCTGATTGACGCCAGCCTCTCCGGACTGCCGCCGTTTTTGGTGCAAAACCCCGGGCTCAACTCCGGCTTCATGATGGCCCACGTCACGGCGGCGGCACTCGCCAGCGAGAACAAATCGCTCGCCCACCCCGCGAGTGTCGATAGCCTGCCGACCAGCGCCAATCAAGAAGACCACGTCAGCATGGCGACCTTCGCCGCCCGCCGCCTATTGGAGATGTGTGCCAACAGCCGCGCGATTGTCGCGATTGAACTCTTGGCCGCTGTGCAGGGCATCGACTTCCACGCGCCACTGACCACCTCCCCGGCGCTACAGAAAGCCTGTGCGGCTCTGCGCGCCCAAGTGCCGTTCTATGCCGAAGACCGCATCTTCGCGCCGGACATTGCCGCTGCCATTCGCGTGGTGGAATCGCATTGCCTGAGCGCGCCGGTGGCGCACTTACTGCCGTCGCTGGCCTAGCGCTGGCAACGGCCTAGCGGGCAGGCGGCGCGCGCTCCGCGCTGACTCGCGCGCGCAAGGCGTCGGCCTGCATTTGGATCGCGGCGCGGGCGTCGGGCGCGAGCCTTGCGGCGTTCTTCAGCTGCATCGCCATCCGCTGGTTTTGCTGCAAGCGGCCCTCATGCCGGATGAGAAAATCCCAATACAAGGTCGTGAACGGGCAAGCCTTCGCGCCGGTCGAGAGCGCGGGGTCGTAGCGGCAACCCGCGCAGTAATTACTCATGCGCTGGATGTACTTGCCGGAGGCGACATAGGGCTTGCTCGCCATCACGCCGCCGTCCGCGTATTGCGACATCCCCAGCGTGTTCGGCAGCTCCACCCACTCCACCGCATCGACATACACCGCCAGATACCAAGCGTGGACTTGTTTGGGCTCAACCCCCAACAGCAGCGCAAAAAGGCCCGTCACCATCAGCCGCTGGATGTGGTGGGCGTAGCCGTAGCGCAGCGTCTGCCCAATGGCATCGCGCAGGCAGGCCATCTCCGTCTCGCCCGTCCAATAGAAGGCGGGCAGCGGCTGCTGCGCATTGAGCGCGTTGCGCTGCAAATAGCCGGGCATCTGTAGCCAATAGACGCCGCGCACGTATTCGCGCCAGCCCAAGACTTGGCGGATAAAGCCTTCGACACTCGCCAATGGCGCAAGCCCTGCGCGGTAGGCGGCCTCGGCAGCGGTCATCACGGTGCGCGGGTGCAAAAGCTTTAGATTCAGCGCCACGCTCAGGCGGCTATGGAACAACCAAGGCGCTTGCGTCCACAAGGCGTCTTGGTAGTCACCAAACTGCGGCAAACGGTGCTCGATGAAATCATCGAGTGCGGCCTGCGCCTGCTGCTGGGTGAGAGGCCAATCGAAGTCGGCCAGCGCGCCCGGATGCGCGGCGAAGCGCTCCGCCACCAAATCCAACACCGCTTGAGTGATGGCATCAGGCGCGAACCGCAATGGTGCCGCTACCGGCGGCGGCCCTTGCTTGCCAAAGCTCTTGCGGTTGTCGTGGTCGAAGTTCCAGACCCCGCCCGCAGGCTCGCCCGCGTCCATCAACACGCCGTAACGCTGGCGCATCTCACGGTAGAAGAACTCCAT
>CAZHTI010000133.1:0-5917 GCA_964535755.1 uncultured Salinisphaerales bacterium | reverse complement strand
GCCGGTGATGGTCATCAGCATGGCCAGCGGAATCACCATCGCCGTGAGCAGCGCCGCACGCAGATTGCCCAGCAGCAGGAACAGAATCACCACCACCAGCAGCGCGCCTTCGATGAGATTTTTCTGCACGGTGCCGATGGCCTTATCCACCAGGATGGTGCGGTCGTAGGCGGTGACGGCGGTCACACCTTCCGGCAGCGAGTCATTCACCTTCACCAGCTGCGCAGCGACGGCTTTCGCCACCGTGCGGCTGTTCTCGCCCACCAGCATCACGGCGGTGCCGAGCACGGTCTCGTGACCATCGCGGGTCGCGGCACCGGTGCGCAGTTCCTTACCCAGGCCCACTTCGGCGACATCGGCCACGGTGATGGGCAGGCCGTCGCGGGTGGCGATGACCAGCTTGCGCAGGTCGTCCAGACCCGTGACCTGGCCGGGGATGCGGACGAGCAACTGCTCCTTGTTGCGCTCCAAATAGCCCGCGCCCTGATTGGCGTTGTTGCTCTCGATGGCTTCCGACACCTGCTCGAAAGTCAGGCCATAGGCCAAGAGCTTCGCGGGATCAGGCTGCACATGAAACTGCTTGGCGTAGCCGCCGATGGAGTTCACCTCGGTCACGCCCGGCACCTGCAAGAGCTGCGGGCGGATCACCCAGTCCTGCAAGCTGCGCAGGGCGGTGGCGTCGTAGGGCGTGCCATCGGGCTGGCGCGCCTTGGGGTCGGCTTCGACGGTGTAGAGAAAGATTTCGCCGAGACCCGTGGCAATCGGCCCCATCGCGGGTTCCACATCCTCCGGCAGGCGGCTGCGCGCCTGTTGCAGGCGCTCGTTGACCAGGTTGCGGGCGAAGTAGAGATCGGTGCCTTCCTCGAAAACCACCGTCACCTGCGACAGGCCATAGCGCGACAGAGAGCGGCGATATTCCAGACCCGGCAGGCCGGTGATGGCGGTTTCAATCGGCACGGTGATGCGCTGCTCGACTTCCAGCGGCGTGTAGCCGGGGGCCTGGGTGTTGACCTGCACCTGGACGTTGGTGATGTCGGGGACGGCATCAATCGGCAGGCGCTGGTAGTTGTAGATGCCCAGCGCGACCAGCGCGAGCATGAGCGTCATCACCACGCCGCGACGGGCGATGGAGAAGCGCAGGATGGCTTCAATCATGGGGAGTTTCTCCGGCGAGGATGTGGGGGCGTGCAGGCTTAGTGGTCATGCTCGGCCTCGCCCTTGCCCAGTTCTGCCTTCAGCACGAAGCTGCCTTCTCCGACCACCGCATCACCGGCCTTCAGTCCTTCCAGAATCTCCACCACGCGGCCATCGCTGCGGCCGGTTTTCACGGCACGCGCTTCGAGGCCATCGGCATCGTCCACGAACACCGAGGTGCCGCCTTCCAGCTCCTGCAAGGCCGCAACCGGCACGGCGAGTGCGACCGCCGAGCTGCCCACAGCGACTTCGCCCTGCACATAGAGGCCCGGTGTCCAGCGGCCATCGCGGTTGTCGAGCAGCACGCGCGCGGCGAGGCTCTGGCTGGCGCTGCTGCCCAGCGGCGAGACGAAGACGATCTGGCCATCACTCACCAAACCGCCATCGGCTGCCTTCACGCGCACCGACTGGCCGGTCTTGATGCGGCTGCGGTCGCGCGGGAACAGCGAGAGTTCCACCCACACGCTGCTCAAGTCCGCCACCGTGAACAGCGGCTGGCCCTCGGCCTGCTCGCCGGGGTTGGTGAAGCGTTCAGTCACCACGCCCGCGAGCGGGCTGCTGACGCCGTAGACCTGCAAGCTCTCGTTGCTCTCGACGCTGCCCAGCGAGGTACCCTGACGCACGCTGTCGCCGACCTTGGCATTGACGCTGCGCACCACGCCGGGGAAGCGTGCCGTGACGCTGCGCACCCGCTCGGCATTGGGCTTGACCACGCCATACAGCGGCAAGGTCTCGACCAGCGTCGCCGGGCCTGCGTCGGCGATGACCAGGCCAGCAGCCTTGCGGGCTTCTGGTGTCAGCTTCATGGCTTCGGCGTGTTCGCCTTCTTCGGCATGGCCGGCTTCTTCGCCGCCCTTGGCTTCGTGCTTGTCGCCTTCCGTGTGGCCTTCGGCCTCGTCGCGCTTCTCGCCTTCGGCGTGGCCCTTGGCATCGTCGTGGCCGTGGCCTTTTTCGTCGTTGTGAGCGGCTTCGGCGGCGGGCTTGGCTTCGGGCGTCTTCGATTCGCCGCAGGCGCTCAGCGTGAGCGCAATGAGCAGCAGCGTGGCGGTGGAGAGTGTGCGATTCATGGGGGTTCCTTTAGCGACTCTGACCATTGCCGGTCAGTCGTTCGATTTCGATGAGAGTGAGGTGGTATTGCGCGGCGGCTTCGATCACTTCGCGCTTGACGGTGAGCAGCTCGCGCTGCGCGTCCACCAGTTCCAGATAGCTGTAGCGGCCCCGCTCGTAGGCGTATTCGGTGTTGTCGAGCGCGGCTTCCATGCGCGGCAGGGCGCGTTCGCGCAGCGCGGTGACTTCGCGGGCGCGATCCAGCAACTCGCGGTGGTAGCGGAACAACTGGGTGCGGGCCTTTACCAGCGCCGCCGCACGTTCGGCCGCACTGCCTTGCTTGCGGGCTTCGGCCTCGGCAATCACGCCCTGATTCTTGTTGTAGAGCGGCAGCGGCATGCCGAACGAGAACACCAGCGCCGTGTCCTGGGTCGCCTGCAAGCGGCGCAGCCCGGCACCGACTTCCACGCCCGGCTTGCGACTGGCCAGCGCCAGGCTGATCTCGGAATCGCGCAGGCGAGACTCGCTGAGATAGCGGTTGAGATCGGGCGTCTTTTCGAGCGCGGCCAGCAGCGTGGCGTAGTCGGCGACGGCGGGCAGCGTGTAAAGCGCTGCATCGGCACGGCTGAAGTCCGGCTGCGCCGCACCCCAGCTCGCAGCGAGGTCGTAGCGCGCTGCGAGCAGCTCGTGCTCGGCGTGGGCGTCGGCGCTCTTGGCGCGTTCCAGCGAGACGGCGGCACGATCCCGCTCGGCCAGTGGTGACTTCGCCGCTGCAACGCGACGCTCCACGGCCGTCGCCGTTTTCTCCGCCAGCTCGACGGCGAGGTGGGTGAGCTGGTGCTCTTCCTGCTGCCGCACCAGCGACACGAAGCGGCGCGCGGTTTCGGCGATCACATCGAGCCGCTGGATGTGGCCTTCAGCCTCCAGCCCCTCGCGCTCGATCTGTGCGACGGCCACGCGCTTTTCACGCAGGTCACCCAGCTCGATGAGCTGGCTCAGGCCCAGGGTGAGTTCAGCACCTTTGAGGCCCTTGGTATCGCCGGTGCCGAGCACGTTTTCGAGCGTGCTGTTGAAGACCGGATTGGGCTTGAAGCCCGCCTGCGTCACCCGGCCATCGTTGGCCTTGAGGACGTATTGATAGGCCGCGAGATCAGGGTTGGATTGCAGCGTGCGCGAGAGCGCGTCGCGCAGCGTTAAAGCGGGTTCTTCGGCGCGTGCGAAGGGTTGCAGGCCCAGTGAAAGAACCGGGGCCAGCAGAGCCGCGAGCGCAAAGCGCCCGGTGGCAGTGAATCGAGACATGGGGAGACTCCCAACAGCAGGAACGGCGTCCGCGCGAGGGCGGCGGACGGGCTAGGCGTTCAAGCGAGGGAGGTCGGCGGGCCTTGCGGCGGCGGCGTGAAATGCGGTGGGTGTGCAGGCCATACCGCAGGTGGGCCGCGTGGAGAAATGAGTGTGAGCAGGCGGGTGGAAGCCACCGTGATGACCATCGGAGTCGGCAGCAAGGCCGTCAGATCAACACCATCACCCTCGACCTTGGCGGGCATGACCGCGACCAGCTCGACCTCACGGTCGTCGCCATCGTCTTCGCTGTGGTGATCGCCGAACAGGAAGCCGTTGTCGGCGTAGTGCGTGCCCGCATGGCTGACACCGGCCTCCACGCCCGCGCAGGCGTGCAGATGCAGTCCGACCAGCCTCGTGAAGACGAGGCTCAGACAGATCATCCAGAAGGCGATGCCGTGGCGCATGGCCTTACTCTACTCCCTGCTGCGGCTCAGGCAGCGCGCCGGACAGCGCCAGCCGGTGCAACTGCCGCTGCCGATGCCAGAAGAACAGCTGCGCGAACAGCCACACGAATGCGGTTCTCCACCCAGCTTCGACGATCACTTCGTCGGTGTAGCGGGTCGCACTTCCCATTGCTTCGAGGGTGATGCGGTGATCCCAGCGCGCGATCAGGGCGCTGTGGCCGTTATCACGCATGCGGGCAAGCACATCGGTCTGTTCGAGGAATGAAATGTCGATGGTTTGAACGCCCATCGGCAACCAACCCAGCAGATACAGGCGCACGCGAAATGCGCCGGTCAACCATTCCGTTGGCCATGCCGCCTGGTCCGCCGGGGTGAATCTCACCAGGGGGTGCGCGACGCGCTGGAGCAGGCTCGGCGACTTCACCGCCGCCAGGCACCGCGCAAATGGCGTGGGCAGCAAGAGACTGCGGCGGACGATCATGCGACTGCACCCTGCGCCTTGCCATTGGTTGCCGCTGTCAGCTCCCTGCGCGCCTGGATGATGACTTGGCGTGCAGCGGTCAATCCAAGCACACCCATCACGGCCGCAACCGCCAGATCAGGCCAGGCGGTGCCGGTGCCGAACACACCGACCGCCGCCAGCACGATGGCGAGATTGCCGATGGCATCGTTGCGCGAGCACAGCCACACCGAGCGCATGTTGGCGTCGCCCTCGCGGTAGGCGTAGAGCAGTGCCGCGACGCCGAGGTTGGCGCAGAGCGCCAGCGTGCCGACCAGCCCCATCGTCATCGCCTCTGGCACCACGCCGTTGAAACCGTTCCAGGCCGCCTGGCCGAGCACGTAGACGCCATAAGCGCCCATCGTCAGGCCCTTGAGCAGTGCGGTGCGTGCCCTGACGGCCAAGCCCATCGACAGCACGAACAGCGAGACGGCGTAGTTGGCGGCGTCGCCGAAGAAGTCCACCGCATCGGCGAGCAGCGAGGCAGAGCCCGCACCCCAGCCCGCCGCCAATTCGACCCCGAACATGGCAAGGTTGACGACGAGTGCAATCCACAAGGCACGCCGGTAGCGCGGCGGGATTGCCGTGGCAGGGGTGCAACTGGATTCGCAACAGCTGGCCGACATCGCATTACTCCGAGCGGGAATGGCGCATATTGGACAGCCTGTAGTAGCTTCAGGGTCAAGCCCCGGAGTGACTCATGCCCAAAACCTATCGCATCGGCGATCTCGCCAGCCTACTCGACGTGCCGGTGGAGACCATCCGCTACTACGAACGCGAGTGCCTGCTGCCCAAGCCCGCCCGCAGTGATGGCAACTACCGGCTGTATGCCGAGAGCGAACGGACAAGGCTGGAGTTCATCCTGCACTGCCGGGCGCTGGACATGAGCTTGGAGGAGATTCGCACGCTGCTGCGACTGCGCGACGCGCCCGAGCAGGGCTGCGCTGAAGTGAACGCACTACTGGACGAGCACATCGGCCATGTCACCGAACGAATGCGCGCATTGCGGCGGCTACACACCGAGCTGAAGACGCTGCGCGCCCATTGCGATGCGCCAAGCGCGAGCAAGGACTGCGGCATCTTGCATGAGCTGGCAACGGCACCGCCCAGTCGGCGAGCCGGTGCCTCTGCCGGTGTCCATAGCACGCGCCGGGGGCACTGATGTCACTCATCACCACACTGGGACTGTTCCTACTCACGGCAGTGGCAGAGATCGTCGGCTGCTACTTGGTTCTCCACTGGGCCAAGCGAGGCGGCGGCATCTGGATGCTGGCGGCTGCGGCAGTCGCACTCGGCTTTTTCGCCTGGCTGCTGACCCGTCATCCCGCCGAATCCGGGCGCGTCTACGCCGCCTACGGTGGGGTCTACACCTGCACCGCGCTGGCCTGGCTGTGGATTGTGGATCGCTCGATGCCGACCGTGACCGATGTCG
>CAZHTI010000132.1:2705-5971 GCA_964535755.1 uncultured Salinisphaerales bacterium | reverse complement strand
TCGGCCTCGACGCGGTTTTCCACGGGCCGGATGCCGGGGGTGACGCAGATGAGTTTGGCTGGGGCCTCTTGCCGCAGGCGGCTGACCTCCAGTCCGGAGGAAACCACGCCGTCGCAGCCCGCCGCCAAGGCGCGCTTGGCTCTAGAGAGCACCAGATCCTCAATCGCACAGTTGAAACCTAGGTCGGCCATATCGGCGGCATCGAGGCTGGTGAGTGCGGTCACCGCCAGTACGCCGAGATTGCCGCTCTTGGCCTTGGCAGCAGCCTCCATCATTGCCTGGTTGCCGTGGATGGTGGCGAAGTCCGCACCGCGCTCAGACAAGTTGCGAATCGCGCGCGCGACGGTCTCCGGAATATCGAAAAACTTGAGGTCAACAAAGACTTTCTTGTTCTCGGTCTTGAGCCATTCCAAGAGCTCAAAAAAGCCCGGCGCCATGCACAGCTCTAGGCCGATTTTGTAGAAGTGCACCGCGTCCTTGAGCTGCCGAACTTGGGCCTTGGCGGCCTCGGCAGTAGGGACATCCAGCGCGCAGATGAGGCGCTCATGGGTGGGGATGGTGAGGGTCATTCAATAGCCTTGAAAGAGGTAGTCGAGGGCGGCAGTGATGTCCGCATGCTGGTCGGCCAGATTGCCGGTGCGGCGATCCAAGGCCTTGCGGGGCAGCGAGATCAGTTCATTGGCTGCCAGAATTCGGCGCTCAGCGCCCACCCTAAGCACCGGCTGGAGCTTGCTGATGGGGCTGAACGCGTTGGCCTGATACAGCGGGGCAACAATCAAGGTGCCAACCGCGGCGATGTGGTCGGCGGACAGCACCAAAAACAGCCCGCCCTCGGCGGACTTGGCTTTGAGCGTCACGACGTCAAAGCGCTCAACACTCAGTACCACGGCGTCAGGCCCTTATGCCAGAGCCCGTCACGCTCGATGCGTGCGTTGTAGGCCGCGATTGCCTCGCGATTGTCATCGGCCCAGCGCTGAGCTTCGGCTTGCCGTAGTTTGGTCGCCAGACTCTCTTCAAACAGGCGGGACAGATTCAAGCCGCTGTCCTTGGCGCGCGCTAGGAGTTGGGCGTCGACACTGAGATTCAGCCGGCGCTTGAGTGCGGCATCTGACACATAAGGCGTGGTTGCGGGCTCACCCAATGTGCGGGCAGGCGAGGAGGCTACGGAGCGCGCGGAACGGGGCATGGGACAACTCCTAGTGCGTCAGAACATGCGTATTTTAATGCGCATGACTCTGCGCCGCCAAGCGCACCGCCACCACTACGCCGTTGAGTGCGGCATTGCCGCTGACGGCATCCAGAAACTCAGGGTCCGTGAGGTCGTTGTTAGAGACCCCCGCATGCTCGTGCGCGAGGCCCAGTTGCGTACCCGGCCTGTGGTGGCCGAAGCCATGCGGCAGACTGACCACGCCGCGCATCATGGCGTCGGTAGCCGCCACTTCCACCGTCACCGTGCCGACCCGCGAGCGCACTTCTACCCGCGCGCCGTCGGCAATGCCGCGCGCTTGTAGGTCGTCGGGGTGCATCAGCAATTGGTGGCGTGCTGGGCCTTTGATGAGCCGCTGGCTACCGTGCATCCATGAGTTATTGCTGCGCACATGGCGGCGGCCAATCAGCCGCAGGTCGCCCTCGGCCAGTGCTGCGCTGCCGATTTGCTGGCGATAGTCTGTGAGCGCCTGGAGCAGCTCGGGTACGCTGGCGCGGATGCGCTTGTCCGCGTGGTAGAGGCGCTGCGGCAGGGTGGATTGCAACGCGCCGAAGTCCAGCCCATGCGGGTGGGCGTCGAGCTTCTTCACCGAGAGTTGATAGGGCCCCATCTGCAAGCCCATGTCGATGATCTGGTCCGGCTTGGGCAGGGGCCGCGCCTTGACGCCAATGCGCTCCGCCACGCGCGCACCGAGGGCGAAGAAAATCTCCCAGTCGTGCATCGCGCCCTCAGGCTTGGCAAACACGGCTCGGTTGTAGCGGGCGGTGTTGCGCACCGCAAAGTGGTGGAAGGCCAAGTCGTAGTGCTCACGCTCCAGCGCCATTGTCGGCGGCAATATGACGTGGGCGTGGCGGGTGGTTTCATTGAGGTAGAAATCGACACTGACCATGAACTCTAGCCCCGCCATCGCCGCCTCCAAACGCTGGCCGTTGGGGGTAGAGAGCGCAGGGTTGCCGCTGACGGTAATCAGCGCCTTGATCTGCCCCTCGCCGGGCGTCTCCATCTCCTCGGCGAGTGCTGCGACCGGCAGCTCGCCGCCGAACTCCGGCAAGCCCCGCACCCGGCTCTGCCACTGATTGAAGTGGCCGGGCTTGGAGGTCGGGTTGTGGACTAAATCCAGCGCCGGTAGCGGGAAGCGCGTGCCGCCTTCGGCATCGAGATTGCCGGTGAGCAGATTGATGAGCTGAATCAGCCAGTTGCAGAGCGTGCCGTGCTGCTGCACCGACACCCCCATGCGGCCATAGGCGGCGGCACCTTGGGCGGCGGCGAACTCGGTGGCGAGGCGGGTGATTTCGCCTTCGGCAATCCCGCAGTGAGCGGCCAATGCGGGCAGCTCAAAGGGGGCGAAGGCGGCAAGAGTTTCCTCAAGCCCATCGGTAAATTCCGCCAAGCGGCCCGGGCGCACCAAGCCCTGAGCCAGCAGTACTTTGACGAAGGCAATGAGGAAGGCCGCGTCCCTGCCCGGCGTGATGAAGAAATGCTCGTCGGCGACTTCAGCAGTCTCCGAGCGGCGCGGGTCCAGCACCACCATCTTGCCGCCGCGTGCTTGCAGGGCTTTGAGGCGGTGGCGGAAGTCGGGCACGGTCATCAGGCTACCGTTGCTGGCCATCGGGTTGGCACCCAGCACCAGCAGATATTGGCAGTGGTCGATGTCGGCGACCGGAATCAAGAACTGATGGCCGTACATCCACATCGCCACCAGCTGGTAGGGCAGCTGGTCGACACTGGTCGCGGAATAGCGGTTGCGACTCTTGAGCGGGCCCATCAAGGCACCGGCGGTGGTCAGGGCGGTGGACGAGTGCACCGTGGGGTTGCCGGCATAGCTGCCAATGCTGTTGGCACCGAAGGTCTTGTAGACACGGGCGAGCTCGTCGGCCACGTAGTCGAAGGCGGCATCCCAAGCCATCGGCTGCCAAGAGCCATCAGCCATGCGCCGCATCGGCTGGCGCAAGCGGTTGGGGTCTTCGTAGAGGTCTTTAAGAGCGACCGCCTTGGGGCAGATATGCCCGCGCGATAACGGGTCGGCTGCATCGCCCTTGATGTGCAGAATCTCAGTCCC
>CAZHTI010000132.1:0-2605 GCA_964535755.1 uncultured Salinisphaerales bacterium | reverse complement strand
TGCACTAGGGCAGGCGCTTCCAGACCGTGCTGCGGCCAAACGTGGGCAGGCCGATGTAGCCGCGCACGGTGACGGTCTTGCCGTCGGGCGCAAGTGTCAGCGTGCCCTTGTAGACCTTGCCGGTGTCGGGGTCGAGCAAGCGGCCACCCTCGAACACGCCTTCTTTCTCGCGCATGTCCCAGATATTGCGCATGCCAATCACCGGTTGGTCCTTGAGCGCGCCCGGGCATTTGCTGCACAGGGTTTGCTGGCTCTCGCCGGGCTTGGCTTGGCCGCCGGTAATGCGGCCTTCCAACACGCCGCCACGCAGCGACAAAGTCACCTCGCCGCGCGGCGCGCCGCTGTCTAAATCCAAGGTTTGCCAGCGCCCCTCGATGGGGTGGGCAACCGCCGTTGCCGCCCAGAGCAGAGACAATCCAGCGATTAGTTTTTTCATTTTTCTCTCCTCATTGGTGCCGCGCAGTTCACCCGTTTTCGGCTTCCACTTCAACCGAGTAGCCGCCGCCCTCCGACTCACCGAACAGATTGACGCCGTCGTGCTCGTCCTCATGCACCGATAGGCGCACCAGCATGGGGTTGCAGCAGACCGAGCAATCCTCGGTGTATTCGGCGCTGCCGCCGCTCAGATCAATGTCTAGCTCGATGGTCTCCCAGCAGCTCGGGCATTGCACGTTGGCGGTGGTGAGGGCACTGCGGCGGCGGGCAGGGCGTCGGGTGCTCATGGCATGAACTCCAGCAACAGGCGGTTGAGATGCGCGCGGCCCAGTTCGGTGGGCGCGTAGCCTTGGGCGGTTTCTACCAAAAGCCCTTTGGCGATTGCAGCGGCGAGCGGCTTGGCCAAAGTGGCGGCGGCAAGCCCAGTACGGCTGCTGAACTGCGCCATGCTGAAGCCCTCATGCAGGCGCAAGGCGTTGAGCATGAACTCGACCGGCAACTCCTCAGCGCTCAAGGCGCGTGCCTCTTGCAGCACGGCACTCACACCTGCACGTTCCATATACGTTTTGGGATGTTTGTGGCGCGCGCGCCGCTCTACCGCGACGCCCCCATCCTCGGCGACAAAACTGCGTTTGCCGTGCGCACCCGCGCCGATGCCGAGGTAATCGCCAAAGCGCCAGTAATTGAGGTTGTGCGCGGCCTGCCGCCCTGCCCGAGCGTAAGCAGAGGTCTCGTACTGCAGGTAGCCCGCAGCAGATAGCGCCTGCATGCCCTGCTCTAGCATCTCGTAGGCGCTGTCATCGTCCGGCAAGGGGGGTGGGGCGCGGTGGAAGGCGGTGTTGGGCTCTAGTGTTAAGTGGTAGTAGCTGATGTGCTCAGGAGCCATTGCGATCAGCTCAGCGAGGTCGGCTTGCGCCTGGGCCAAGCTCTGCTTGGGCAGCGCAAACATCAGGTCGAGGTTGATGTTGTCAAAGCCTGATGAGCGGGCGATGGCGTAGGCGCTGCGGGCCTCCTCCGCGCCATGAATCCGCCCTAGGGCTTTGAGGTGGGCGTCATTGAGGCTCTGCACGCCCATCGACAAACGGTTCACCCCTGCGGTGCGGTAGCCCGCAAAGCGCGCCGCCTCCACCGTGCCGGGGTTGGCCTCTAGGGTTATTTCGCAGTCTGGCGCGAGTGCCAGCCGTGCGCGAACGCCGTCGAGAATCGCGGCGATGGCCGCGGCAGAGAACACACTCGGCGTGCCGCCGCCAAAGAAGATGCTCTGCAACGGCCTAGGTTCTGGCGCACTCGCCAGCTCAAAGTCCAAATCCGCCAACAGCGCGGCGACGTAGGCCGCTTCTGGCAGGGCCGCGCGCAAGGTGTGGGAGTTGAAGTCGCAGTACGGGCACTTCTGCACGCACCAAGGGATGTGCAGGTAGAGCGCGAGTGGGAGAGCCGGATCAGGAAGACTGCCTTGAATGGCAGTCTGTCCCGGCTCTCGCCCACACAGGGATGTGTGGGCCGGGGGCTCAGACGATGATGAGGCATCGCCAGGGATGGCCAAGCTGCTCATACCAAAGCGCTCCACGGCCACCAAGAGCCGCCTGCCGCATAGGCATTGGCCGCACGCTCAAAACGGTTGCGCCCGCTGATCCCGCCACAGAGAAAATACAGCGGCAAAAACAAGGGGCCAAGCGCCTCGTATTGCAGGGTGTGGGCCTCCTCATGCAGGCCCAGCACTAAGGGCTGCTGCGACTGATAAATGCAGCGGCAATCCCCCGGCTGGCAGCGTGCGTAGAGCACCACATTGCCCAGCGTCAGCGCGCCATTGCCTAGGGGGTAGTCGAGCACCAACAGGGCGTTATGCCCCAGTTGGATGCGCGCGCCGTAGGCCACACCGAGCAGCCCCAAAACGACCCCGAGCACGGTATTGGGCAGCGTCCAGAGCTTGCCCAGCAAGCTGCCTCGGCGACGCCGAACGGGAGTCACCGGCTGCGATTGCGCGCGGTTGGTGGCCATCACCCGCCGCGCAGTTGCGCCAGCAGCGACTGCAAGGCGCGGCCACGATGGCTGATTTGGTTCTTCACTGCGGCAGGTAATTCCGCCGCGCTGCATTGCTGCTCAGCACACCAAAACAGAGGGTCATAGCCAAAGCCCTGTGTGCCGCGCGGGCTGGTGAGGATTTGCCCCG
>CAZHTI010000131.1:2557-5974 GCA_964535755.1 uncultured Salinisphaerales bacterium | reverse complement strand
GGCATCCTGCCTTGGGCGGTCAAACCCAATGCCAATAACGCGGCGTTGAAGACGGCCTGCGAGAAGCTCGGCTGGGAGTGGCACGTCATCCCCCGCAACGTCAAAGGCTGTTGGGATTCCGGCTATTGCGGCTTCGGCTGCCCGGCCAATGCCAAGCAATCGATGCTGGTATCGACCATCCCCGCCGCGCTCGCCAAGGGCGCGGTGCTGATCCACCACCTCAAAGCTGAGCGCCTACAGTTGGAAAAGGGCAGGGTTGTCGGCTTGCAAGCGCGAGCACTGGATGCCGATTGTGTTCGGGTGCGTGGCGCGGCAGTGACGATTCGTGCCCAGCATTTTGTGCTCGCGGCGGGCGCGCTCAATTCCCCTGCCTTGTTGATGCGCTCAGAGGTGCCCGACCCACATAGCCGCTTGGGCAAGCGCAGCATGATTCACCCCGTCAACCTCAGCTTGGCGCAGATGCCCGAGCGGGTGGACGCCTACTACGGCGCGCCGCAGAGCATCGCCAGTGACGAGTTCCAATGGCGCGGCGCGCACCTTAAGGACGGCATGGGCTTCAAGCTAGAAGTCCCGCCGATGCCGCCGGGGTTGGCCAGCAGCATCTTCTTGCGCTTTGGCGCAGGGCTTGCGGAGGACTTAGCCGGCCTCACCCACACCCAAGCGGTGTTGGCACTAGGGCGCGATGGCTTCCACCCGCAATCGACGGGGGGCGAGGTCAAGCTCGGTGCTGATGGCAACCCCGTGCTCGACTACCCGCTCAATGACTACCACTGGCAGAGCTTTAAAAAGGCCTTCCAAGTGATGGCCCAAGCGCAGTTCGCTGCGGGTGCTCAGCGGGTCAAACCCGCGCACTTGCACGGCGAGTGGGTGACCAGCCTCGCTGCCGCGCGCGCACAGATCGACCAACTCAACTACCAGCCGCTACAGCTCACCTTGTTCTCCGCTCACTTGATGGGCGGCTGTGCGATGGGCGAGAACCCGCGCCATGCGGTGGTGAATAGCTCCGGCGCGCACCACCAACTGGAGAATCTGTCGGTGTTCGATGGCTCGGTGTTCCCCACCAGCATCGGGGCGAATCCGCAGTTATCGATCTACGGATTGGTGGCGCGCAACGCCAGCCAGCTAGCGGCCAAGCTCAGCGGCGCATCAGTCATCACACCGCCTGCGGATCAGCCCGCGACGCGCCCAGCGCACGCGGGTTAAATCAGGCTGGGCGCGTCCAAGCGCACTGCGCCGGGCCGGATGTAGCGCTCTAGGAATTGATCACCCGTCGCCGCACGGCCAAAGAAGAATCCTTGCCCGGCGCTGACGCCCAAAGCGACCGCACGGCTGAGTTGGGCGGCGCTCTCGATGCCCTCGGCCAAAACCGAGAAGCGGTAGTCCTTGCCCCAGCGCACTACAGATTCAATGATGGGCGCGGGGGCAGAGGCATCGCTCAATGCTAGGACGAACGCGCGGTCTATCTTCACGCGGTGCAGACACAGGCGGTGCAGCACCGAGAGTGAGGAATAGCCGGTGCCAAAGTCATCCAGCGCGACGGTGAAGCCTTTCACGTTCAGACGCTGCAAGGTGCGGCTAAGAACCTCGATGTTGGCGAGCATCGCACTCTCGGTAATCTCAAGCTCGATGCGCTCAGCGTCCACGCCCGCAGCTTGGTAGCGCTGCAACACTTGCTCCTCAAAGATTTCGCTGGAGAACTCCTGAGCCGAGATGTTCACCGCCACGCGGAAATCCGCGCCTAGGTTGGGCAGCCAGCGGCCGATGTCACTCGCTACCTGCGCTTGGGAGTTCGCGCTCAGTTGGGTGATCAGGCCAGTCTTCTCTGCGAGCGGGATGAATAAATCGGGGCTGACCTCACGGCCATCGTCCAAAAACCAGCGCGAGAGTGCCTCGGCACCAATGACCCGGCCACTGCTGAGGTCGATTTGTGGCTGGTAGTAGGTGCGCAACTGTTGCGCTTGCACCGCACGGCGCAGGAGCACCTCCATCGATGCCTCTGCCCTTTGCGCTTCCTCGGCTTGGCGAGAATAGGCGCATAAGCGCGGCGCTTGCGCCTGGCCACGCGCCTCATGCAGGGCATGACAGGCTTGGCGGATCAGCTCGGTGGCCCGGGCACCCAGTAGGCCGATGGTGAAGCCCATCGCAGGGCTAATCACCACCTCTAGAGCATTTGCGGAGATCGGCTCATTAAAGCGCTGGATCACCTGCATACAGACGCTCCGCAACTGCTGGCTGGCGGCGTCCAAGTTTTGCGACTCGACCGGGAACGCAAACAAAAACAGATTCGGCTCTTGGCGGCGGAAGTGCTCTGGTAATGGCGCGTTACGACGGGCGATGGCCTCAACGTGGTCGAGTACCAAATTTGCCGCCTCAACGCCCAAATTGGCTTGCAGGGCACGGTGCCGACTGACCTGAAACGCTACCATCGCCCAACGCTGGCTGCTGGTGCCACCGTGCATGGCGAGGTCTAAGCGCGCTTTGTATTGGTCGGACGACGACGGCAGCAGCGCATTGCTGTGCAGGCCCGTCAGCGGCATATTGCTGGCGCCCATGCGCAGGGAATTGCGGCTGTCAAAGCTGCGGCTGTATTCGGCCTCGGTGTTCTTCATTTGCTGCCAGCGCAGGTCCGCTTTGAGCTTGCGGGTAGCCTCAACGCCACGGGCAATGCGCAGCAACTGCGGCACGCTGATGTCTTCATCCAGCGGTTTCATCAGGAGTGCTGCGGCACCGTCGCTCAGGGCAGCACGGGCGACGCTGCGGACATCAATGCCCGAATAGAGCACGAAGGCGATGTCGAGGGACTCCAAGCGCTGGCGCAACATGCGCAGCGCGAAATCGCCCGTAATGGCACCGAGGTTTTGGTCACATAGAAGCACTTCCGGGCAGTCGGGGCCGGGCTCGAGCTGATCCAAATATTGCTTGAGCAGAACAAAGTCCGAGAAGGCCTGAACCTCGAAGTGCTCCCTGAGCACGATCGACGAATAAGTGGTGTCCGCCGCCGAATCGTCGAGTATCAAAATGCGAGGCATCAGAAAATCCATTTAATCAAGCGCCCAAAATTGTGAGTTTTTGTCTACTGCGGGTATCTGAATATACGCCTCAGAAGCCACTCACTTTCCCATGATTGTCGCTGACGACCGTGCGCTGGATCGCTGCGAAGGCACCACTATGAACACCGCAACCATGCGGCTCAACGGTAAATTTGCATAAGCATGAAGGGCTTAGATGAGCGGTGCAGATAAGCCCGATGAATGTTGCATCTGCCGGGGAAAGTGCTCATTAATGCAGCAGAAGGGCGTCGGACTGCCGTCGCCTGCGCCAATAAAAACTGCATGCGAAGCCCGCTACGGGGGAGCCTCAGCGCGGCCTCAGGAATTAATCGGCAGAGAGCAAAACCTGCAAGCTGTGGACGCGGCG
>CAZHTI010000131.1:0-2457 GCA_964535755.1 uncultured Salinisphaerales bacterium | reverse complement strand
CCGACGATCTGCTCCAAAATGTCTTCGATGGTGACGAGGCCAGAAATGCCGCCGTACTCATCCACCACAATCGCCATATGGTTACGACTGCGGCGGAAGTCCTTGAGCAGTAGGTTGACCTTCTTGCTCTCCGGCACCATCACTGCCTGCCGCATGACGCGGTTGAGGTCAAAGGTGTTGAGGGCGTTGGTGAACTTGAGTAAATCCTTGGCGAGCAATATGCCCACGACTTCGTCGCGGGTCTCGCCAAACACCGGGTAGCGCGAGTGGCCGGACTCCACCACCGCCGCGAGCACTTCATCCAAGCGTAAGTCGTAGTCAATGCCCACCATCTGCGCGCGCGGAATCATGATGTCCCGCACCGCCAACTCGCGGGTTTCAAACACGCCCTCGATCATCTGCGCGGCGTCGGCATCGACTAAGCCATCTTCTAAGGCGTCGTCGAGCATTTCCTTTAGGTCTTCGTGCGTGCGCGGCGCACCACCTAAGCCGATGCTGTTCGCAAGCCGCCGCCAGAGACTGCTGCCGGATTGGTCGGGTGGGGTGGGCTTGTTGCGACTACTGGGACCGTCGTTCATAGAGCAATGTGCGCAAAGCTGTGGCGCAGAGCACCAAGGGATGCGGGGTGGATGGAGCGCTTAGTTTAGCGGCTACGTGGCGTAGGGGTCAGGGAAGCCAAGGCTGGCGAGAATCTGTCGCTCCTTTTGCTCCATAGCCTCAGCCTCGGCCTCGTCGATATGGTCGTGCCCCTGCAAATGCAAGACCCCGTGGACGACCAGATGCGCCCAGTGTGCGCGCACGCTTTTGCCTTGCTCGGCAGCCTCGCGCGCGACGACCGGCGCACAGAGGATGATGTCGCCCAAGTAGTCGGGCTCCTCAAACGGGAAGGACAACACATTGGTGGCGTAGTCCTTGCCGCGCCAGTCTTGGTTGAGCCCTTGGCCCTCTGCCGCATCGACGATCCGCAGCGTAATGGCCGCCGCGCGATGTTTAGCTGCACGCGCCGCCGCCGCCCAAGCTTTGAGGCTGGCAGCGGCGGGGATGCCCAATGCCGCGACCTGCCGCTGGACGACGATGGCTGCGGCGGGTGCCGGTGCGGCTTTAGGCTTGGCGGGTTTCATCGGCAGGCGGCGCGCAGCAGCAGCGCCCAGCCGATGATGAGCAGGGTGCCGCCGATGGGCGTGATCGCGCCCAAGGGTTTGATGCCGCTAAGCACCAAGGCGTAGAGGCTGCCGCTGAAGATCAGCACGCCGAGCGCGATCACCCAGCCCGCCGTGGCAAAGCCCGCCGCAGGCTTGCTCTGTGCCAAAAGCCCGAGCAGAACCAGCAACACCGCGTGGGCCAGTTGGTATTCCGCTGCGGTCTTCCAAACCGTGAGCAGTTCTGGTGCCACCCTCGCCTTGAGGCCGTGCGCGCCAAACGCACCGAGTGCTACTGCCAAAAGCCCGTACACGCTGCCAATGCGCAGCAACCATGCGGAGTCCATCCGCTTAGCCCTTAGGACTTGGACACGACATGGAAGCCCATGCCGGCCGCTTGCAGGCGCTGCAGCAGGGCGTCACCCATCGCCCCGACAGGCGTGAGCTGGCCGGCGCGGGCGGGCAGGGCATCGAAGGCTAGGCAGAGCCCGGACTCCGCCAGCATCTTGCTGGTGTCGCCATAACCGGGGTCGCCGCCGGTGACGTCGACCACCACTTTCTGGCCGCTGCCTTCACCAACGAACCGCACGCGGAACCAACCCTTGCTGCGCTCTGCCTCAGTAGGGCCTTCGCCGGACGCCTTTTGCGCCAGCAAGAAGTCACGGCTGAGCTTGAACTGCGCGCCGGCGAACAGCGCGCTCACCCCCGCCACGAGGCCAATCACCTGCGGCAACTTTTTGAGCTGCACGTAATGCCCGTATTGGAAGCTCGTCCCGTATTCCGGCAGCAGCGCCGCGCTGCGCCGCACGATCATCGGGTCGATGGTCGGCATCGGCACTACCCAAGTGCCTAAGCTGCGGTCAAAGCGCACGCGCTCCTTAGCTGCACGCACGCTGCGGCCTTCTGGCTTGGCTTCCTTGGCTTTGCGCTCCTTGGCGATTTTTAGGTAAGTCTTGGCGCGGGCAAAGGCATTGAGTGCCGAGTGGTAGGTGCCTGCCGAGAACTTGCCGCCCGCGCGGACGTAGCCGTTGACCGCGATGGGGCCGGAGGCTGGCAATTGCTTGACCGTGAAGTAAGCGCCCAAGTCGTGCGGGATGCTGTCAAAGCCGCAGCAGTGGACGAGCTTCGCGCCCGTTTGCGCGGCCTTGGCGTGGTGGCGCAGCCAAACCGTATCGACAAACTCCGGCTCGCCGGTGAGGTCGCAGTAGTGCGTGCCAGCCTCCGCACAGGCCTTGACCAGCGCAAAGCCGTGCAGGATGTAAGGCCCGACGGTGGTGATGACCACCTTGGTCGACTCTGCCAAGCGCGCCATCGCGGC
>CAZHTI010000130.1:0-6029 GCA_964535755.1 uncultured Salinisphaerales bacterium | reverse complement strand
TCAGGCTGAAACCGCGTTGTTTAGACTGCATATTGGCAACTCAGAGTTAGAGGTTGGCGCTTACAACTAGCGAATAATTTCCCGCCAGCTAATGCGGCCAAAACGGCCGCCAGAGGATTCCCGCACGACGGCAACGGCAGCGGTAGAGCCGCCCATGTATTTCAATTCGGTGCTGCTGGACTCCGTCAAGAAACTCGGAGTGGAGAGAATGCCGACGGTAGAGCGCTGGCCGCTGACGGTGTAGTTGTCAGTCCCGTTGCTTGAGGTGGTGACGTTGATGTTGTCGGCTTCCGTCACTACACCATCGCCATTGATGTCCAAGGTTGGCGCGCTTAGACGGGCGCCGGTTTTTGCGTCTAGTTCCATCAAGAAGCCACCGCCGCCGAATACGCAGGGGTTCGCTGAAGGCGTGAGTGTCGTGAAGATCACCTTGCCATTGCGCAGCACAGGGGTGGTCACTTGCCGCTCGCCGCCATTGGCTGGCACCGTCGGAGCTTGGTTGATCAGGTCGATGTACCAGCCCTTCTTACCGCCCAAAGTCGCATCATTGGTGAAGGTGTTGTTACTGGTAATGCGGAAACAATCGCCGGTGATGCCGCAGGCCCCGCCGGACGCATTGACCTCGTCGAGTATGGTTTGCTCCAACAAGTTAGCCCTTTGGATATTGGGGGCGATAGTCGCAGCGGTATCGTCAAAGATGGAGTAGAAGCTCTGAGTAAGCTGCCCGGTCGCGACGTTATCCCCCGCGTCGATGTAGCGCCCAGTGCCGAAGTGAATCGCCAGCTTGGGGGTCAGAGAGCCAGCAGGGCTAGGCCGCAGCAGGTTAAAGCCCACCTCGGGACGGGCAGTGATCGGTTGAATCTCCGCACCTGCGCCACTCCCAATGCGCGCGGTGAACACCGGAGTGTTGCCATAGGCAACCTTCCAATCCGACGGTGAGGTCTTGTTGACATCAAAGCGCCAGAGATTGCCTAGCTCGTCGCCGCCATAGATGAAGTCGACAATCGAGTCGCCATTGGCATCGACCGCTGCCGGGGTAGCCAAGCCATTCGGCTCGCTAGCGGAGCCTTCGCTGGTCAACAGCTTGATGTAGTTCGTGCCGCTCACCCAGCCACCAGACCCTGGACCATCGAGGAAGACAATGAACAGTGCGGCACGGCCATTGCCGCTGACATTGCCATCCGCCTCGGTGTTGTTGTAGCCGTTGCCGAAGATCGCCGCCCACTTGCCATTGGCCATTTTGACGATGGAAGGCTTGGAGAAGCTATAGCCAAGGTCGGGGTCGTCGCTATCGTCGAATTCCCACATCACCGTATCGGTTTTGGCTTCTGCAAACAGACCGGGGTCGGTAACGTCCAGTGCAAAAAACCCTTGACCACCGCTGCGCAGGCTGCCGACTAGAACTGACTTCCAAGTGGTGCCGATGAAGGCATCGCCTATCGTAGGGACGCCATCGACTCCGAACTGGTGGGTGTAGACCTTTTGGGTCAGCTTAGCGAGCTTGGGCGCACCGGCAACACCGAACAATTTGTTGGGGACGTAGGCGAGCTTCTCGGTACCGGTTGCGGCATCAAAACCGTGCAGCATGCCGTCATTAGCACCAACGTAAATCATCGGTGTACGGTTGGCCTTACTGCTGCGGAAACTCGCGTAGTTATCGAAACCGTAAGAAAACTGTGGTGCCGCAAGGTAGAGCGGATCGGAGTGGACGATGTCCCCAAGCACCGTGGACCGCTTGCGCATGCCAGGCACAGCAGTCGGCGATTCTTGGCTGCGACTACCACGGAGGTAGTCGAGACGCAGGGAGCCAAGCCCATCCGCATCGAAGGTCGGCGAGTCAGGGTTGGAATTCAGCGCGGCCTGCTGCGCGGTATTCAGGGCGCTCCAGCGGAAGGCGCGCCCAGCTTGTACGGTCTTGTCATAAGTAAGAATGGCGCGGCTACCAGTACCGGTGCCACTTGGGCTCAAACTATTCAGCACGGTCGCGGCGGAGAAAACAGGGGATGTGCACGGCAGCCCCTTGGCAACGGTGGCGCAGGGACCTCCTGCGCCCGTGGAGAGCTCAAAGCCCCTGAGCTCGCCACTCCAATCCCCGCTATTGAAGGAGTTGGCATAGACCAAGCTACCCGCGCTGAGCCGCGACCCATTGACCGATACCGCACCAGCGGAGCCATTGGTCTTGAGGATGTTGGCAAGAATGTTTGCGAAGGCATCATTCAGAGCCGCTGCGTCACCAGCGGCATAAAAGCCTCCGCCGCCGTGAGTGTCGTCACCAGCAGAACGCAGTAGAGGGTCATTTATGACCTGGGGGTCGGCGAAGCCAATGACGTAGCTGATGATGTTATTGACGAACTGACTACCGCCGAGCTCGTTCGGGAAGTTCGGACGCAAGTCGATCTCTCGGAGTGCCTGAGCGACGTCATCGAAATAATCGCTCCCGAATGCCTCGTAGCCGCGACTGGTCTTTTTATCGCAGCCGGCGGCATCGACAGTCAGCGGTGCGCAGCTATTGGCTGGCGGCGCGCATCCATTTGCAGCGGTGCAGTCTTCGTCGTAGTCGGCAAAGAAGCTAGAGATGACTTGGTCGCGATTGGGACGACCATCTGTCAGCAGCATCACGAAATTGCGTTGGCAGGAAAACTCCACCGGCGGGGTATTTCCAAACCCGTTTGGGTCCGCCAGTTGATGGTTAAAAAACAAATCATCGGCGGGAACACTGGCTTGGATTGGCTTTCCTGGATGGATGGTTAGGTTGCCGGCATTGCCTCTAGCGAAGTAGGCGCCAATGTCAGAGAGCGTCGATGCCAAGGGCGTATTGGTGTTGCCCACCAGCGCGTTAATTTTGGTGGTGAGCGCGCCGCGTTTGGGCGAGCTTGCAGCCCCCAAAACCGCCACCGGCTCGTGTAAGACCCCGCCGAAATACTCACTACCGGCGACAGATTCGGTGTTGTTGAACGCAGTCAAACCGACACGCAGGCGGCTGTCCATATTTTCAACCAGTGTCACCGCGCCCTGTTTAGCGACATTCAAGCGAACCTGTGCAGAAGCAGTCGACGACACTGGTTTAATGCGTTGCCCACCATTCCAAACGGGCACCCCGCCAAACGCGCCGAAATACCAATTCAGGTAGTTTCCGGGGTAGCGCGCGCCGCCGTAGTTACTTGGGAAATGGAAAAATACATTGGATGCATCAGCCAGAAGGCGAACCTTGAATTGGCTGTTGCTAGCGCCATAAGTAAGTGCTGGGTCGAAACAGCGCTGGTTTTCTCCCGTGCCGAAGAAAGCTCCGGCGCGGCCGGTACCGGAATTGGCAGTGCGGAAGGCAATGAATGGAAGCCCGCTGCTCAGTTGAATAAATAGATCAATGTCCTGATCCACCCCTAATACGTTTGCTGCGGGGCAGTCTGCGAGATAGACGACGTTAGGGTCGTATGGGGCATCCGGCAGGACGTTCTGCATGGAGCCAGAGTTATCCAACATAATCATAATGTTGGGCGGCACTGAGTTGGATACAAACAACGGTGCGGTGGGGAAATTCAGCGTCGCAGCAGTCGCCGACACTGCGACACCACTAGTGGCCAATGCCAAAAGGCAATGGCGCCACAGCGACAGATAAGACTTGGTTAAGC
Organism: uncultured Salinisphaerales bacterium; assembly: GCA_964535755.1. Taxonomy (GTDB): domain Bacteria; phylum Pseudomonadota; class Gammaproteobacteria; order Nevskiales; family Nevskiaceae; genus Stagnimonas. The sequence goes on along the minus strand of CAZHTI010000130.1, from coordinate 2,400 downwards.
GCATATAAGCGTTCCTAAAAACCTTTTGCGTAAACGCTTTGCACCAGCGTTTGCGCATTCGACTGCGCGCCAAAACCCCGCGCGGTGATTTGAAAGAAATAGATTTGGTAACTCACGCCCTGCCCGACCACCAAGCTGCCGGAGGGGTCTGCTCCTAGGTCTTCGATGATGTAGCGCGGGACACTATTGGTGCCGGCAATGGTCTGACCAGCAATCGGCGCAGTGGCGACCCCTTCGACAAAGCTGTTGCCATAGGGGCGACCATTGTTTGTCCACCAAGTATCGTCGTTGTATTCAGTCGCGGTGACCGAAGGTGTGGCCTGTCCTGCGCGCGGCCAAATTTGGACCTCCCCGCTGCAATTACTCGCGCAACTCGGAATCGGCTTTCGGGATTGGCTCTCCAGCCAGTCCTCTCCGGCAGCGAGTGCGGTCTCGGCGGAGGCAAATGCGAATTGGGACTCCGAGGCGCTGTAGGCCATCTTGGTTTGCAGGCCGGTATTGCCGAGCAGTGCGATGCCGATCACCGTCATCACCACCAGTACGATGAGCGCGACATAGAGCGCCACACCGCGCTGTCGCGCCGCAGATAAGCGCGCTACAGGCTTGATAATTATCGGTTTTGGCATGCTTAGCTCAACCGGTTGCGGATTTGCAGCGTGGTGGAGAATTCGCGGCGGATACGTCCGTCTTGGACGCCTGCGCTATTGGCAGCACCAGCAGCGCCCTTCACCACGCTATCGGCAGTAAACCGCAAGCGCACGCTGACGACGCGCGTCCAGTCGGCGACGTTGTTGGCGGTGACATATTGATTCGCAGCGCGATCGCCGTCGGTATCAATGCCGTAGGTGGCCTGCATGTCGTTGATGCCGGCGACGAGTGGTTCGTTGCGGACGACCCCAGTGGCGAGGTCATTGGTGTTGCTGCCGACGTTGCTGTAGCAGGCCAAGCTGCTGGTGCCGTCCGCGGTCGGCTTAGTGATGTAGAAGACGTTTACCGCGAGTTGGGTGTCGGAGATTGGGTCGCCCAAGCAGGTGCGCAGCGGCGTATCGCCGGTATTTGTGCGGCCCATGTAGGCAATGGCGATGACGTCCGTCCCGGTGGCCACCTCGGCGCTGGTGACTCCCGTGTACAGGGTAGGCGCGCTGTCGTTGTAGCCTCGGATGGCGCGTTTCTCTAGCGCTGGGTCAAAGGCCTTGCTGCGGTCGCTAAAGCTGCTGATTGGGTCAGGGACGTAGCCCGCTTGGCGGATCACCGGGCTGGTGAGCAGGATGGCGAAGCGGCCTTGCTCCTGCATCTGACTGACTGCCTCGCTGGTGCGGTAGGTGCGGGTGCTGGAGAGGAAGATGCTCAGCACCGCTTGCGTCAGCAGCAGGCCGAGTGCGAGCGCGATCATCAACTCGACGAGGCTGAAGCCTGTGCTGTGGCGAGGGGCAGCGCGGGTGATCGGGCTCATGGTGCAAACCGGAAGACGTAACTGGCATTGCTGGTGCCGAGGCGCTCTTGATCCCAACGCACGGTGATCGTGTGGGGCGCGCCTGCACCGCAAGCCCCCGCACAGGCGACCGTCGCCGTGCCGCTGGGCAGTAGGCTCGTGACCTTGGTGTACCAGCGCGAGCGATCCCACTCGGCTAACTGGGTGGCATTGCAACCGGCAGTCTCGCAATTCGCCGTCGGTGCGGCAGGTGCGGTGGCCATGCTGTAGCTGGCGGCCAGTGCTGCCGTGCGATTGGCGCGCATGAGCTCGGAGAGCTCAAAGGCCAATAACGCTGCTTGGGTTTGCTGGTAACTCTGCTGGCCGAAGCGCAGGCCACGGAACTGCAAGGTGGCGAGGCCGAGCAAGCCAATCGCCAGCACGAGCACGGCGATTAAGACCTCCAGCAAGGTCACGCCCGCTTGTTTGCGCTGTAGCGGCGTCCTCATCGGCGGCTTAGAGGCAGCTGCTGAGTTTGGGGTTTGCATCTTGGCCAGTTTGCAGCGTCTGGACGCGGCCGCCGAGGGCGATGTTCATGATCCGCGCATCCACACCCCAGCCACGGCCATCGCAGTAGGCGATTTTGCCGTTGGCGGCGGCGAGCCCGCTGCTGTTGAAGCGCACCAAGTTACTCGCACCACCATCGCCACGCGCGGTGATGCCGCCGGTGAGCGGCTCATGGCGGCGCAGGATGGTCTCGGTACTGTCGAATGTGTCGTCGCCGTCCGCATCCACAAAGCTCACCCAGCCGCTCTCCCAGCCGGTGCCGGTGCCGCAAGTTGGCGACGCACTGGTTGCCGTGGTGCTCCGGCAAACCACTACGTTGCGCCGCTGGGTGATGGCCTCGGAGCGGGCGTGGGTGAGCGTGACCAATAGCTCGTTGATGGCGGCGGCACGCCGACCGTTCTGTTGCAGGCTGCGGAAGCTGG
>CAZHTI010000129.1:2336-6087 GCA_964535755.1 uncultured Salinisphaerales bacterium | reverse complement strand
GGGGCGAGGCATGCCTCGCCCCTACACGGCGCTGAACGTCCCACGTCCCACGTCCCACGTCCCACGTCCCACGTCCCACGTCCCACGTCCCAAAAATGATCGCCCTACTCAGCGGCAAGCTGCTCCAAAAAAACCCTCCGCTGGTGGTGCTCGACGTGCACGGCGTCGGCTACGAATTGGAAGTGCCGATGAGCACTTTGTTCGCGCTGCCAGAACTGGGGCAGAGCCTGAGCCTCTACACCCATCTCACCATCCGCGAAGACGCCCACCTGCTGTTTGGCTTTGCGACACTGGCCGAGAAGGCACTGTTCCGCGAGTTGATCAAGCTCACTGGTGTCGGGCCTAAGTTGGCGCTTGCGGTGCTCTCCGGAGTGAGTGTCGAGGAGTTCTGGGCGATGGTGCGCGCGCAAGATGCGGCGCGCCTCACCAAGCTGCCGGGCATAGGCAAGAAGACGGCGGATCGCATGGTGCTGGAACTCAAAGACAAGGCTGGGGCCATCCCCAGTGGCGGCACCCGCATTGGCAACGGTGCGGCGGCGATGCTCAATCTAAGCCCGCTGTCCGAAGCCCGCGCCGCGCTGGAGAGCCTAGGCTACAAGCCTGCGGAGGCCACGCGACTGACCGATGGCTTCGAGACCGAGAACTTAAGCACCGACCAAATCCTGCGCGAAGCGCTCAAACGCGCGGCTCGTTAACGCGAGATTTCTCCGTTCAGCTTGCACAGCGCATCATTGGCGATATGCCCACCGCAAGCACAAAACCCGCCCGAAAAATCCCACCATTTTTGGTGCGGCTCGGGCATAAGTCCTTGGGCCCGCTCGAATACTTGAACAGGGTGTCCACCCTGCTCGGCGAAGTCATCCTCGCCACCCTGCAATTGCTGCGTGGCCGCGCCCGGTTTGAACGCAAAGACTTCTGGGCCATCGTCTATGCCTGTGGGCCGCAGGCGCTGCCGGTGGTGTCCTTGGTCAACCTCTTGGTGGGCTCCATCCTCGCCTTTGTCGGTGCTGTGCAGCTGAAGAAATTCGGTGCCGACATCTTCGTCGCCGACTTGGTGAGCATCGCCAGCGTGCGCGAGATGGCGGCGGTGATTACCGCCGTGGTGCTCTGCGGCCGTACCGGTGCCGCGTTTGCCGCGCGCATCGCCACCATGCAGGGCAATGAGGAGGTCGACGCACTGCGCACCTTTGGCGTCAATCCGGTCGAGTACCTCGTCATCCCGCGCATGTTGGCACTCACCTTCATGATGCCCCTGCTCTATCTCTACGCCTGCTTGGTCGCACTCTTCGGCGGCTATCTGGTCGCCGTCGGCATGTTGGATGTCTCCACCACGCTGTACTGGGACCGGAGCCTAGAGTCCCTCACGGCAGAGCACTTCCTGCTCGGCTTCTCCAAGTCCTTCGTGTTCGGCGGCTTGGTCGCCTATTGCGGCTGCTTCCAAGGCCTGATGGCGGGCCGTACTGCCGCCGCTGTCGGCGAGGCCACTACCAAGGCGGTGGTGACTGGCATCGTCGGCGTCATCGTCGTTGACGCCATCTTCGCGGTGTGCGCTTGGGTGCTGTCCTCATGAGCACGGAAGCTGCCGACAACGACTTCGACCGCGCTCACCCCGAGCCTCTGGTGGTGGTGGAAAAACTGCGTATGGCCTATGGCCGCAAGCTGATTCAGAAGGACGTCGATTTCACCGTCAACAAGGGGCAGATCTTTGCCGTGATGGGCGGCTCTGGCTGCGGCAAAAGCACGCTGCTGCGCCACTTAGTCGGCCTGCAACGGCCCACCGACGGCAGTGTGCGCTTTGGCCGCATCGACTACTGGAAGGCCGAACCCGAGGAGCAGGACGCCGTGCGCCAACGCATGGGCATGTTGTTTCAGAGTTCCGCTCTGTTCTCCACCATGACGCTGCTAGAGAACGTCCTGCTGCCGATGCGCTTGCACCAGTCCGAGGTAGCAGAAGCTGAGCAACGCGAGCGCGCCGAGCAGTTGTTGGAGAACGTCGGCCTCGCCCATGCCAAAGACCTGCTGCCCAATGAAATCAGCGGCGGCATGAAGAAGCGCGCAGGCTTAGCCCGCGCACTCGCACTAGACCCTGAACTGTTGTTTCTGGACGAACCCTCGGCAGGGCTGGACCCCATCTCCAGCCGCAAGCTCGATGAGCTGATCCTAGAGATGCGCGAGCGCACGGGCGCGGCCATCGTCGTCGTCAGCCACGAGCTACCCAGCCTATTTGCGATTGCCGACTCCGGCATTTTTCTCGATGCCGAGAGCAAGCGGCCCATCGCCTGGGGCTCGCCCAAGGAGATGCAAGAAGACAGCAACCACCCCTTCGTGCAGGCCTTCTTGGCGCGCGAAATCCCAGCGGAATCTGAGTAAGGACGCACCCCTATGGCCCAAAAAATTAAAGCCAATCCGACCATGATTGGCGCATTCGTGCTCGGCGGGCTGGCCTTGATCGCCGCCGCCGTGATCATCTTGGGCGGTGCCAAGCTGTTCACCACCAAACAACGCGCGGTGATTTTCTTTGAGGGCTCGGTGAACGGACTCGCCGTCGGCTCACCAGTGAACTTCCGAGGTGTGCGGGTAGGCAGTGTCGATAAGCTCGCGCTGCAATTGCAGACCGGCACGCTCAATGCGCGCATCCCGGTGTACGTCACCCTGTTGCCGGACCAAATCGCGGTGGTCGGCGGCGGGGACGAGAGCGACGAAATCCCCTTGCAAGCGCTGATCGAGAAAGGCCTGCGCGCCACGCTCAATGTGCAGAGCTTCGTCACCGGCCAGCTCATCGTCAGCTTGGATTTCAAACCGGAAACACCCGCGCGCTACATGGGCAGCCCAGAGCGCGGCGTGACGGAAATCCCCGCCGCCCAGTCGGACTTCGACGCGATCAAGGAGCAGTTTTCGCAAATCCCGTTCCGGCAATTGGCGGATGACATCCACAACGTGGTGGAAGCCGTGAAGGAAGTCAGCAACGGCACCAACGCCATCCTGAAAACTGTGGACCAAGAGGTGAAGCTCACTGCCGCCGAAGCGCAGACCATGCTCAAGGCGGGCACGGCGACCATGGCGCAGATGCAATCGACACTCGCCAGCGTGAAGATCGCCGCCGATGAGAGCACCCGCACGCTCGGTGCGGTTGGCCCGCAGTTATCTGCCACGCTCAAACGTGCCGACACCGCCTTTGAACACGCCGACGGCACGCTGACGCGCATCGACGACACCTTCAGCCAATTGAGCGAGATGACCGCGCCGTCCGCACCGATCCGCATTGAGCTAGAGCAAACCCTGCGCGACCTCGCCGCCACCGCCGAGAGCCTGCGGCAATTGAGCGATAAAGTGGAAGCCCAACCCAATACCCTGATCTTTGGCAGCAAGCCGGAGCAATAAACGTGACGACGCAAGCTCGATTTTCCACACGGTTCGCCGCCGCGCTGTGCCTGTGCGTGGCCTTAGCCGGTTGCGCCAGCACCCCGCCGCCCAAGCTGCAAGAGCTGCTGCTCTCCGCACCCGCTACGGAGTCCATCAGCGCAGACGCACAGTCACTGCGCCCCCAACTGGTGCTGCGCGGCGTCACCGTGCCGGACTACCTCGACCGCCGCGCCTTGGTCTATCGCGACGGCTTGCGCAGCCTGGCGGAATACCCCGGCGCGGAATGGGGCGAGCGTCCCAGCAAGGGCATCACCCGCTGGCTGGCAGCAGCACTCGCGCAGGCGCACCCGAGCTGGCAGGTGCTGCCCTTCAGCAGTGCCGATGGCCG
>CAZHTI010000129.1:0-2236 GCA_964535755.1 uncultured Salinisphaerales bacterium | reverse complement strand
GTGCGCGAGCAAATGGGCCTGGCGATTGCCGCCGCCCGCAAGCGCAAAGAAGCGCTAGACCACACCCTCATCTTCGGCCCACCGGGCTTAGGCAAAACCACGCTCGCGCACATCTTGGCGACCGAGATGGGCGTGAACCTGCGCATCACCTCTGGGCCGGTGCTGGAAAAAGCCGGTGACTTAGCCGCGCTGCTCACCAACCTAGAGCCGCATGACCTGCTGTTTATCGATGAAATCCACCGCCTGAGCCCCGTGGTGGAGGAAGTCCTCTACCCCGCGATGGAGGACTACAAGCTCGACATCATGATTGGCGAAGGCCCCGCCGCCCGCAGCATCCGGCTCGACCTCCCGCCCTTCACCTTGGTCGGAGCCACCACCCGCGCCGGTGCGCTGACCAGCCCGCTGCGCGATCGCTTCGGCATTGTCCAGCGGCTGCAGTTTTATGAGGTCGATGACCTCACCCGCATCGTCGCCCGCAGCGCCCGCATCCTCGGCGCGCCCTGCGAGCCAAACGGCGCGGAGGAAATCGCAAGGCGCTCACGCGGCACCCCACGCATCGCCAACCGCCTGCTGCGCCGCGTCCGCGACTACGCGGAAGTCCGCGGCGACGGCACCATCAGCAATGCCACCGCAGCCGCCGCGCTGAAGATGCTGGACGTCGACAACCTAGGCTTCGACCCGCTCGACCGCCGCTTGCTCAGCACGCTGATTCAGCGCTTCGACGGCGGCCCGGCCGGTGTCGAGAGCCTCGCTGCGGCACTCGGCGAAGCGCGCGACACGATCGAAGACGTCATCGAGCCCTTCCTGATTCAGCAGGGCTTTTTGGAGCGCACCCCGAGAGGCCGCGTCGCCGCGCTCAAGGCCTATCAGCATTTAGGGATTGATCACCCGAATCGCCCGAACCGCCCCAGCGACCTGTTCGCCTAAATCATTTCAGCACCCCCAAAACACCGCCATGGCCAGCACCCTGCGCCCCGCGTGGCACGCCACGCTGGATGACTACCCCACCGCCCTAGGCTTAAGCCGCGATGGCAGCCTGCTCGCCAGCGGCAGCGCCGCCGGCACGCTGACGATTTGGGACCCAAGCGCAGGCGATGCCATCCACACAATTGCCGCACACGAACAAGGCCTGCTCTGCGCCAGCTTTGGCCGCAACTTCACCCTCGCGACCGGCGGCCAAGACGGCAACGCCAAACTCTGGGACGCCAAAACCGGCACGCTGACCGCAACGCTCGCCAGCGGCGGCAGCTGGGTTAATCACCTAGTCTGGTCGCCGGATGGCAAGCGGCTCGCCACCGCAGCGGGCCGCAAGGTCAAGCTTTGGGATGCCAGCGGCACTTTGCTGCAAGAGTGGCAGCTCAAGGCCGGCGTCAATGGCATGGGCTTTAACCCCGTCGGTGGCTTGCTCGCGGTTGCTGCAGGGGCAGAAGTCAGCCTGTTGCGCACCGGCGACGGCGGCACCGACCGCACGCTGAAGTGGGCCTCCACCCTGCTCAACCTCGCCTACTCGCCGGACGGCAAAATCCTCGCCTGCGGCAGCCTCGATAAAACCGTCCACTTCTGGCGCGCAGGCGCATGGACGGACTCGCAAATGGCCGGCTACCTCACCAAGCCAAGCAGCATCGCCTTCACCGCCGACGGCAAACAACTCGCCACCACCGGCGACGAATGCCTGATCGTCTGGAACTTCAGCGGCAAAGGCCCAGAAGGGGTCGCCCCGATGCAGCTCTACGGCCACGTGCTGCCGCCCACGCTGGTAGCCGCACACCCCAAGCAAGCGCTGCTGCTCAGTGGCGCTAAAGACCACCGCGTCGCCCTCTGGGCTCCCAAAGTCGGCGATCAACCCCAAGCCATCGCCGCCCTCAGCGCCGAAGTCGCCGCCCTAGCCTTCCACCCCAGCGCGAACCTGATCTATGGCGCCGATGCCAGCGGGCGGCTGCAGGCTTGGTGGCTGGATACCCAAGGCTGAAACCCTAGCTCCGGCCCGTAACGGCCGGCCCTAGCAATGCCCGAGCTAGAGGCCGATAGCGATTCGCCTCAGCAGTTGCACGACACCCATGTAAGGTTTTTTCCGACAAACGGCGCTTGTTGGGCGGCGCTGCATCCCGTTTAATCCTTTACACAAGTAAGGATTCTGTACGTGCGCTGAATGCATCGACAAGAATCGAAGAGCGCTTCGCATTGACCACTTCGGTGGATGAAGGCTGTTTAACGGGATAGCAGCAAAAGCGTCAGG
>CAZHTI010000128.1:0-6099 GCA_964535755.1 uncultured Salinisphaerales bacterium | reverse complement strand
TGATGTGGACCACGGTGCCGCCTGCGAAGTCGAGCGCGCCCATCTGCCAGAGGTATCCGGCGGTGGCGTGTTTGGCGTCGATGACGTCAGCGCTGGTGTAGGCATCGGGGCCGGCCCACCACCAGACCATGTGCGCCATCGGCAGGTAGGCGAACAGGAAGAAGATCACCGAGAAGATCAGCACGGCGGAAAACTTCATGCGCTCGGCGTAGGCACCAGCGATCAGCGCGATGGTGATGGCGGCGAAGGTGAGCTGGAACATCGCGAAGATCAGCTCAGGGATGACGACACCCTTGCTAAAGGTCGCTGCGGCGGTAAAGAAGCCGTTGGCGTCATAGACCACGCCGTTGAGCATGGTTTTCGAGAGCCCACCGATAAACGGAGCGAGCGCGCCGCTGCCATCGGAGAAGGCCAGCGAGTACCCGAAGGCGACCCAGAGCACGGCGATCAGGCAGAAGATGGCAAAAGTCTGCGTCAACGTTGAGAGCATGTTCTTCTTGCGCACCATGCCGCCGTAAAACAGCGCCAGGCCGGGCAGCGACATGAAGAGGACAAGGGCGGTGGCCATCATCATCCAAGTCACGTTGCCGGTATCAAACTCAGGGGCGACTGGCGCGGCGGCGGCCTCAGCCGGAGCGGCTTCTACGGCGGGGGCTGCTGCGGCAGCCTCAGCAGGTGCAGCGGCATCGGCGGGAGCGGCTTCAACGGGCGTCGGCGTGGTGGTTTCTGCGGCAGGGGCCGCAGGTGCCGCTTCAATGGCGACGGGCTCGGCGGTTTCGGACTGCGCTAAGGCCAGCGTGCTGGCACCAGCGCCGAGCATGCTGCCCGCCACCAAGGCGAACGCTAGCGACAACTTCTTAAGGGTCATGGAGTAAAGCTCCTGTTTTTGGGGGTTCTTTGGCGCCGCACTCGCAGAACTGCTGCGGCCTTGGGGCGAGCGCTAGAGCGCTTCGTTGCCGGTTTCGCCGGTGCGGATGCGGATGGCTTGTTCGAGCGCGAAGACAAAAATCTTGCCGTCGCCGATCTTGCCGGTGTGCGCCGCTTTGCTGATGGCATCGACCGCCGCATCGAGTTTGTCGTCATCAACGGCAACCTCAATCTTTACCTTGGGCAGAAAATCCACCACGTACTCTGCACCACGGTAGAGCTCGGTATGGCCTTTTTGCCGACCAAATCCCTTCACCTCCGTGACGGTAATGCCGGCCACGCCGACTTCGGACAGTGCTTCACGCACCTCGTCCAGTTTGAAAGGCTTCACAATCGCCGAAATCAGTTTCATCCAAGCAACTCCAGTAGGGATGGTTCACAATGGAAATTCGCGCGGATGGGTGGTGTCCTGACCCCAAGTCCCGCCGCAGTGACGACTTAGCAGCAACCATGCCAAACCCGATGCACTGTTTTGGTGCTCTGATTTGGTGCAGCCACGACCCAATTCCTACCGCCCATGAATCCAAGCCCTATTGAAGTGCTCGCCACGGTGCTGTTTGCGCTCGCACTCGTGCACACCTTCTCCGCCAAACTGTTCGAGAAGCTCGCGCACCGCCACCCCAAGCACAGCGGTCTATTCCACTTGTTTGGCGAGGTGGAAATCGTTTTTGGTCTGTGGGCGATCGCCTTATTCGTCGGCATCATGGCGGTGGCGGGCAAGGCGCAGGCTTTGGAATACGTCGATGGCCGCAATTACACCGAGCCCTTGTTTGTACTCGCGGTGATGGTGGTCGCCGCCTCCAAGCCCATCCTTAACCTCTGCCGCTATCTGGCGTTCTTAGTGGCCCGCGCTCTGCCTTTCCCGGGGGCTGCGCCCATTTTCTTTGTCAGCCTGTTTTTGCTGCCTTTGCTGGGCTCCTTCATCACCGAGCCGGCGGCAATGACCTTGAGCGCGCTCGTGCTGAAACGCGAGTTCTTCGATAAACCCGTCTCGGCACGCTCGAAGTACATCGCCATAGGTACATTGTTCGTCAACATCTCCATCGGCGGTGCGCTCACGCCCTTTGCAGCACCCCCAGTTTTGATGGTCGCGAGCACTTGGAATTGGGACCTAGCCTTCATGCTGAGCAACTTCGGCAGCCACATCGCGCCCATCGTTGCCGTCAACGCCATCATCGCCACCGCGCTGTGTTGGAAGGACCTGATCGGCGTCAAAGCCAATGGCAATAGCGACGGCCTCGGCTCGCCGGCCAGCGTGGTGATGCTCCACATTGCCCTGCTCGCGGGGATTGTGGTGTTTGCCCATCACCCCCCTGTGTTCATGAGTTTGATGCTGCTGTTCTTGGGCTATGCCACCGCCTACCCACAGCACCAAAACAAACTACTGCTGAAAGAAGCGCTGCTGGTTGCCTTCTTCCTCGCGGGCTTAGTCGTGCTTGGTGGCTTGCAGGCTTGGTGGTTGAAGCCCTTGCTGCTGTCGATGAGCCCGAAAGAGGTGTACCTCGGTGCCACCGCGCTCACCGCGATTACCGACAACGCCGCCCTCACCTACCTCGCCTCACAGGTGCCGGGTTTGTCTGACGAGTTCAAGTACTTCGTGGTGGCCGGTGCCATCAGCGGTGGTGGTCTCACCGTGATTGCCAACGCGCCCAACCCGGCGGGCATGTCCATCCTCAAAGAGCGCTTCCCCGATGGCTCGGTGAGCGCAGGCGGCCTGTTCTTGGGCGCGCTGACACCGACTTTGGTGACCGTTGCGTTCTTCCTTGCCTACTAATTTTTCACCATGAACGACCAAGCCGAAGAAATCGCCCGGCGACTTGCCGGCCTGCTGCCTCCGGGCCTAAAAACCCTGCGCGCGGAGTTGGAGGACAACTTCCGCGCCGTGCTGCACAGCAATCTGGAAAAACTAGAGCTGGTCAGCCGCGAGCGCTTCGAGGTGCAAGCCGACTTACTCGCCCGCACGCAGCTGAAGTTGAAGAAGCTGGAGGAGCGCGTCGCGCAACTTGAGGCGAAGCCTTAAGCGTCGGTCATCGCGCAGCGCAGGCACAGGCGCATGGGCAGCTGCGCTTTGCGGCGTTACCGGGCCTAGGGTTTAGGCATCAATTTTCTGATGCTCGCCGGGCGCATAGACCTCGCCCTGCACGAGCGCTTTGGCAATGCCAAACAGCTGCACCACGCTGCTTGATGGCGCGGACCAATACTCTGCCGACTCGATTGCCACCTTGAGCAGGGCGAGCTGCGGGTCGTCCTTGCCAGCGGGGAACCATGCCGCGTGTATGGGGTGCCAAAACCGCTCAATATCGTCTCGGTCGCGCACCAGACTCGCCCGGCCAGTGACGGAAACAAAGGACTGATCGCCTGGGTGGGCGTAGGTCAGGCACACCTCAGAGTCCTGCGCGATTTCATCGACCTTACCCGCATCGCTGCGGGTAAAAAAGTACAGGTTGTTGGAGCCGTCCTGCAGCGTCGCCAGCGGCCTAGCGCGCAGTCCAGACTGTGCTTGATGGGTCACCAGCATGGCGATTTTGATTTCGCCGATGAGTGCGTGGAGTTTCTCGATCTGCTCTGCGTTTGCCATTGGGGAAGTCCTTTTCGTGAGGAGGTAAATCGCTAAAAAGGGCGTGGCATTGGCATTCCTTGCGCAATCACCACTGCCCCGAGGTCGCAGCCGACGTTTCAACACCGGTGGCTTCCATAACTGAGCTTGCGCAGCAGGCGATGAACTGCCGGTGAGTGCTAGCCGCCCGGCAGTTGATAGCCAGAGCACTACTCGGCCACAGCCAGCTCGTGATCGATGCGCATTTGTGAATGCTATTCAATGACTTGCGAGTCATATCGCAAGTTGCGGCGAGAGAGAATTTCCGACTACTTTCCGTCACCCGTTCAACGCCCAAGGAAGGGACCAGACCATGAACCGCCTCACTCGCATCGTCACCAGCGCCTCGCTGATCGCCGCCACCGCGATCAGCAGCGCTGCGTTTGCCGCACCGGCCACCGCCACGGGGCCGATTTTGGGTTTGCCGGGCATCCCCGCCCTGCCCACACCCGCCATCCCTAGCCTGCCGGCTTTGCCTTTGGCACTGCCCGCGTTGCCGACGCTGCCGCGCCTGCCGATGCAGAAAATCGGGCCGATCGGCGTACCCGCGATTCCCGGCGTGCCCGCGCTCCCTGCCCTGCCCCTGCCCAGCATGATCGGCGTGCCGCCCGGCACCACCCTGCCCGGTCTGGCTGGGCCGACGCTACCCGGCCTACCCGCAGCCCTGCCCAATCTACCGGCCCTGCCCGGCGTACCAACCGGCGTGCCCAGCCTGCCGGAGAACGTCCCCGGCCTGCCGGTAGGGGTGCCCAATGCCCTCACCCTACCGACGGTGGAGGGCCTGCCGCGCGTGGTGGTGCCGAACATCCCCACCGGGCTGCCCAAGCTCCCACCACTGCCGACTGGCCTGCCAGCGCTCACCACCCCCGCAGCCAGCGGCCTGCCCTTGGGCTCACTGTTGCAAGCACGCTAAATCCACCGCGCACTCATCCCTCTTGCCCCGCTTTGCGGGGCTTTTTTGTGCCGGTAACGGGTTGGCGATTGCACGGTTTGCGCGACGGGTGACGACCACGCCTCAGCGCGGCTACAGTGCCGAGGTACTTGGCTGAGCAAAGGGGGCTTGCCAACGTGACGCTTGCAACCATCCACTCGCGCGCACAGAACGGGCTTGCAGCAGAGGCGGTAACGGTAGAAGTGCATTTGGCCAACGGTCTGCCGGGGCTATCGATCGTCGGGCTGCCCGAGGCGGCCGTGCGCGAAAGTCGTGATCGCGTCAAGGCCGCCATCGCCACCTGCGGCTATAAGTTCCCGAGTACGCGGCGCATCACCGTCAACCTTGCACCGGCGGATTTACCCAAAGAAGGTGGCCGCTTTGACCTACCGATCGCGCTCGGCATCTTGGTCGCCTCCGGGCAAATTCCTGCGGAGCGCGTCGCGCAGCTAGAGGTCTTGGGCGAGCTCTCGCTCAGTGGCGAAGTCCGCCCTATTCGCGGCGCTTTGCCTGCGGCATTACAAGCCACCGCATCGGGCCGCGCGCTGCTCTTGCCTGCTGCGAATCTCGCCGAGGCAGGCCTCGCGGCGGGGGCGCAGTTACACGCGGCGGAGCATTTAGGGGCGATCGCGCTGGCGCTGCACACCGGGCCGTTGGCGCTTGCGGTAGCACCAGAGCCAGCCGGCACAGCCGCCGCGCTCCCCGACCTCGCCGATGTGCGCGGCCAGTTCCAAGCCAAGCGCGCATTAGAAATCGCCGCAGCCGGCGGCCACAGCCTGCTCATGCTCGGCCCCCCAGGCTCCGGCAAGAGCATGCTGGCGCAGCGGCTACCGGGCCTGTTGCCGCCGCTGACGCCACAACAGTCACTGGAGGTCGCTGCAGTCGCTTCGGTCAGTAGCGCTGGCTTCGATGCCAGCCGTTGGGGCATCCCGCCCTACCGCGCGCCGCACCACACCGCCAGCGGCGTCGCCCTAGTCGGCGGCGGCAGCAACCCAAGGCCCGGGGAAATCACGCTGGCCCACCACGGCGTGCTGTTCTTAGATGAGCTGCCGGAGTTTGAGCGCAGTGTGCTGGAAGTGCTGCGCGAGCCCTTGGAATCCGGCCAGATCACCGTCAGCCGTGCCGCTAGACAAGCGGACTTCCCGGCACGCTTTCAACTTGTTGCCGCGATGAACCCCTGCCCCTGCGGCTACTTTGGCGACCCTACCGGCCGCTGCCGCTGCACGCCGGAGATCGTCGCCCGTTACCGCAGCAAAATTTCCGGCCCTCTGCTCGACCGCATCGACTTGCAAATCACCGTGCCCAGAGTCGATACCCGCGACTTGATGGCGGCCGCCGATGCCGGCGCTGAGTCCAGCGCATTAGTCCGGCAGCGGGTACTAAGCTGCCGCGCCATCCAAGCGGCACGGCAGGGCAAGGTCAACGCCCAGTTGCAGGGCAAGGACCTAGATCATTACTGCCAGCCAGACGTTGCCGCGCGCAGCCTGCTAGAAGCCGCCATGCAGCGCCTGAACTTCTCCGGCCGCGCCTACCACCGCATTTTGAAAGTCGCCCGCACGATTGCAGACCTAACTGCACTGCCCAGCATTGGCGCAGCACAAGTCGCAGAGGCCGTGCGCTACCGCGAGTTGGAGCGCGGAGCGGG
>CAZHTI010000127.1:4316-6201 GCA_964535755.1 uncultured Salinisphaerales bacterium | reverse complement strand
GGCGCGCTGCCTTCTGGGTCGTTCCAGATGAACAGCATCTTGTTCTCGACACAGCTGTGCCAAGTCTGGATGCGGGCTTTGGGCGGGATGCGCTTGGCGTAGGGGATGTGGTTGCAGACGCCATCGCCACCCCAGCTCCAAGCGTGGAAGCGGCAGACCACCGAGTTGCCCTGCACCGTGCCTAGGCCCAAATCCGCACCCATGTGCGGGCACCAAGCGGTGAGCACGCGCATTGCACCGTCCTCGCCTTGGAAGATCACCAAGCGGGTGCCAAAAATGTTGACGGAGTGCGGCTTGCCGTCTTGGTATTGGTCGGCCAAACCCAAGCAGTGCCAGCCACGCGCATAGCGAGCAGGCGGCGCGGCGGCTTCAATTTTGTGCAGCGGGATCACCGAGTCGAGTGCGGTCACGGCAGACATGGCTTGTGCGTCCTAATTGCGGTCTTGGGTCTGACGGCAGTGTTGGGCGCGGCGCGTGGTAGCGGCATCACCCATTTGCATGAACCCTCGCGAGCGCTTGCGATTCGGCGCATATCAGCGCTGAAACCTCGGGCCCGAGGCATAGTCATTTCGGACGATGACGGCTTAGGCCTTGGGCGCAAACACTGCCGACCTGCCTCGATCAGGCGGCACTGCGTTTGCGCTGCCGCCTTGCGTGCACCCCTTTCTTTTTGCCTTGTTCAGGAGGTTGCCATGCCCGCCGATTCCGGAAGCGTTTCCATCCCCACCCGCGAGGCGCTCGTCGCTCGCACCCGTGAGTTACTCCCGCAGCTCGCTGCGCGCGGCAAAGCCGCCGACGAAGCGCGCATGCTGCCCGCTGAGACCGTCGCGGAAATGAAAGCCGCTGGCTTGTTCCGCGTCTTGCAGCCGAAAAAATACGGCGGCTATGAGATGGACCCGCAGGCCTTCTACGACGTCGCCATGACGCTGGCCGAGGGCTGCATGAGCACCGCTTGGGTGTACTCGGTGGTCGCCGTCCACAACTGGCAGATCGCCCTGTTTGACCCCAAGGCCGCGCAGGATGTCTGGGGCGCGGGCGACACCGATGTGCTGATCGCCAGCACCTATATGCCCAAGGGCGTCGTGAAGCCGGTCGAAGGCGGCTTCGAGTTCTCTGGCCGTTGGGGGTTTTCCAGCGGTATCGACCACTGCGATTGGGTGTTCTTGGGCGGCCTGATTTTCAAGGAAGGCCAGCCGCCGGAGTACCGCACCTTTCTGCTGCCGAAGAGCGACTTCGAGATCGTCGACACTTGGCACACCATGGGCCTCAAAGCCACGGGCAGTAAGGATATCGTCGTCAAGGGCTGCTTCGTGCCGGAATACCGCACCCACAAGGCCAGCGATGGCTTTATGGGGACTAACCCGGGCGGCGCTGAGTTCACCGCTGCGCTCTATGACTTGCCCTTCGGCCAGATCTTTGTGCGCGCAGTGTCCTCTGCGGCCATTGGCGGCTTGCAGGGCGCGATCAATAGCTTCCGCGAATGGGGCCGCGCTTGGACCGGCAGCATGGGGGCGAAGACCGCCGACCAAGGGCCTGCGCAGATCGCACTGGCCGATGCGATGGTCGCCGTCGATGAGATGAAGTTGGTCATCAACCGCAACTTTGATGAGCTCATGGCGCAGGCCAAGAAGGGCGGCATGTTGGAGGTCGAGCAGCGCCTGCACTACCGCTACCAAAGCGCGCAGATTGTTGAGCGCTGCGCCAAGCACGCCTACGCACTGTTTAGCGCTTGTGGCGGCCGCGGCATCTTCAATGACTTCCCGCTGGTGCGCTTCTTTTTGGACATCCACGCCGCGCGCGGCCACTACGCCAACAACCCAGACATCTTTGGCCGCAACTACGGCGGGGTGTTGTTGGGCCGCGACAACACCGACTTCTTCATCTA
>CAZHTI010000127.1:0-4216 GCA_964535755.1 uncultured Salinisphaerales bacterium | reverse complement strand
CTTTATGGGCATTACCGAAAACCCCCGTGGCTTTGATCAATCCTTCGATGTCATCGTCGTCGGCTCCGGTGCGGGCGGCATGACGGCAGCGCTCACCGCGCAGGCCGAGGGCTTGTCAGCGGTAGTGCTGGAGAAATCCGACCAATACGGCGGCACCACGGCGGTCTCGGGTGGCGGCATTTGGATCCCCTGCAATGACCAAATGGCCGCAGCGGGCATCTCAGACAGCCCAGAAGAAGCACTGACCTACGTCAGCCACCTGACCGAAGGCCAAGTGCCCCAAGCGCGGCTCGCTGCCTATGTGCATACGGCGGTCGAAATGGTGCGGTTTTTAGAGCAGAAGTTCTCGGTGCGCTTCCGCAGTGTGGCTAAGTACCCGGACTACTTCCCCCTCGCCCCCGGTGGCAAACCCGGTGCTCGGACGATGGAGCCGGTTGCCTTTGATGCCACGCAACTCGGTGCCGAGTTCGAGCGCCAACGCCCACCCTTCCGTGGCACTTTGGTGCTGGGGCGGATGGCGATGGACCAAGTCCAAGCGCATGTGTTGTTCTCGCGCAGCAAAGGTTGGATCTGGCTGATTCTCACCATGATGTGGCGCTATTGGACGGACTTCGCTTGGCGCAAGCGCACTTGGCGCGACCGCCGCCTCGTGCTCGGCCAAGGCTTGGTGGGTGCGCTGCGCCATGCGATGGGCCGCTACAACGTGCCGCTACAACTCAACACTGCGTTTGAGGATTTGATCACCGATGCCCAAGGCCGCGTCGTTGGTGTGCGGGTGCAGCGCGGCGGCAAAACGCTACAACTGGGGGCGCGCCGCGGTGTGGTGCTGGCCTGCGGTGGCTTTGAGAGCAACCAAGCGCTGCGTGAGCGCTTTCTGCCCAAGCCCACGCAAGTGGCTTGGTCGGCGGCACCTCCCGTCAACCACGGCGAGGGCATCCAAGCCGGTGCGAAGCTCGGCGCGCAGTTGGGCTTCATGAATATGGTCTGGGGCGTGCCCACCATCTTGGTGCCCGGCAACCCGACGGCCGCACCCTTGTTCGTCGAGCGCTCGCTGCCCGGCTGCTTGATGGTCAACGCTCAAGGCGAGCGTTTTTTGAACGAAGCTGCCCCATATACAGAGGCCGTCGCCAGCATGCTGGCAGAGCAGGCCAAGAGCGGCGGGGCCATCCCCACTTGGCTCATATTCGACGCCCGCTTCCGTGAGAAGTACCCCTGCGGCCCTTTGCTGCCCGGCAACATCGCGCCGGACAAAAAGCTGCCGAAAATCTGGGAGGGCACGGTGTATTTCAAGGCCGATACGCTCGACGCACTGGCTGAGAAGATCAAGGTCAACCCGCAAGGGCTGCAACGCAGCGTCAGCCGCATGAATGCCTTTGCCGCCTCCGGCAAGGACACGGACTTTGGCAAGGGCGATAACGTCTTCGACCGCTACTACGCCGACCCGATGATCACCCCCAACCCCTGCTTAGCACCGCTGAGCCAAGGGCCGTTTTATGCCATCCCCCTGCAAACCGGTGAGATTGGCACGAAAGGCGGCTTGGTCGCCGATGAAACTGCGCGGGTCTTGCGCGACGACGGCAGCGTCATCCCCGGCCTCTATGCAATCGGCAACTGCTCGGCTGCCGCCATGGGCAAGACCTACCCAGGGCCGGGTGCCACGCTAGGGCCGGCGATGACCTTCGGCTACTTAGCCGCTAAGGATTTGGCCAAGCTGTCGGCTGCCGTGATGGTCTAGCGTTCAGCGTGCCGGGTGCACCCTATGCTCTAGCACCCAGCCCCGAGCGAGCCCGCCATGATTGAGAAACTGCACAAGTCCGAAGCCGAGTGGAAAGCACTGCTGAGCGCTGAGGAATACCGCGTGCTCAGAGGCGAAGGCACCGAGCTATGCGGCACCCACCCGTACAACTTTGCCAAGCAAGACGGCACTTTCGTCTGCGCCGGCTGCTTTCTGCCCCTGTTTACGACCGATACCAAATTCGAGAGCGGCACTGGCTGGCCGAGCTTCTTCCAAGCGCTGCCCGACGCACTCGAAACCAAGACCGACCACCACATCGGCTACGCCCGCACCGAATACCACTGCGCCCGCTGCGGCGGGCATATGGGCCATGTGTTTGAAGATGGCCCAGCGCCCACAGGCCTGCGCTTCTGCAATAACGGCGTGAGCCTCAAGCTCATCGCCAAGGGCGAGCCTCTGCCCGCGCTGCGGCAGTAGGCATTTAAAGCCTTCCTCGCACAACAGCCAAGACACGCCCTGCACAACATGACCATGAGACTCGCTGACCACATCGCACTCATCACCGGCGGCGGCCAAGGCGTGGGGCAGGGGATTGCCTACGCGCTAGCGGCTGAGGGTGCGGCGGTTGCCGTCACGGGCCGTAGCTTGCGCAAGCTGGAAGCGACGGTGGCAGAAATCACCCGTCGCGGCGGGCGCGGCTTTGCCTACGCCTGCGACATCAAACAGCCCGAGGCTCTGGAGGGCTTGGTCGCGGCCGTCGTCGGCCACTTTGGTGGCCTGAGCATTTTGGTCAATAACGCGCAGGAGGTGCCCTTGGGCGGTCTGCTGCAAGTCAGCGATGCGGCCTTCACCGCGGGTTGGGAGTCCGGGCCGTTGGCGAGTTTCCGGCTGATGAAGCTCTGCCACCCGTCGCTCAAGGCCAGCGGCAAGGGCCGCATCATCAACCTCGCGAGCCCTGCCGCCATGCGCTGGGATGCCAGCGGCTATGGGGCCTACGGCGCAGTGAAGGAGGCGATCCGCCAACTCACCCGCGCTGCCGCCTGCGAATGGGCGCGCGATGGCATCCGCAGCAATGCCATCCTGCCCTTGGGCGACTCCCCAGCGATGGCCGGTTGGACGGCTGCACGGCCCGAAGAGGCGGCTGCCTTCACTGCCACCGTGCCGATGCAGCGGGTGGGTGATTGCGAGCAAGACATCGGCAGATTCGTCGCCACGCTGTGCAGCGAGGACTGCCGCTACATCAACGGCCAGAGCATCGCGGTGGACGGCGGGCAGGCCTACCTCGGCTAGGCAGCTATTGCCGGTAGCGATGGCCGTGGTCGACCCCTTCGCTCCCTGGCCATTGGGGCCGATCACACTGCGCAATCGCTTCATCAAAGCCGCCACCAACGAGGGCATGGCACGCGCGGGCAGGGCCACGCCTTTGCTGATCGAGCATCACCGCGCCATTGCCGCCGGTGGTGCCGCGCTAACCACGCTCGCCTACTGCGCCGTCAGCCCCGATGGCCGTACGTTTGAGCAGCAAATTCTGCTCAATGCCGAAGCGCGTCCTAGCCTCAGGCTGCTGACCGAAGCCGTGCACCGCGCAGGCGGCAAAGCATCCGCGCAGATCACCCACGGCGGGGCCTTTAGCTTCCTCCGACAGCTGGAAACAGGTCGGCCGCGCTCGGCCTCCAGCGGCTTCAATCCACCCGGTGTGCTGGTGGGGCGCTGGCGCAAGCAGGCGATGACGGAGGCTGAGCTGGCCGCTACTGCCGAACATTTCGCCGAGGCCGCAAGGCAGGTGGAGCAGGCCGGTTTCGACGCGGTGGAAATCCACATGGGCCACGGCTATCTGCTGAGCCAGTTCCTCTCGCCGCGCTACAACCGCCGCCGCGATGCTTGGGGTGGTGATGCGACTGCCCGCGCGGCCTTCCCCGCGCTGGTGCTGCGCCGCGTGCTCGATGCGGTCGGCAAGCGGCTGGCGGTGGTCTGCAAAATCAGTGTCGATGAGGGCTTTGCGGGCGGCGGCACGGCGGTAGACGCGCTCGCGATAGGCCGCGTCTTGCAGGCCAATGGCGCGCATCTGCTCGTGCTCTCTGCGGGCATGAATGTCGAAGCGCCCTGGGCCATCTTTGGCAGCCCGCTGCCGAAGACTGCGACCGGGCCGGTGGATAGCCGCTTCGCCCGCGCAGCCGCCAAGCTGATGCTGCTGGCCGCACCGCGCATGGCCTTCAAGCCGCTCTATCTTTTGGAGCACTCGCGGCACCTGCGCGCGGGCCTGCATATGCCACTCGCCTATCTGGGCGGTGCGACTTCGCTGGCAGATGTGCAGTCCTTGCTCGATGAGGGCTTTGACGCCGTGGCGATGGGCCGCGCCCTGCTGCACGAGCCCAATCTCATCCACCAGTTTGCGACCGGTGCGGCGCAGCGCTCTGGCTGCACCGCCTGCAACCTCTGCATTGCCGAGATGTACCAGCCCGGCGGCACCCGCTGCGTGCT
>CAZHTI010000126.1:0-6218 GCA_964535755.1 uncultured Salinisphaerales bacterium | reverse complement strand
CTACTTCTGCGCCCAAGCCCCGCCCGCCTGCACATACCAACCGGCTTGGGCGCGCGCGACCCAGCGCTTGGCGAAGGTGCTGCGGATTTGCGCTTCCCACTCGGGGTGGCCGTTGGCACGGGCAATCTCGCGGTAGAGCGCGTCGCGGTCGGCGTTTTCATCGGCGACCAGCTTCTTCGCCTTAGCGCGTAGCGGCAGGCCGACGAGGTTCAAATCGCGCACGGCGAGGCCGCCATCCGCTGCAATGCCCACCGCGCCACTGGCGTAGAAGGCGAGTAGATCAGCGTGGCGCGCGGCCATCGCCGCTTGAAGGGCTTGAATCTCAGGGCTAGAGATATCCAAGTTCGCATCTGCCTGCGCGTGGGCGGCGGGGATCACGGCATCGAGCACGGCCATGAGCACGCCATCGAGCGTGAAGTGCAGAGGCCGCGACGACACCGGAGCAGGAGTGGTAGCGGGGGGCGTTGCAGCGGGCGGCACGCCACCCTTGCCCCAGACTTCATCGATCACGCGGTCGGCGGCTTTCTCAGCGGCAGCCGCAGGGAAGTACACATTGATGGTGACGCAGGCCGACACCGCAGCGGCGGCGAGGGGCACAGCAAGAAGAGCGCGCATGGACTAATCCGTGAAGTAATGCGGTAAACGATACCGCAGAGGCAGTATAGAAGGCGCTGTGAATGCGGCATGAATTCGCGCCTAGCCCGGCCCAGCGCACCGGAAGCCGCGACGGGCGCGTATGCTGCCGCGCTTTCGCGACCAGCGCAGGTGTTCGCCATGTACGGCAGCCGCTCCACCCAAGGCCTCTATGCCACCTTGATGGCCTTCATCATCTGGGGGTTCTTCCCACTGTATTGGTCGCTGCTCAAGCACGTCCCCGCACTTCAGGTGATGGCGAATCGCTTGATTTGGTGCGCGGTGCTGGTGAGTGGCTATCTGTTTATCACGCGCGGGATGAGCTGGCTCACGC
Source organism: uncultured Salinisphaerales bacterium (assembly GCA_964535755.1). Classification (GTDB taxonomy): domain Bacteria; phylum Pseudomonadota; class Gammaproteobacteria; order Nevskiales; family Nevskiaceae; genus Stagnimonas. Next base: position 5,251 of record CAZHTI010000126.1, on the reverse strand, counting down.
AGTTCAAAGGCCAGCGCAAATTACTCACCACCCTGAGCTGCACGGGCGTTCTGATCGCCATTAACTGGGGGCTCTACATTTGGGCGGTGAGCAACGGCCATGTGATTGAGTCCTCGCTGGGTTACTTCATCACGCCTTTGGTCAACGTCTTGCTGGCGGTCGTGGTACTCAAGGAGCGCCTGAGCATGGGCCAAAAACTGGCCTTTAGCTTTGCTGGCGCGGGTGTTTTATGGCTGACGATTGCCTTTGGCCAACTGCCTTGGGTGGCACTCTCCCTCGCCGCATCCTTCGGCGCGTATGGGCTGTTGCGCAAAATTACGGCAGTGGATTCCATCTCCGGCCTTGCCATCGAGAGCCTGATTTTGTTCCCGCTCATGCTCGGCTTTTTGATCTGGTGGCAGGTGACGGGCGTCTCCCACCTCACTCCAGCGGCCCCGCAAACCAGCTTCCTGCTGATTCTCGGCGGGCTCGTCACCGCGATCCCGCTGATCTTGTTCGCCTACGGTGCGCAACGCATCCCGCTCGCCACCGTGGGCCTCTTGCAATACGTCGGGCCGACTATCCAGTTCCTCTGCGGCTGGCTCATTTTTGACGAGGCCTTCGGCGGCGACCGTGCCGTTGGCTTTGGTCTGATCTGGCTAGGCTGCGCGATTTACCTGGGCGAGAGCCTGCTGCGTGCGCGCCGCAGCGCCGCCCCTGCTCCGGTGTCGGGTGCGCCTTAGTATTTTTCGCTTCGCCTATGATTGCGCCCCAATGACCGCCCTACCCCGCGCGCGTGCCTGTTATGCCGACTCCTAGCCGCCCTCCGCTGTTCGCCTCCAACATCAAGAGCTTGCCGAAGATTCACGCCGGCAAGGTGCGCGACATCTTCGCCATCGGCACTGACCACATGCTCTTGGTCACTACCGATCGCCTGAGCGCGTTCGACGTCATCCTGCCCCAGCCCATCCCCGGCAAGGGCGCGGTGCTAACCGCACTCACCAGCTTCTGGATGCAGCACTTCGCCAGCCTGCTGCCCAATCAGATGGCCCCTGAGATGCGCTTGTCCGATTGGCTCTCTGGCGATGAGCTCGCCGAGTGCGAAGGCCGTGCGGTCATCGTCAAAAAGCTCAAAGCACTCCCCGTGGAATGCGTCGCACGCGGCTATTTGATTGGCTCAGGCTGGAAGGAATACCAAGCGAGTGGCAGCGTCTGCGGCATCGCACTACCAGCCGGCCTAGCAATGGCCGCCAAGCTCGACGCCCCCATCTTCACCCCCGCTTGGAAGGCTCCGGCCGGCCAGCACGATGTCAATATCGATTACGCCCGCGTGGTGGAGTTGGTAGGCGCAGGCTTAGCCGCGCAACTGCGCGACATGACGCTGACCATCTACCAGCAAGCAGCAACCTATGCCGCCGCACGCGGGATTTTGATTGCCGATACCAAGTTCGAGTTTGGCGTCGATGACCAAGGCCGCCTGCACCTGATTGACGAAGTGCTGACGCCCGATTCCAGCCGCTTTTGGCCCGCCGAGCACTACGCACCGGGAGCCAGCCCGCCGTCCTTTGATAAGCAAATCGTGCGCGATTACCTCGAAACTCTGGACTGGAACAAGCAGCCACCCGGGCCTAAGTTACCCGCAGAGATTTTGGCGCGCACTGGGGCGACCTACCAACGCGCGCTGCACCTGCTCACCCAGTAGCCGTCTGCTGCTCGGCCGCGTTAGCCTAGACTGCGAAGCCTTAGGGCAATAAAAGCGCCGTCGCCCCGTCGTCATTAGGAAGCCGCCCATGCAGATCAGAGTTGAAATCGAAGTTAAGCCCGAGGAGCTGCGCCGCTTCTTGGGTCTGCCGGATGTCGCCGGCCTACAGGACGAGCTGGTCAACTTCGTCAAAGAAAAAATGGGCCAAGCGGCTGAGGGCTTAAACCCGGCTGCGGACTTTGTCCGTGGCACGGTGGAGAAAGCCAGTGAGAGCTTTAACCCCGCTGCGGACTTCGTGCGCGAGAACTTGGGCAATCTCAAAGACTCCGGCACTGCCACCATCAACAAGCTGCTGTCCTCGGTAAAACTCAGAATCACCGAGCCAGAGACGCCGAGCGCGCCAGCGGAGGCGGCCATCAGCCCGCGCAAACGGCGCGGTAAGGCCCAGCCAGAAGCAACTACCGCCAGCAAGCCAAGGCGGCGGCGCGCGGCAAAGTCTTAGCGGCCTTTAACGGGAGCGGCGTTGCCGCAAGCCCGCGCTCAAATCGCGCACGAAGCCCAACAGCAGCCTCGCCCGTAGCGCGAAGTTATCGACCAGTTGGTTTTTACTGGCTGGGATCAGGTCAATTTGGTCACGCAGCAGCTCAGTCAGCGAGCCAGCGCGGCGCGCCACAGCGCGGCGGGTGCGCCATTCTTGCTGCAAGGTCGCGAGGCTTTGCTCCTCATGCTCGATCAATAAGCTGAGGCCGTCCTTGGCGTACACCAACCAATCATGCGCACCAAGACGCTGCGTGCGCATCGTCAGGTTCAGGTTCATCCATGTTCTCGATAACAACTAATGCCCAATAGCAGCCGCTTCGGGCCAAAAAAAACGGGGCTCAAAGCTAGCTTTGAGCCCCGTGGCCACCTGCGGACAACCGAGGGAGGAAGTATCCGCAGACAGATTCAGCAGTAGCGGGCAGTGCAAGCGCCGCCCGCTAAAACCGTATGCTCAAGCGACGCTGGGTGCGCGGGGCACGGCGGCGGCGCGCAGAGCAATTAGGCAGCAGCCTTAACCTTCTTGGCAGCAGCTTTCACGGTCTTGGCAGCAGGAGCCGCAGCAGCCTTCACAGCCTTCTTAGCCTTGGCAACGGTGACGGTTTCGCCGTTGAACTTGGCGACGATGTCGTTGAAGCCGCCTTCAAAGGTCTTGGCCAGCTCGGTGCCGGTTTCGGTCAGGGTCTTGATGGTGACGTTGAAAGCGTCAACGGCAGGGGTGGTGACCGGCAGGTAGCCGACAGGATTGTTGATGACTGCCTTGATGCCGTCGGTGGAGGCCTTCTCGAACACGCTCTTGGCTTCGGCGAACAGCGCGGTGCCGGCGTCGGTGTTGGTCTTGACGATGGCTTGAGCAGCTTCCACCACGATCTCGTTGGCGGTCTTCAGGGTGTCAAAGCCGATAACAGCGGCTTCTTGGCCGGTGCTGGCGAGCTTTTCAACTTTGCTGGTGAGGTCGGTAACAATGGTTTGAACGTTCATGAAAAACTCCGTTGAGCAGTTAAGACTAGAAGGCAGGGCTAGAAACTCGGGGACAAAGCGCTACAGGCGTTTTGTTGCAGTGCAGCATTTGTTGCGGTGCATCATAAATTTCCGATCCCGATCTGTCAAACACTAATATCCTTCGCAAAGTCAATCACTTATAAAATCCATGACGATCTTGGCAGCAAAAGCATGCTGATCACACATCTTCAACAGGCGCGCCACAGGCTCTGGCATGCCCAGCCGATGCGCCCCATCCGGCGCTGGCTCATCACCCTGCTCCGGGTGCTGGATGCGGTCGGATCTGCCTTTCTACGCGGCGATTTGTCGCTGCGGGCGACGAGCTTGGTGTACACCACGCTGCTGTCCTTAGTGCCGTTCTTGGCGCTGGGGTTTTCGCTGCTAAAAGCCTTCGACATCCATAACCAAATGGAGCCGGTGCTGCTGGAGAGCCTGAAGGCACTGGGGCCGACCAAGGCCAAGGAAGTCGCACAGAGCTTGATGCAGTTTGTGGAGAACATGAAGGTCGGGGTCTTGGGCGCCGTGGGTGTCAGCCTGCTGCTCTACTCCGCCTTGAGTCTGATCCAGCAGGTGGAATCTGCCTTCAATGACATCTGGAAAGTCGAGCGGCCGCGTGCGTTTGCGCAACGGCTGGGGGAATACCTCGCGGTGCTCACGGTCGGGCCGCTAGTGGTGTTCTCGGCCTTGGGCGCCACCGCCAGCTTGTTCAACAACGGCTTGGTGCATTGGCTCTCGCAGGTGCCTTTATTCGGCTTCCTGTTTGAAGTGGCGACGGCCACCGTGCCGTATCTGATGATCGTCAGCCTGTTTGTGTTTTTGTATCGCTTCGTGCCCAACACGCAGGTGCGCTTCGTGCCCGCCTGCATTGGCGGCGCAGTGGCGGGCTTGCTCTGGCAGACCGCGAGCTTGGCGTTTGCCAGCTTTGTCAGCGCGGCGACCAACTACAACGCGATCTACTCAAGCTTTGCCATCCTGATCTTCGTACTCATCTGGCTGCAACTCGGCTGGCTGATTTTGCTGAGCGGCTGCCAATTGGCCTACTTTGCGCAGTATCCGGGGCGCATGAACCCCTACGCCAAGCCGCCGATTGCCGCAGGCCGCGCGCGCGAGCAATTGGGCTTGGCTTTGGTGCGCATGGTGACGCAGCGCTACTACGCAGGCAGCACGCTGGTGACCAAAACCCGCATGGCGGAGATTCTGGGGGTTTCCGACACCAGCCTCACGGAGCTTGCGAGCCCGCTGATCGCTGCCGGGGTACTCGCCGACACCGAGATTAGCTACCTACCCGCAACCGACCCCGAACGCATCGCCATGGCGAGGGTGTGGAAGGCCTTGCGCGGCGAGTCGGTAGAGCTTTCTCAAGCGGATTTGAGTGCCGCAGAACTTTGGCTGAAAGCCGCCGAGGCGGCAGCTACCGCCGCCGACCAAACACTGAAGTCGTGGTGCCAGTCGGAGGCAAAGAATGGCCGAGTGTTTGCGCCCTAGGCTTGTGTATAGCGCTTGGGCTAAAAGGCCCTAAATCCTGACGGTTGCGTGGGAATTCGTTGATAATCACGGGACAAAACACGTCCCGCCTAGTTTTTGCCGCCTTGTCTCAAGTTTTCTCATTTGAGATCGCCGCTAAGACCACGGCTAAGTGCCCATTTTGACCTGCACCGAGGCTCCCACCATGGCAAATACCGGCTCCCACTACGCCGACAACATCTGGCTCGCGCATTACCCGCCAGGCGTACCGGCAGAGATCAGTTTGGGCGCTTACAGCTCGGTCGCCGATATCGCCGAAAAAAGCTGCGAGAAATTCCGCGCTCAAGACGCCTTCGAATGTATGGGCGTGAAGCTCAGCTACGACGCGCTCGACCGGCTCTCGCAAGACTTTGCGAGCTACCTACAGAACGTGCTCAACCTGAATAAGGGCGACCGCGTGGCAGTGATGATGCCCAACCTGCTGCAATACCCGATCAGCCTGTTCGGCATTTTGCGCGCCGGCATGGTGGTGGTGAACGTCAACCCGCTCTACACCCCACGCGAGTT
>CAZHTI010000125.1:3999-6239 GCA_964535755.1 uncultured Salinisphaerales bacterium | reverse complement strand
CCATGGGCCACATCGGCCGCCGCGAGGGCATTGCGGCACATGCGGTGGTGTTGCTGGCCGCTGCGGCGTAGCCCGCACGTTCGCTACCCAATGCAGTGAAGGCTGGCGGTTGCCGAAGCTACCGGATACGGGGCTGCTGACGCAGTGGCTTCCGGGCTAAAGGTCGTAGCGGCAAGGCATGCCTTGCCCCTACCAGGACGGGCGAAAAACGCGGCCGCCGCGCCCGGGCGCAGCGGGATTTGATCCAAAAATCAAGCGTTTACAGCAGCAGCGCCAGCAAACGCTCGGCGGCTGCCGTCGGTGGTGGTGAGTCGTTCGGGCCTTCGCCGGCATAGCCTTTGATGCGCAAGCCGGTGCGCATCGGGCCGGGGTCGAATACTTGGAACTGTAGGTTCGGGTGCGTGAGTTTCGACTCCGCCGCCCAAGTCGTGCTTAGCGTTTCCAGTGCGGCCTTTGCAATGCCATAGACACCGTGGAAGGGCTTGCCGGCGCTGCCTGCTGAGTCGGTCACAAACACCACGTTCGCCTTGTTAGATTGCTCCAGCAAGTGCAGGCAGCTGCGGGTGAGGATGTAGGCGGCGGTGAGGTTGGTCTGAAGGCCGTCCATCCAGTCCTTGGCGGGTAGCTCGGCCAAGCGGACAAAGCCGGTGAAGTGCGCAGCGCAGTGGATCAGGCCGTCGATGCGGCCTAGTTGCACGGTGAGCGTCTCTGCCAGCGTTTGGTAGTCCAGCCAAGCCGCGCCGTTGAGGTTGAGCGGGATGATGGCGGGCTGCGGCCCGCCTGCGGCTTCGATGGCGTCGTAGGTGGCCTCCAGCTTCTTGATGGTGCGGCCAAGCAGCACTACGGTCGCCCCTTGTTGGGCGGCAGCAATCGCGGTGGCGCGACCCAAACCATCGCCTGCACCAGTAATCAGCAGGATTTTGCCCGCGAGCGGGGCAGTCAGTAAGGCAGAAGTCATTGCAAAGCCGCGTCGGCGATTAAGGATGTGAGTTGGTGCGGGGTTTCGAGCCGGATGTCCGCCTGCCAGGTGTCGATGGCGTGCTCGCCCTCGTAGCCCCAAGCGGCCGCAACCGTGCGCATGCCCGCTGCACGGCCTGCGGCGATGTCGCGTAGGTCATCGCCGACGTAGTAGCAGTCTTTGGCGGCGACACTCGCGCGCTCGCAAGCGAGGTAGAGCGCGTCGGGCGCAGGCTTGGCGGCGGGGACTTCATCGGCACTGACGATGGCCGCACAGCGCTCGGTGAGCCCGAGTTGCTCCAGCAGTTTGTCGGTGTAGCGCTTGGGCTTATTAGTGACCACACCCCAGGCGATGTTCTGCGCTTCCATTGCTCTAAGGCTCGCATCCATCCCTGCAAAGAGTTGGGAGTGGTGGGCGATATTGGCTTCGTAGTGCGCTAAAAAATGTGCGCGATGTTGGGCAAAGGCGGCATGCTCGGGGCCTATTCCTAATGCCATGCCTAGCAAGCCGCGCGCACCGGCGGAGGCGACGGGACGGTAGTCGGCCAAGGGCAGAGGCGGCAGGTTGAGCGTGGCGCGCACGGCATTCGCAGCCTCGCCTAAATCGCCTGCGGTATCGACGAGTGTGCCGTCGAGGTCAAAGAAAATGGCGGCTGGCATCCGTTAAGGCTTTTTGCAGTGCAGGAAGTAGTTGATGTCGATATCCGCGCCCAAACTGGCCGAGCGGGTGATGGGGTTGTAGCTCAGGCCCATGACCTCCACTGGCTCTAATCCAGCGGCGCGCGCCCAGGCGGTGAGCTCGGCGGGGCGGATGAACTTGGCGTAGTCGTGGGTACCGCGTGGCACCAGCGAGAGCACATACTCAGCACCCACTACGGCGAGCGCGAAGGCCTTAGGGGTGCGGTTGATGGTCGAGAACACCAGCGTGCCACCCGGCTTGGCGAGCGCTGCTGCGGCAGCGATGACGCTCGCGGGGTCGGGGACGTGCTCCAGCATCTCCAGGCAGACAACCAGCTCAAAGAGCCCAGGCTGGGCGGCGGCGAAGTCCTCCGCACTGCTGGCTTGGTAGTTGGCACGGACACCTGACTCGAAGCCATGCAGTTCCGCGGCCTGTAGCGCGTCGGTTGCGAGGTCAATGCCAGTGGCCTTGGCCCCCATAACCGCGAGGCCTTCCGTCACTAGGCCGGCACCACAGCCGATATCCAACACCTGCTTGCCCGCTACACCAGCTGCACAGCGCTTGATGTAGTTGAGCCGCACTGGGTTGATGTGGTGCAGCGCGC
>CAZHTI010000125.1:0-3899 GCA_964535755.1 uncultured Salinisphaerales bacterium | reverse complement strand
GCTGCACAGCGCTTGATGTAGTTGAGCCGCACTGGGTTGATGTGGTGCAGCGCGCGCATCGGGCCTTTAGGGTCCCACCACTCGGCCGCGAGCTTTTGGAAGGTGGCGATTTCCGCCGCATCGACATTGGTCATGACAGAAGTTCAGTAAGCACGATATTGGTCAGCCGCCATTTGAGGCCTTCCCGCGTCAGGATGAACTGCGTTTCCTTACCGTTGCGGTCTTTGGCGTAGATGCTGAATTGGTTGCTGGAGTCAAAGCCGTAGCGCGCGTCTTGGAAGATTTTCTCGGACTTGCGCTTGGCCTCCGCTGCACCATCGCTGCCCGGAGGCGGTGGCTCGGATTTGCGCGGCTTTAGGAGGTCGCTGTATTCGCCGGACATCACCTCGACGATGCCTGCTGGGGTAATGGCGGCTTCAATCAGGCCGCCTGCAATCGCACCGGCAGCCTCGCCCGCAATCGCGCCGAAAATGCCGCCGTTGCCGCCGACCTTCGCCATGGCCGCCTCCCGCACCTGTGCCTTCAAATTGCTGCGCAGCAGGGCGAAGTCGATGTATTCGGCGAGCTTCGCTTGGTCGCCCTCCTTCACCGCGGATTTGATTTCCTGCACGGTGCGATACGGGCCAGTGACGGCACAGCCCGCCAATGCAATCGCCACCGCAAGGGTGAGTAGCAACAGCTTCTTCATGCGCAAGACTCCGAGTGCATCCGACCAAAAATTCATCAAAGGCCGCCGATTCACGGCGCGACGCGCGCGCGCCAAGCGCGGGCACGGGCGCGTAAATCGCCGACGTCAACCGTCGTGTGTAGGCCGCTCCGCAACAGTGCTTTACCCGCGACGTAGACGTCCTGCACTTGGCGGCTATTGAGCGCGTAAGCCAACTGGCTTGCGACTTGGTAGGTGGGCTCGGTGTTGAGGTCGGATAGGTCAACGGAAATGAAGTCGGCCGATTTGCCCACTTCCAAGGAGCCGATACGTGCATCCAAACCGAGAGCTTTAGCACCTGCGAGCGTCGCCATATGCAGCGCGGCGTGGGCGGGCAGGGCGGTGGCGTCCTGCGCCACGCCCTTCGCTAAAAGGGCCGCCGTGCGCAGCTCGCCGAACAGGTCGAGGTCGTTATTGCTGGCCGCACCGTCAGTGCCAATTGCTACGTTGACCCCCGCTTGAAGCAGCTTCGCCACTGGGCAGAAGCCACTGGCGAGTTTGAGGTTGCTCTCCGGGCAGTGGGCGACGTGCACACCGAGCTCGGCGGCCTCGGCGATTTCGCCGTCGGTGAGCTGCGTCATGTGCACGGCGACGAAGTCAGGGCCTAGCAGTTCCAAATCCTTCAAGCGCTGCCAAGGGCGCTTGCCGCTGGCCTCGATCGCCATCGCCACCTCGCCCGCGGTCTCATGCACATGCATGTGGATGCCTAGCCCAAGCTCCTGCGCGAGGCTGTGAATTTTGAGCAGTGGTGCGTCACTCACCGTGTAGGGCGCGTGCGGCCCGAAGATGGTGGTGATGAGGCCATTGCGCCCGTGGCGGCCGATGATTTCATCGCGCACGGCCAAGCCTTTGTGGATGTACTCATTGGCGTCGGCCGCCCACGCGGTGGGGAAATCCAGCGTGATCAGATTGACGCAGGCGCGCATGCCGACGGCTGCAAAAGCCTCGGCGGTGGCATCGGGGAAGAAGTACATATCGTTGGCGCAGGTCACACCACCGCGCAGCATTTCTGCGGCTGCTAGGTGCACGCCATCGACACAAAAGGCACGGCTGACGTGCTTACCCTCAGCCGGCCAGATGTGGTTTTGCAGCCAGTCCATTAGCGGTAGGTCATCCGCCACGCCGCGCAGCAGGCTCATCGCCGAATGCGTGTGCGCGTTGACCAAGCCCGGCATCACCACGTGCTCGGGCAACACGCGGGTTTCCTTGGCGGCGTAGCGTGCGCGCGCTTCTGCGGCAGGCAGCAGGCCGACAATCGCGCCAGCGTCGATCGCCAGCGCGTGGTCTTCCAGCACCACGCCAGCAGGCACGATGGGCAGGACCCAACGGGGGAAGACCAAGAGATCGATGGTTTGCATGGGGATGAGAAGAAAATCGAGGCAGATTGCCCCCGATGACCTCGGCCTTGGCCGAAAATGAGGGCCTCATTTTAAGGGAGTCCTCCATGCATAAGTCCGTGCAGCCCATTGTTTGGGAAGATGGCGTGCTGCGTTTGCTGGACCAACGCGTGCTGCCGGCGACCATCAGCTATCTGGAATGCCGCAGTGCCGAGGATGTCGCCGAGGCCATCCACAGCATGGCGGTGCGCGGTGCCCCGGCCATCGGCATTGCTGCAGCATACGGATTGGTGCTCGCGGCACTCGGGAAAAAGGACTATTTCGCTGCCGAGCAGTTGCTAGCCGACAGCCGCCCGACTGCCGTCAACCTGCGCTGGGCGCTGCAGCGCATGCGTAAGCTCGCCTCGCTGGATGCGGATGCGCTGCTGGCTGAGGCCATCGCGATTCACGAAGAGGACTACCAACAAAATCTGCGCATGGGCGAACTGGGCGCGGCCCTACTGCCCGCCAATGCCACGGTGTTGACGCACTGCAATACCGGCGCGCTGGCCACCGGCGGCCACGGCACGGCACTGGGGGTGATTCGCTCGGCGCACGCGGCCGACAAGATCAAGCAGGTCTACAACACTGAAACGCGCCCTTGGTTGCAGGGTGCACGGCTCACCGCCTTTGAGCTGATGCAAGAAGGCATCCCCGCCAAACTCATCGCTGATGGTGCTGCCGCCCATTTAATGCGCACGGAGAAAGTGGATTGGGTCATCGTCGGCGCTGATCGCATCGCGGTGAATGGCGACACCGCCAATAAAATCGGCACCTATATGCTGGCGCTCGCCGCCAAAGCCCACGGTGCTAAGTTCATGGTCGTCGCCCCCAGCGGCACCTTTGATCTCAACTGCCCGGACGGCGCGCACATCCCGATCGAAGAGCGCACCGCGCTGGAACTCACCGAGTTCAAGGGGCTAGCCATCGCGCCGGCGGGCATGCAGGCGTTTAACCCGGTGTTCGACGTCACCCCCGCAGGACTCATCGACGCCATCGTCTGTGAGCACGGCGTCATCACCAATCCCGATGCCATCAAAATCCGTGCCCTGCTATCCACCCCGACCGAGCGCCGCCGCAATCGCTAAGGCGCTGCAAAACACCGCCGCGATGCGCCTAAAACGCCGTAAACTGCGCGCCCCCTAAGCCTGAGATTGCCAGCTTTTGGGATTAGTCTGCGGTGAGCATTCATCCCGCGCCTGTAGCTCAACCGGATAGAGCACGGACCTTCTAAGTCCGGGGTTGGGGGTTCGATTCCCTCCAGGCGCGCCACTACTGCTTCAGGGCCAAAACCCTCAGACACTGTTCATGGAACTAGAGATCGTCTGGCTAAGGCACGTGATTCACTACGGTTGCCATTTTGTAGTGCCGATCGTATTTGCCAAAGTGTTCTGGAAGCAGAACTGGCGCGTCGCCGCCCTGATCATGCTGGCCACCATGATGATTGATGTTGATCATCTGCTCGCCACGCCCATCTTCGACCCCAACCGCTGCAGCATCGGCTTCCACCCTTTGCACTCGGCGATTGCTGCATTGATCTACGCCGCGCTGACGCTCGCGGGCTCTTGGCGCTGGCGGGCTGTTGGTGCGGGTTGTCTCTGGCACCTAATTACGGATGCATTGGACTGCCAAATGGCGGGGCTCTCGCTTTTGCGCTAGTCCATATCTCGGTGGCGTTGGGTGGAAACTGCGTCGATCGGTCAATTCCCACCAAAAGTTGCGGCCAAGGCAGAAAAAGTCGGTTATACTTTTCGACCTCAATGGTGGCCGTAGCTCAGTTGGTAGAGTCCCAGATTGTGATTCTGGTTGTCGCGGGT
>CAZHTI010000124.1:4126-6257 GCA_964535755.1 uncultured Salinisphaerales bacterium | reverse complement strand
TTCATCAGCGCGCGGATCGCGGTGGGTGCGGTGTAGAAGATGGTGACGCCGTGGTCTTGTGCGAGCTTCCAGAAGCGGCCAGCGTCGGGCACGGTGGGCGCGCCCTCGTAGATCATCACCGTCGCGCCGTTGCTCAGCGGCCCGTAGCAGACGTAGCTATGGCCGGTGACCCAGCCGACGTCCGCCGTGCACCAGAAGACGTCGTCTTCTTTGAGGTCAAACACCCATTGCGCGGTCAGGTGCGCGCCCAGCAGATAGCCGCCGGTGGAGTGTTGGATGCCCTTGGGCTTGCCGGTGGAGCCGGAGGTGTAGAGCAAAAACAGCGGGTGCTCGGCCTCAACCCAGACTGGGTCGCATTCGTCATGGGCGGCGTCGATCAGGGTTTCCCAATCGAGGTCGCGGCCTTCGACCATGGGCACACCGTGGCAGGTGTTCTCCAGCACGATGACCTTTTGCACGCTCTTGCCGCCCAGGCTCAGGGCCTCGTCCACGGCTTTTTTTAGCGGCACGATTTGCCCGCCACGGCGGCCACCATCGGCGGTAATCACCAACTTGGCTTGGGCGTCTTCGATGCGGTCTTTGAGTGCCGAGGCGGAGAAGCCGCCGAACACGACGGAGTGCGTCAGCCCCAGCCGCGCGCAGGCTTGCATGGCGATCACCGCCTCCGGGCAGTGCGGCATGTAGATGACGACGCGGTCGCCGCAGCTGAGCTCCAACTGCCTCAGCACGTTGCTGAGGCGGCAGACCTCGCCGTGCAATTGCAGGTAGCTGTAGGTGCGCACCTCGCCTTGCTCGCTCTCAAAGCGGATGGCGATTTTCTCGCCGCGCTGGCCTAGGTGGCGGTCTAGGCAATTGACGCTGGCGTTGGTTTTGCCATCGACAAACCAGCGGTAGTTGGGGGCGTCGGACTCATCCAGCACGGTGCGGAACGGCGTCTGCCAAGCGAGCTCTTGCTTCGCTAGCCGCGCCCAAAAACTCTTGTAGTCGCGGCGCGCTTCGGCGTGCAGGGCGGCGAGCTTCTCGGCATTCAGGCGCGCGTGCGCGGCAAAGTCTGGCTTTGGTGCAAAGCTGCGGGTTTCTGCCAGCACGGATTCAATATTGCTTGTGTCCACGGGGTCTCCTACGGGCTGGTCGACGCTGGTGGGCCAGCGTCTTGGGGTGTTTATTGTCGCTAGGTTTTGTTGCTGCGCGACTGGCGCGTGGCGAGCACGCCGTCGCCTTCTGCTTGGCTGCTAAAGCCCGCCTTCTGCAAGCGCTTGGCGACCTCGGCGGGCAGGTCGCGGCCACGGCTCTTGGAGTTGGGCGCGCCGGTGTAATGGAACATCTTGCCGCCCGCTTTGAGCACACGGGCGAGCTCGTTGTAGAAGCTTTGGGAATACAGCTCGCCGGCAATGCCAAAGCGCGGCGGGTCGTGCAGCAGCGCGTCGAAGTATGCGTCCGGCAGCTTGGTGATGGCTGCGGTGACGTCCGCGTGTTCCAGCTTGAGCGCGCTGGGCTGGCTGGTGTCGGGTGAGTAGGGGTTGTGCTGGCGTAGCCACAGCACGGAGGCGCTTTTCTCAAACGAGCGGATTTCCACCGCACCGGCTGCGAGCGCTGAGCGGGCGAAGTAACCCAAGCCGCCGCAGGTATCCAACACGCGCTTACCGGCGACGGCGACGAGGCCGACTTTGCGCGCGGCATCGGCGAGCGGCGAGACCTGTGCGGTCGGCAGCATTTTGATGCCGTCGATTTCAAAGGTCGGTGCGCCCCAATCGGTAGGCACCAGCTTGTAGAGGCCGCCGTCGAAGCGGGCGATTGCGGCGTAGCCCTCGTCGTCGCCATCGCCAACCCAGCGATACGCAGTGCGCTCTTTCAGCGCGTTCGGGTAGGGGTAGTTCTTGCCCTGCCAAGCCCAGTGCTCGGCAGTGGTCTCGATACTGGTAACGGAGATGCCCAAGTCCAGCGAGACCTTGCAACTTGGCGCTGCGGCTGCGCGCGCTGCGAGTAGCTGGGCTTGCACCGCCAGCGTGAGGATGGGGCCGCGGTAGGGGGAGTCAGTGACCAGCATGAGCAATGGAGTGCAACGGGGCGTCTGCGAGTTTAGAACGCCCAGCGGCCCTCTCCCCATCCCTCTCCCGCCTGCGGGAGAGGG
>CAZHTI010000124.1:0-4026 GCA_964535755.1 uncultured Salinisphaerales bacterium | reverse complement strand
GTGCCCCACCGGGGCGGGAGAGGGGAGCGCGGAGTGCTTAGGCGCTCGTCGGCGCTGCGCTGCTGTCGTCTTTGGCTTCTGGCGCTACTGCGGGGGCGGCAGCCTTGGGCTTCTGGTCACGGAAGAAGAACGCGCCCATGGCCGGCAATAGGCAGATGGCACCGAGCACGTTGACCAAGAACATAAAGGCCAGCAGCAGGCCCATATCCGCCTGCAACTTGAGGGCGGAGAGCGTCCACGTCGCGACACCAATCGACATGGTGACGGCGGTGAACACGGCGGCTGAGCCGCGCTCGGCCATCGCCGACTCAAAGGCTAGTGCAAAGCTGCGGCCTTCCTTCATCTCGTGCTGGATCTGCTCAAACAAGTAGATGCCGTAGTCGACACCGACACCGACGCCGAGTGCCACCACCGGCAGCGTCGCGACCTTCAAACCAATGCCGAGCACGGCCATCAAGGCATTACAGGCGATGGACACCAAGGCCAGCGGCACCAGCACGCAGAGCGTGGCTTTGACGGAGCGGAAGGTGATCATGCAGAAGAAGGCCAGTGCGCCAAAGATGGCGAGCAGCATGGTTTCTTCGGCTTGGGCGACGGCCTCGTTGGTCGCTGCCATCACGCCGACGTTGCCGGAGCCTAGGCGCATCGTCACGCCCGGCACCTTGTTGGCGGCGATGAACTTTTTGATCTCCTGCACGACGTGGGCAATGGTGGTGCCGTCGTGATTCTTGGTGAAGATCATCACTTGGATCGCCTTGCAGCCCTCGTTATTGAGGCCCAAGTCCGGGTTGAAGGCGCGTGAGCCGGTCGAGAGGCCAGTCTGCGTGCGGGGCAGGGCGCGCCAGCGTGGGTTGCCTTCGTTAAACGCCGCGATGATCAGCTTGCCGATGCCGGCGACACTGGTCACCGAGCGCACGCCATCGACGCCGCGCAGGTAGAGCTCAAAGCGATCGACCAAGCCGGTGACGTCGTAGTGCAGGCAGGAGTCGCCTTCGAACTTCGGCGCTTCCACCATCACCGTCAGCAGGTCGGTGCCGATGTTGTAGTTCTGGCCGATGACGTCGTTGTCGAGGTTGTAGCGCGAATCCGGGCGCAGCTCCGGCACGCCACGGCCCAAGTCGCCAATCACCATCTTGCGTGAGTACACGGTGGCAATCGCCAGCAGCACCAAGCAGGTGACGATGACGATGGTGGCGTTCTTCGGCTCAGCACAGCGGGCGAAGGCGCGCCAGATTTTTGCGCCACGGTCCGTCCCTGCCGCGACGCGCTGTGCCTTGGCGGTGTGGAAGCGCTTGGCCCCCGGCTCCAGCGTGATGTGGGTGAGGATGATCGGCAGAATCATTTTGTTGGTGACGATCATCAGCAACACGCCGATGCAGGCGGTGATGCCCAGCTCATGGACGATGGGGATGTTGATGAACATGATCACCGCGAAGCCCAGCGCGTTGGTCACCAGTGCTACCGCACCGGGGACGAAGAGCTTGCAGAAGGCGGCGTGGGCGGCATCTCTGGGGGTCGCACCACGCACCACTTCATGCCGCCAAGCGCTGGTCATCTGCACCGCGTGGCTGACACCAATGCTGAAGATCAGGAAGGGCACGAGGATGGACATCGGGTCCACGCCGAAGCCAATCAGCGGCAGCGTGCCGAGCAGCCAGAGCACCGGCAGCAGGGCGACGATGAGTGCGACGACCGTCAGCTTCACTGAGCGCTGGTAGCCGTAGAGCAGCACGATGGTGATCAGGAAGGCGAGTGCAAAGAAGGCGAACACGCCGAGCAGGCCCTTGATGACATCGCCCAACAGGCGGGCAAAGCCGATGATGTTGACCTCGATATTGGCGTTGTATTCGGGGTTGGTGGTGGTCTCCACCGTCACCTCGCTGCCCTGCACTGGGATGACCTGCGGCGCGTCTTGGCCGGGCACCGGGCGCAGCACTTTGAAGGTATTGGCGCGCAGCAACAGGCCTTGGTCGACAAAGCCCTCTGCGACCAGCTCGCCCTTCTTAAACGGCGCGCGGTCTTCCTTCATCTTGTAGAGGTACTTGGTCTTGCTCTCAAACCGGCCGCGAATTTCCTCCAGCTTGTTTTGGACTTCCCAGTAGTCGACGCGCTGTTGGTCTTGGGGTTTGCTGGGGTCGTAGTCCTGCAAGTTGGCGCGGATCAAAGCACTCTGGCCGTCGTTGCTGACCAACAGGCCAATCTGCCCTGAGAGCTTGACGTTATGGCGGATGCGGTCGAGCTCTTCTGGCTGGCCTGAGTACTTTGCCGGTACGACTGGCTCACCCTTAAAGCCTTCTTCGGTGATCTCGATGTAGTAGGTGCTGGGCGTGAAGATCGATGACACCGCCGTGCGGTTGATGCCGGGGATGAAGAAGACGTCGTCCGTCGCCTTCTTCATCGCGTCCATGAACTGCGGGTTGTAGATGTCCTTGTAGCACTCACCGGAGGCGGAGCTAGGCGCGGGCGCATCGGCTGCTGCCTCGCCTTCTTTAGGCTCGGCGTCGGCTGGTTTAGCGGTGCCAGCAGCGCCATTACAGGCCTCTGCGCCCTTCCAGCGCAGGTTCACCAGCATGGTGTTAGCGCCGGAGAAATCCTTCATGTGATCGAACATCGTCTTCATGTACGGATGTTCGATGGGGATCAGCTTGAGGAATCCGGGGTCTAGGCGGATCTTGCTGGCGCTGTAGGCAAACAGCAGGGTGACGACTGTGAACAACACCGACAGCGGCTTGCGCCACTGGAGCAGCAAGGTGGCGGCTTTATCCACCCACTGGTCGATTTTTCCGTAGTGGCTCATGGTTGGCCTCCGGTTTTGACGGCAACGCTGACGTAGGGGTCTCTGATTTCAATGCCACCTTCACCGACGGTGAGGAGGTCACCGTTATCCAAGGGCAGGGCGGCGGCGATGCGCTGCTGCTTGCCGATGGAGGCCTGGGCAAAGGTCTTGCCGCCGTCCTTGCTGACGATGACCACCCCGTTCTCACCCACCATCAGCAACTCGCGGCGGATGGTGGAGACGGCGGCGTAGAGCGAGAGTTGGTTGGGCGTCGTGGACTTGCTCCAAGTGACGCCGTTGTCCTCGCTGCGGAAGACATTGCCGCGCATGCCGTAGGCGAGTAAGCCCGTCGGCGCTTGCACGACCAAGCCGTAGAAGCTGCCGGCATAGCCTGAGTTCTGCGCCGTCCAAGTCGCGCCGCCGTCGGTGGAGCGGGCAACCATGCCGCGCTCGCCGACCAGTACCAGCGCGCCGTCGCCAGCGCGGCCCATGGCATTGAAGTGGCGGTCGTTGATCGGGCCGCTGCTCGCCGCGGCATTGGGGTCAAAGCTGGCGAAGGGGTCGGCCTCGGCAGCTGCGTCAGCGGGCGACGCGGCATCGGTCGCGGCGTTTTCAGTCGCGCCGTCGGTCGCAGCATCGGCGGCGGGAGCGTTCGCGCCATAGGGGTCATCGGCGCTGCCGCCACCGGCTGATGCGGTGTTCGCACCGTAAGGGTCTTCCGAACTGCCGCCACCGGCAGAGGCCGCATTCGCACCGTAGGGGTCGTCGGCGCTGCCGCCGCCGGCGGAGGCCGTGCCGGCACCGTAGGGGTCATCAGCACTACCGCCACCGGCGGAGCCCGCATTCGCGCCGTAGGGGTCGTTGGGGTCGCTGGCGGTAGGGGCCGCACCGGCTGCGGCGGCCTCCACCAAGGGGGCGGCTGTCCAAGTCTTGCCCTCGTCGGTGGAGGTCATGAACTTGCCGAAGGCGCCGAAGGCAAACAGCTTGCCGTCATAAGGGCCGGCGACGCCCAGCAAGGGGTCGGATTTTTCCGCATCGAAGGCGACTTCCGTCCAGGACTTGCCGCTGTCTTCGCTGCGCAGAATCCAGCCGTCGTGCCCCACCGCCACCAATACATTGGCATTAAGGGCGAGCATTTGGGTGATGGTGGAGCCGCGCTGCGGCGTCACCTTGGCGGCCTCCCAAGGGCCTTTGGGGCTGCTCGATAGCAAAATGCTGCCCTGCTCGCCAGCGGCGATGTACTGGCCGCC
>CAZHTI010000123.1:1741-6258 GCA_964535755.1 uncultured Salinisphaerales bacterium | reverse complement strand
TGCGCGCCGGCATGGTGGTGGTGAACGTCAACCCGCTCTACACCCCACGCGAGTTGGAGCACCAGCTGAAAGACTCCGGTGCGCGGGCCATCGTCGTGCTGGAAAACTTCTGCACCACCCTGCAAGAAGTGCTGAGCAAGACGCGTGTTGAGGCGGTCATCACCACGCAGTTGGGCGACATGGCGCCCTTCCCCAAGAGCTTCATCACCAATCTGGTGGTCAAGCGGGTGAAGAAACTCGTCCCCGCTTGGGACATTCCCGGTGCGATTCCCTTCCGCACCGCGCTCGCCAAGGGCAAAGCGCAACCGCACCTCAAGCCCGCCTTGGGGTTGGAAGACCCAGCCTTCTTGCAGTACACCGGCGGCACCACGGGTTTGTCTAAGGGCGCGACGCTGACCCACGGCAACATCGTCGCCAACCTCACGCAAATGCGCGCTTGGCTAGGCAGCGAGTTGAGCGAAGGCAGTGACACCATCATCACGGCGCTGCCGCTGTATCACATCTTCGCGCTGACGGTGAATTGCCTGCTATTTATGAGCGTCGGCGGCTTTAACGTGCTCATCCCCAACCCGCGCGACATGCCGGGCTTCGTCAAAGAACTAGGCCGCCACCGCTTCACGGCATTCACCGGCGTCAACACCTTGTTCAACGGCCTGCTCAATACGCCGGGCTTTAAGGAGCTGGACTTCTCTGCGCTCAAGCTCACCGTCGGCGGCGGTGCCGCTGTGCAGCAGGCGGTAGCCGAGCAATGGCGCGCAGTGACCGGCAAGCCCTTGACCGAAGGCTATGGCCTCTCCGAGACCTCACCCGGCGTCTGCTTTGGCCCGCTCTCCGCACCGGATTGGAACGGCACCATCGGCCTGCCGCTGCCGTCCACCTTGATTAGCCTGCGCGACGATGACGACCGCGAAGTGCCTTTGGGCGAGCCCGGCGAGCTGTGTGTGAAGGGCCCGCAAGTGATGCGCGGCTATTGGAATAAGCCAGAAGACAACGCCAAGAGCTTTACCTCGGACGGTTACTTCAAAACTGGCGACGTCGCGACCATGGACGCCAAGGGCTACTTCAAAATCGTCGACCGTAAAAAGGACATGATTTTGGTTTCTGGCTTCAACGTGTATCCCAACGAAATCGAGGACGTCATCGCTCGTCACCCCAAGGTGTTGGAGTGCGCCTGCGTCGGTGTTCCGGATGCCAAATCCGGCGAGGCGGTGAAGGTTTTTGTGGTCAAAAAAGACCCCTCGCTGACGGCAGACGAGCTCAAAGAGCACAGCAAAAATTTGCTCACTGGCTACAAAGTACCTAAGGCCTTCGCCTTTATTGACGCGCTGCCGAAGAGCAACGTCGGCAAAATCCTGCGCAAGGAATTGCGCGGCAAATAATCGGCCTGCGCTTACTAAAAAATGCCGCAGCACGACTGCGGCTTTTTTGTGCCTGCTGCGAGCGGGTACGGCGTGACTCATCAAAACGGGTGAAGCCCCAGAAGCCTCGCGACACCAATACTCGTCTACTCAATTTTGATGAAGGTAGACCTCGCGATGGGCAAAGTTCAGGCGTTGGCGTATGCGGTGGTGGGCTCCACCAATTTGGCGGCCTGGCAGCACTACGCAGAGCAGGTTTTGGGCGCGATGGCCCTGCCTGCCGGCGAGGCACTGCACATCAAAATCGACGCTAGGGACTTCCGCCTTTTGGTGCTAGCCAGTGCTAAGGACGAGTACGCCATTTCTGGCTGGACACTGGCGAACGCCGCCGACTACCAAGCGGCGATTGCGAACATCCGTGCAGCAGGAATCACCGTGTCCGAGGGCGATGCCGCACTCGCCGCGAGCCGTCGCGTCGCTGCCGTTGCCAGCTTTACCGACCCCTCCGGCAACCAGCATGAGCTCAGCCACGGTGACACCAGCGCGAATGCGCCCTTCGTCTCGCCCATCGGCGTGGCGGGCTTTAAGACCGGCGCACAGGGCTTGGGCCACACCGTGCTACCGACGCTGAACTTCGACGCCAGCCTGAAGTTCTTCCGCGACGTGCTCGGCTTTGGTGTCTCGGACATCTTCAACTTCCAACCCGCGCCCGATGCGCCGGTGATGCGCATCTACTTCCTGCACGCCGCCTCCGGCCGCCACCACAGCTTGGCACTGGCGGAAATGCCCAGCCCCAGCAACTGCGTGCACCTGATGCTGGAAGTGACCGAGAAGGACGAAGTCGAGCGCGCGGAAGCTCGCCGCGAGGCCCACGGCGTGAAGCTGATGGCGACGCTGGGCCAGCACGAAAACGACAAGATGACCAGCTTCTACATGCAAACCCCGAGCGGCTTTCCGGTCGAGTACGGCTGGGGCGGCATTAGTGTCGACCCCAAAACTTGGCAGACCACGACGACCGAACAAGTGTCGATCTGGGGCCACGACTTCTCGGTGGGGTTCCGCTAGTGGCGTTTAGCAAGGTTTGCAGTGCCGATGCCGCCATCGCCCAATTGCAGGATGGCATCACCCTAGGCATTGGCGGTTGGGGCCCAAGGCGCAAGCCCATGGCCTTGGTGCGCGCGCTGCTGCGATCACCCATCAAAGACCTCACCATCGTCAGCTACGGCGGGCCGGACGTCGGCATGTTGTGCGCTGCGGGCAAGGTCAAGAAGCTGATCTTCCCGTTCGTGACGATGGACGCGATTCCGCTGGAGCCCTACTACCGCAAGGCGCGGGAGAGCGGCGCGATTGCCGTCGAGGAATACGATGAAGGCATGTTTGAGTGGGGCCTACGCGCCGCCGCCATGCGCATGAGCTTCTTGCCCACCCGCTGCGGCTTAGCCACCGATGTGCTGGCGAAGAACCCAGCGCTCAAAACCATCGCCAGCCCTTATGCCGACGGCGAGGTGTATGTGGCGATGCCCGCGCTGAAGCTCGATGCCGCGCTGCTGCACGTCAACGAGGCCGACCCACTCGGCAACACGCTGATGCGCGGCAACGACGTGTTTTTTGACCACCTGTACGCGCGTGCGGCAGGCGGCAACACCATCGTCAGCACTGAAGTCTTGCAGCCCGAGCCCTTCCGCCTGACCGCCGAACAAGCCAAGCAAAACGGCTTTGAGCGCTACCTCGTGCGCTCGGTCGTGCATGCCCCTTGCGGCGCGCACCCGACCTATATGGGCCCCGACTACGGCTGGGATATGGAGCACTTGAAGACCTACAACGCCAGTGCGGCAGAAGACGGTGGCTGGGCGCGCTACACCGAGCAATTCGTCACGGTGGATGACGCCCAATACCTCGCCCATGTTGGCGGTGCCGCGCGCATCGCTGCCCTCAAACTGCCGGTGTTCTGAGCCATGTCGACTGCAACTCTGGCAGAACTGATGATCTGCGCTGGCTCCGAGGCTTGGCGCAATAACGGCGAACTGCTCGCCTCTGGCATCACCACGATCCCCCGCCTTGCGGCCTCACTCGCCAAGCTCACCCACAGCCCCGAACTGCTGATGACCGATAGCGAGAGCTATCTGGTCGCCGAGCCCTTGCCGCTCGGCGTGCGCAACGCAGCGCCACTCTACGAAGGCTATCTGGGCTTTGAGCGAGTGTTTGAGTGCGTCTGGGGCGGCCAGCGCCACGCGATGATCGGCCCGACGCAAATCGACCGCTGGGGGCAGACCAACCTGTCGTCCTTAGGCGATTACAGCAAGCCCAAGGTGGCGATGCTCGGCGTGCGCGGCCTGCCCGGCAATAGCATCCACCACGCCAATTCCTTGTTTGTGCCTGCCCACAATCCCAAGGTATTTGTGGCGGGTGAGGTCGATATGGTCAGCGGCGTCGGTGCCAAGGCCGAGCGCTGGCCTGCCGGCAGCAAGCGCGATTTCGTCGACCTGCGCCTCGTGGTGACCGACCTCTGCGTGCTCGACTTTGCCGGTGCCGATGCGGCAGGCGGCAATGGTTTCCGCATTAAGCGCCTACACCCGGGCGTGACGGTGGAGCAAGTGCGTGCGGCGACTGGCTTCCCGCTGCAACTGGCCGATGACCTCGCGGAAACGCCCATGCCGACCGACGCGCAACTAGCGATCATCCAGCGCCTCGACCCGCTCAATCTGCGCGCCAGCGTGCTGAAGAACAACCCACCTGCGCTGCGGAGCGCGGCATGAGTGAGCTTGCGGCATCAGCCGTGCTGGACGGCTGGTTCACGCTGGATGCCGATGCGCCGCAGCTGCTCGGCGCTCGCTGCAAGGGCTGCGGCACGGTGTACTTCCCCGCGCTCAAAACTGCGTTCTGCCGTAATCCGGATTGCGGCAGCGAGCAGTTTGAGGCCGTGCCACTGTCGCGCCACGGCAGGCTCTGGAGCTACACCAACGCGGCCTACCAGCCGCCTGAGCCCTACGCGCAAGTGCCCGCAGCAGAGTTCAAGCCGTTTGCGATTGCCGCAGTGGAACTCGAAGCCGAGAAAATGATCGTGCTCGGGCAAGTCGTTGCGGAGGTTGGCGTCGATCAATTGCAGGTTGGCATGGCGATGGAGCTGGCCTTGGAGCCACTCGCCGACGGCAAGCTGAC
>CAZHTI010000123.1:0-1641 GCA_964535755.1 uncultured Salinisphaerales bacterium | reverse complement strand
ACCCCTCTCCCGTTCACGGGAGAGGGGGGAACCACCGGCGGAGCCGGTGGTGGGGAGAGGGCCGGTGGTGGGCAGCGGGCCGACGGTGGAGCGAGGGCCGACGGTGGAGCGAGGGCCGGTGACCAGGACGGTCCCACCCCATGAGCAAACACCAAGAAGTCGCCGTCATCGGCATCGGCATGCACCCTTGGGGCAAGTGGGGCAAGAGCTTTGTCGAATACGGGGTGGTTGCCGCACGCGCCGCCCTAGCCGATGCCGGCATCGCTTGGCGCGAGGTTGGCTTTATCTCGGGGGCTGCGACGATCCGCAACGGCTATCCCGGCCAAGTGGCAGGTGCGACGTTTGCGCAGGCCTTGGGCTGGCAGGGTGCGGAGGTCAATACCTCTTACGCTGCCTGTGCTTCTGGCTCGCAAGCCCTCGCCGCAGCACGCGCAAAGATTCTCTGCGGCGATGCCGAGGTCGCCTTGGTGATCGGCTCTGACACCACGCCCAAGGGCTTTCTAAAGCCACAGGCGGGCGAGCGTCCGGATGACCCAGATTGGGTGCGCTTCCGCCTTGGCATCACCAACCCGACCTATTTCGCGCTCTATGCGCGCCGCCGCATGGCGCTCTATGGCGACACGCTGGACGACTTCGCGGCGGTCAAAATCAAAAACGCCGCGCACGGTTTGGATAACCCCAAGGCCCGCTATCGCAAGTTGTTTTCAGCCGCCGATGTCACTGGCTCGCCGATGGTCGCCGACCCATTACGGCTGATGGACATCTGTGCGACCTCAGACGGTGCGGCTGCGCTGATCGTCTGTAGCCTCGACTACGCGAAAAAGATCGGCAAAGCGAGCGCGCCGCGCATCGCCGCGATTTCTACCGTCACCCCGACCTTCGCCTCCGCCATGGTGGAGATGCCAGATTTAGCGACAGACTCGGCGGTGGCCGCCGCACCGCAGAGCTTCCGCGCCGCGCTGCCACGCAAGGCCTACGAGCAAGCGGGCATCGGCCCTGAGGACATCAGCTTGGCCGAGGTCTATGACCTCTCCACCGCGCTGGAGCTGGATTGGATTGAGGACTTGGGCCTGTGCCCACGCGGGGAGGCTGCTGCACTGTTGCGCGCTGGGGCGACCCGATTGGGTGGGCGCATCCCGGTGAATGTTTCGGGTGGGCTCGCCTGCTTTGGCGAGGCCGTGCCTGCGCAAGCGATCGCCCAAGTCGTAGAGCTAACTCAGCAACTACGCGGCAGCGCGGGTAGCCGCCAAGTGGCAGGTGCGAAGGTCGGCATCACCGCCAACCAAGGGCTGTTCGGCCACGGCTCCTCGGTGATTGTGAAGCGCTGATGAGCCTACCTAAGACCCCACTCACCGAGCTGTTGGGCTGCCGCTACCCCATCGTCCAGACCGCGATGGGCTGGGTGGCGGACGCCAAGCTCGTCGCAGCCACCAGCAATGCGGGGGGCTTCGGGTTTCTAGCTGCGGCGACCATGTCCACCGATTTGCTGAAGGCAGAAATCGCCAAGTTGCGGACGCTGACCAGCGCGCAGTTTGGGGTGAACTTCCACATGTTCCAGCCCAACGCGGCGGAAGTGATCGACCTCTGCATTGCCAATAAAGACCGCGTGCGGGCGGTGAGCTATGGCCGTGGGCCGGACGC
>CAZHTI010000122.1:0-6390 GCA_964535755.1 uncultured Salinisphaerales bacterium | reverse complement strand
TCGAAGCGGTCGGTGACGTCGGGGTTGTGGTCGTTGCGGCGCGCCAGCGGGCTGACTTCCGTCGGGTATTCGGTGATGAAGGTGGGGTCAAGCAGATTGCTCTCGACCGTCGCTTCAAACAGCTCGGTCAGCAACTTGCCGGCACCAAAGCTCGCCTGCGGATTGCCGCCCTTGGCCTTGACCACGGGGCGTAGGTAGTCGGCGTCGTCCATGCGGGCGGCGTCCAACTCAGGGCTGGCGCGCAGCACGGCCTCCTTCATCGTCCAGCGGTTGAAGGGCTTCGCCAAGTCATAGTCACGGCCTTGGTAGACCAAGGCGGTGCTGCCATTCACGGCCAGCGCACAATCGCGCAGCAGGTTCTCGGTGAGGTCCATCAGGTCGCGGTAGTCCGCATAGGCCTGATAAAACTCCAGCATCGTGAACTCAGGGTTGTGCCGTGTGGAGAGCCCTTCGTTGCGGAAGTTACGGTTGATCTCGTAGACCTTCTCGAAGTGGCCGACGACCAAGCGCTTGAGGTAGAGCTCGGGGGCGATGCGCATATAGAGCTTGCGGTCAAGCGCGTTGTGGTGCGTCTCAAACGGCCTTGCCGTGGCACCACCGGGGATGGGTTGCAGCATCGGGGTTTCGACTTCTTGAAAGCCCAGCGCGTCGAGAAAATTGCGGATGAACCGCACCACGGCGCTGCGCTTTTCGAACACCGTCTTCACTTCTGGATTGACGATCAAGTCCAGATAGCGCTGGCGATAGCGAATCTCAGTGTCGGTCAGGCCGGCATGCTTTTCTGGCAGCGGCCGCAAGGACTTGGTGAGCAGCTCCAGCGATTCCGCGCGGATCGACAGCTCGCCGGTCTTGGTCTTAAACACGCGGCCCTTAACGCCCAAGATGTCGCCCATATCGGCACTCTTGAACAGCTCGTAAGTCTCCGGCCCCAGCGTGTTTTGCTGCACGAAGATCTGAATGCGGCCGGAGGAATCTTGCAGCGTGCCAAAGCTCGCCTTGCCCATCACCCGCTTGAGCATTAGTCGACCGGCGACGGCGAATTGGTCGTCCAAAGCCTCTAGGGCTTCTGGCGCGCTCTCACCAAAGCTGCCGTGCAGATGCTCGGCCAAGGTGTCGCGCCGGAACTGGTTGGGGAAGGCATTGCCCTTCTCGCGCAGCGCATCGAGCTTGGCGCGACGCCCCGCGATGATTTGGTTCTCGGCAGGGGCCGTGGTCGCGTCTGGGGCTGCGGGCTTGTCAGCGTCGGTCATAAAGCTTCTCGGGAAAGGGCAATTCGCTACAGGCCTTGCTTCAGGCTGGCTTCAATAAACGGCCGCAGGTGGCCGTCGAGCACCTTGGTGGTGTCGGCAATTTCGACACCGGTGCGCAGGTCTTTGATGCGGCTTTGGTCGAGAACATAGCTGCGGATTTGGCTGCCCCACTCGATGTCGTCCTTGTTGTCTTCCACCGCCTGCTTGGCGGTGTTGCGGCGGGCAAGCTCCGCCTCATAGAGCTTGGACTTGAGCATCTTCATTGCCGCGTCGCGGTTGGCGTGCTGGCTGCGCTGGGTCTGGCAGGCCACGACGATGCCGGAGGGCACATGCTTGATGCGGATAGCAGACTCCGTCTTGTTGACGTGCTGGCCGCCAGCACCACTGGAGCGATAGGTCGCCACTTCGAGGTCCGCAGGGTTGATCTCGATGGCGAAGTTATCGTCCACCTCGGGGCTCACGAACACGCCCGCAAAGCTGGTATGGCGCCGGTTGCCCGAGTCAAACGGGCTCTTACGCACCAAGCGGTGCACGCCAGTCTCTGTGCGCAGCCAGCCGTAGGCGTAGGGGCCGGTGACGCTGAAGGTCGCCCCTTTTATGCCGGCGACTTCACCGTCGGAGATTTCCAATAGCTCGGTCTTAAAGCCCATGCCATCGGCCCACTTCAGGTACATGCGCAGCAGCATGCTGGCCCAGTCCTGAGCCTCGGTGCCGCCGGAACCAGACTGGATGTCGACAAAGCAGTTGGCGGTGTCCATCTCACCGGCGAACATGCGCTTGAACTCCATGTCGTCGGCCAGTGCGATCAAGCCTTCGACGTCACGGCCAATCTCGTTGAGTGTCGCGGTGTCGCTCTCGCCCATCGCCATCTCGTAGAGATCGAGGGCATCCGCGAGTCCGCTTTGGGCACGCTCTAGGGGCTCGATGACTGCCTCCAGCTTGGCGCGCTCCCGCCCTAGGGCTTGGGCTTGCTCGGGCTTATTCCAAATCTCGCCGCTTTCGAGTTCGGCGTTGACTTCGACTAGGCGATCCTTCTTGGTTGCGTAGTCAAAGATAGCCCCGCAGCGCGTCGAAACGCTGCTGCAGAGCCATCACCTCTTCCTGAATTTTGTGGTGTTCCACGGGCCAATTGCGCCTTTGGGGATTTTGGGGGGGCGGAGTATAGGGCTGTCGCACTGGATTAAGGGTTGTGCAGCAGCGGCGCGCAATGTTACAAGGCGAGCTGCAAGGAGACGTTGGCGGCACAGCCGACGTAAAATCGCCCAAAGCTTTCTTAAACAAAACCCTCGCCAGACTATGAAAGGGACAACTATGAACATCCGCCTCGGCACGCTCGGCCTGATCGCAGCACTTGTATTTTCCGCGCAGGCGCGCGCTCAGGATGAAGAAGGCGGCGGAGGCGGGGAGGAATCCGGGGCATCGGCAAATTCCGCTAAGTCCCGCCTCGGCAAGAGTTATTACTTCGCCCCGCAACTTAACTACATCAAGACTGCCGATGGCCGCACCACGGACGACGGCTACGGCTTGTCGTTCTCCTTGGGCCGCAGCATGACCTCCGGCTTGAATCTAGAACTGATCGGCAGTTACGCACGCTTGCCCGACAACGTCTCGGACGCCGATGTCTGGGGCGTGGGCTTGGGCGCGCAAGTGTTCCCCTTCTCCTTCGCGCCGGATCTCTACATCCCGCTCTACTTGCAGCGTGGGCAAGTCAACGATCACCCTGGTCTCATTCCAAATTACTCCACCACGTTGTTCGACGTGGGCTTGGGCTACTTGATTGGCATTGGTCAATCGGGCCTTGCACTCAAGGCTGAGGCCCGCTATCGCATCGACGCCCATGGGCGTGAGTCAGCTGGCGATGGCGACACCCGCAAGCAGTTCTACGACGGCGTTGCTGGGCTCGGCATGATCATCCCCTTCGGCAGTGCAGCACCCGCCGCACCCGCGCCAGAAGCTGAAGCCCCACCCGCAGAAGAGCCGCCAGCAGAAGTCACACCAGTCGCCGCAGCCGACTCAGACAACGACGGCGTGTTGGATGACGCCGACCAATGCCCCGGCACCCCTGCCGGTGCCATCGTCGACGAAAAAGGCTGCGAGAAAGACAGCGATGGCGACGGCGTGGTCGATCGCCTCGACAAGTGCCCAGACACCCCTGCCGGTACTGCCGTCAATGAGGAAGGCTGCCCAGCAGCGCCTCCCGCACCGGCCTGCGAAGCCCCAGCCGCTGGCCAGCCGATTGACCTCAACGGTTGCAAGACCGGTGATGCCATCGTCCTCAAAGGCGTGAACTTTGACCTCGACTCGGCGCGCTTGACGCTCAACGCGAAATCCATCCTCAATGGGGTGGCTGACGCGCTGCTTGCGATGCCGAACATGAAGGCAGAGGTCGGCGGCCACACGTCTTCCGATGGCTCCGACAGCCACAACCAGAGCCTCTCGGATCGCCGCGCGGCGTCCGTCAAGGAATACTTGGAGAGCCGTGGCGTTACCGCCGACCGCCTGACCGCCAAAGGCTACGGTGAGGGCAGCCCAGTCGCCGACAACGCCACGCAAGAAGGCCGCGAGATCAACCGCCGCGTCGAACTCAAGGTGATGGACGACGGCAGCGGCGCAGCAGCGCCTGCTGCTGAAGCCCCGGCAGCAGAAGCAGCGCCTGCCGCTGAAGCTTCAGCGGAAGCGCCGGCCGAGGCTCCCGCCGAGGGCGCACCTGCCGCTGAACTTGCGCCAGCAGAAGCGGCCCCGAGCGAGGCCCCTGCCGAGGAGGCTCCTGCGGCAGAGGCTCCCGCCGCTGAAGAAGCCCCAGCAGAAGCACCCGCTGAGGCCGCTGCCACCGAGGAAGCACCCGCTGAGGCCCCCGCCGCTGAAGAAGCGCCCGCTGCGGAGGCTCCCGCAGAGGAAGCTCCAGCAGAAGCAGCCCCAGCCGAAGAAGCACCAGCCGCCGAAACACCTCCAGAAGTAGAGAACGCCACTCCCGCCGAGTAACCCGGCAGCAGTAGCCCCCAAGAAAACCCCCTCTGCGTAGGGGGTTTTTCTTTGGTCGACGCGCGGCGGATATCCAGCACCGCGTCTGCCGAGATTTTGGCTGGCCCAAAGCTTGCCCATAGCGATCTACGGCTTCCGCCCCGACGCCCAGACTAGCCCTCTGCAAGTGCCGTCAGCAGCGGAGCCAGCCTCTGCTGCCTTCGCACACCACTCACCGCCCAGCCATGCCGCCGCAATCGAGAACCGAACCGCTGGATGCAGCCTTGAGCGAAGCCGACTTCGCAGCCCAGCTCGATGCGGGCTTTTTGTGGCTACAGTTCCAACCGAATTTGGAGCGCCTATTCCGCAATTTTTACCGGCGCTTTAGCCTCACCGGAGTGCGCTTCGGTCTATGTATCGGCGCGCTATTGATGCCACTTTCTGCGGCCCTCAACGCCACAGTTTTTGCCCTGCCGGATCAAATTGTGCTGTTCTTCAACAGCCTCGTCTTGGGTTTTGCGTGGCTGCCCTTACTGATGCTCTTGGCCTACTTCTGGCGCAGCCGAGAGGGCCGCTGGCTGCCGGAACTGATGGGGGCGTACATGGCGACGGCGGCGATCTACGTCTTGGTGATCCGCTGCATTTACGCCGAGAACGGTCTGCACCACCCGTTCAATACCGAAGGCTATGCCGCGGTCTTTGCCGCACTGTTATGCGGGCTCAGAGTCAGGCCGGCCCTTTGCGTCACCGGCGTATGGCTCAGCTGCATGCTGGTCTTCCAATCTTGGTATCCAGAATCTGACGCGGCGTTTGCGGAGCGCATCTACAACTGGCTCGGCGTTGCGCTGCTCGCGCACGGCGCGGGGTACGCGACGGAGTACCTCGCGCGCGCCAATTTCTTGCTCAAAGAAATTTCCCGCTACCGCTCTGAGCACGATCCGCTCACCGGCTTACTCAATCGGCGTGGATTTGAGGAACGTGCGCGGCTGCTGTTCGCGCAGTCTCGGCGTGAGAACAAGCCGGTGGCGATCATGCTGCTGGACATCGACCACTTCAAAAAATACAACGACTTCTATGGCCACCCGCAGGGCGACCTAGCACTGACCACCGTCGCCCAAGTGTTGCGTACGCGCGCACGCCGAGGCTTTGATTTTGCGGGGCGCTTAGGCGGCGAAGAGTTCGCGGTGGTTTGGTACGACGCGCCACCATCGGCGGCACTGATGCTCGCCAATCTCACGCGTGAGGCGGTGTTCGCTAAAGGCCTAAAGCATCGTGGTTCAGATTTCGGTGTGGTGAGCATTTCAGCGGGCTGCATCAGCCAGGCGGTGCCAATTGGCGTAACACTCGCGCAGCTCCTACAAGCCGCTGACGACGCCCTATACCGCGCGAAGAATGGAGGACGAAATCAGGTGGCAATGGCGGAACACCGAGTAGCACCTGAGGACGCAACGTCGAGTGAAGTGGCGCGGATCACCACTGCTTAGTGCCGCCGCTCTGGCGCAACCGAGGACCAACTTCAGCAGCAAGAAAATGGACCCGCGCGGCTAAGAAAATTTGCCCTGAATCGCTGCCAGTGCGGCTTCAGACGGCAGGCACTCTGCTTAGCGCTTGCACATTCGCCTACAAATACTTCAGTCTCCTAGTGTCTCTAGAAGTTTTGTATCAACGTCTTCCGCCGCACTCGTTGTCCCCTCTAAAAAGAAAGGAGTCACTAGTGAAAAAAGATGCACCTGCAAAAGCAAAACCTGCGACCAAACCCGCCGCCGCAAAGCCCGCAGTGAAGAAGGCTCCAGCTGCTGCCAAACCCGCTGCTAAGGCGCCTGCTAAGGCCGCTGCGAAGCCTGCTGCTGCAAAAGCAGCAGCGAAGCCCGCCGCTAAGCCAGCCGCCAAAACAGCTGCCAAACCCGCCGTTAAAGCTCCCGCCAAGGCTGCTGCAAAACCCGCCGCTAAACCAGCAGCGAAGCCCGCCGCGAAGCCAGCTGCAAAGGCTGCGACCACGGTGAAAGCCAAGGTCGGCAAAGTGGCCAATGACGTTAAAGAAGCAGTAACCAAAGCAGCTGCTAAAGCGGCTGACGTAGCGAAGAAGAAAGTGGCCGAAGTAAAAGCTGGCAGCAAAAAGCCAGCCGCGAAAAAAGCCTAAGTCAGTACCGCTCTAGCGCCGCCGCGCTAGAGCATCGTT
>CAZHTI010000121.1:0-6478 GCA_964535755.1 uncultured Salinisphaerales bacterium | reverse complement strand
TGCCAGGGGTGAGCGGCAGCGCTGGCGAAGCACTGCTTCGCGCTGTTGCGAACGCTCGGCCATGGATGGCCGGGCCGGGCACGGCACCAGGGACGGGTCATCAGGGCCGCTCCGGGTGCCAGCACCAGTGCCAAGGCTCATACCCAATCCCCAAAGCATTCCCGCGCGGATAGCTGAGGAAGAATTTGTAGCGCGCCGCATGCTGTTGCAGCCAAGCAAAAGCCGCCGTGTGCTCGAAGGCCGCATCGAGCGCGGCCACGCCTGCGCAGCCGATGTCCACCGCGCCGCCACCATGGTGCTCGCTATAGCCCGGGGCGGCGTTCATGCAGAGCACATCGGCGATGCGCTCACCCCTCGCGAGCTTTTGCGCAATCAATCGCGCCTGAAACGCTTGGCTGCGGAAGGCAGAAATTAACAGCAGTGCGACGCCCGCCTTTTCGGCATCGCGCTGCATGGCGGCCCATGCGCGCGCAGCACCCGGGCTCAAGAACTTGTCGCGGCCATCGGTGCCTAGGCCCACATAGGCCAGCCGCCGAGCTTCTGGCTGGAAGGGCAAGGGGCTGGCCTTGAGCCAAGCGGCGTCGATCCCTAGCTCCGCACACAGCGCGCGGCTTTCCGCCCGGCTCACGGTGCGGGGGCACTCATGGCGGTGGCGAGCGCTTGGGGCCATGCGCGGTCACAAGCACCTACCGCCAAAAACGACGGCAGGCGGAAGTCCTCGCGGCCGCCGTAGCGCAGGGCTTGCAGATCAGGCAGCGCGAGCACCTGCCCGCCAGCCGCCTCCAACACGCACTGGCCCGCCGCGGTGTCCCACTCGCAAATATTGCCGGGCTTGGGGTAGCAATCGGCAAGCCCCTCGGCGATCTGACAAAACTTCAGCGACGAGCCGACACTGGCCTCGCTATAGCTGCCTAAAAATTGCAGCACCCGCTCCACGCCCGGCTCGCGGTGCGAGCGGCTGACCACCATCGCGGGCGGCTCGGCAGGGGCGCGACACCGCAAACGCGAGCGCGCGCCTTGGCCGACTTGCTTAAACGCCCCGACGCCACGCTCGCCCAAATAGGCCACGTCCAAGGCCGGTGCCAACACCACACCCAGCACTGGCAGGCCGTTGTCGATGAGGGCAATGTTGACCGTGAACTCACCGTTCTTTTTGATGAACTCGCGGGTGCCATCGAGCGGGTCCACCAACCAATGGCGGTTCCAGCCTGAGCGCTCCGCCAACAGCGGTGCCGCGCTCTCCTCGGAGACCACCGGAATCTCCGGCGTTAGCGCGGTCAAGCCCTCCAAAATCACATGGTGGGCGGCTAAGTCGGCCACAGTTACCGGCGAGCCGTCGTCCTTCGCCTCATTGGTGAAGTCTTGGCGGTAGACCTCCAAAATCGCCGCCGCCGCGCGCTGGGCAATGGCGAGGACGGCGTCAAGAGAGGGCGGGGGCATGTGGCTGTCGTTCATAGCTTTCTATGATACGTCCCATGGCTGATCAAACTCCCACCGCCCCCACCGCCGCGCCTCTGGATTGGAGCCGCATCGCCTATGTGCTGCTCGACATGGACGGCACCATCCTCGACCTAAGCTACGACAACTGGTTTTGGCGCAGCCATGTGCCGGAGCGCTATGCAGCTGCCCGCGGCCTGTCGATTGCCGATGCCGCCGCCGCATTGCAGCCCCACTTTGAGGGCCTAGCCCACACCTTGCCGTGGTACTGCACCGATCACTGGAGCGCGCTCACCGGCCTCAACATTGCCGCGCTCAAACGCGAGAGCCGCGCCCGTATGGCGGTGCTGGACGGTGCCGAGCAATTTTTGCAAGCGGTCAAAGCCCGTGGATTGCCACTGTGGCTCGCCACCAACGCCCACCGCGATAGCTGGCAGGTCAAGCTCGACCACACCGGCCTGCACCACTACTTCGACCGCATCATCAGCTCCCACGACTTCGGCGCGCCTAAGGAATCGCAAGATTTCTGGCACCGCTTTGAGGCCGCGCACCGCTTTGATCCGGCACTGAGCCTATTCGTCGACGACAGCCTGCCGGTGCTGCGCGCAGCCGCGCTCTACGGCATCGGCCAGGTGCGCGCGATTGCGCAACCGGAGCAAGGCGGGGCTGTGCGGGCGATTAGCGAGTTTGCGGCCATCGCTGGCCTGCGCGACATCGTCCCTGAGCACGCGCTTGCACCATAAAAAAGCCGCGCTGAGCGCGGCTCGCCATCAGCAACATTCAGCCTAACGGCGGCGCGGTGGCGCGCGACGATGGCGGTTGTGGTGGCGCTCGCTGGGGTCGTCGTCTCGGCGCGGCAGGCGGTCGGGCATGAGGAAGTCTGGGGCCTTGCTCTCATCGACCGTCGCTTCCATCTGCGGAATCTTCATGCCGATATAGGTCTCGATATCCGGCAGCGAATAGGCGTGCGATTCGCAGCAGAAGCTGATCGCATCACCTTTGGTGCCGGCGCGCGCCGTGCGACCAATGCGGTGCACATAGTCAGCGCTCTCATTCGGCAAGTCGTAATTGATGACGTGGCTCACCCCGGTGATGTGCAGGCCGCGGGCAGCGACGTCGGTCGCCACCAACACCGGCAGCTTGCCGTCTTTGAAGTCTTGCAGCAGCTTCAATCGGCGGCTCTGTGCGACGTCGCCGCTCAGGGTTGCGGCATTAAAGCCGTTCTTGACCAAGGCGCGCTCGACCATCTCGCAGCCGCGTTTGGTATTGACGAAAACCATCGTGCGGGTGGCGTCGAGCTTGCGCAGCAGGCCGACCAAGAGCGGCAGCTTGTCCCGATTAGAGACGTGCACGAGCTGCTGGCGTACGCGCTCAGCGGTGACTTGCTCGGGCTCGATTTCGATTTTCTCCACACCCGGCTTCATGTGCTCGAAGGCGAGTTCCAGCACCCGATGACTTAAGGTCGCGGAGAACAAAAAGCTCTTGCGCTCGGCAGGGGGCGGCATCTTCCGCAACAGGTAGCGGATGTCATCAATAAAGCCCAAGTCGAACATGCGGTCGGCTTCGTCGAGCACCATCACTTCCACATATTGCAGGCTGTAGAGCTTCTGCTTGTAGAAGTCGATCAAGCGGCCGGGCGTGCCAATCAGAATGTCGACCCCGGACTCAATCTCGCGGCGTTGTTGGTCGTAGCCCGCACCGCCGTAGCAGACGGTCATCGACAAGCCGGAATCCTTACCGAGCAGCTTCGCGTCTTCGTAAATCTGCACGGCCAACTCGCGGGTGGGAGCGAGCACAAAGCAGGCCGGTGCGACTACACCCTCAGGCGAGCGCGGCGGGTGGGTGAGCAGGTGTTGCATCGCCGCGAGCAGAAACGCCGCGGTCTTGCCGGTGCCGGTTTGCGCTTGGCCAGCGATGTCTTGCCCTGCCAAGGCTTTGGGGAGGCAGGCCGCTTGGATGGGCGTGCAGTGGTCATAACCCAAGCTTTCTAGCGACGAGAGTAAGCGTGGGTGCAGATTCAGTGAGGTAAAGGTGGTATCGCTTAAATGGTCTGGTTTCATGGACAACGGAGGTGATTTTTGAACGT
Source organism: uncultured Salinisphaerales bacterium (assembly GCA_964535755.1). Taxonomy (GTDB): domain Bacteria; phylum Pseudomonadota; class Gammaproteobacteria; order Nevskiales; family Nevskiaceae; genus Stagnimonas. The sequence continues at coordinate 2,955 of CAZHTI010000121.1, read as the reverse complement.
TTCTTCCCACTGCAGCCCTTGCCACAGTGCGCATTTGCCTGCCGCGTTTGGCAGCTAGGCTTGCATTCGGAGCGTGATTGCCTTCAAATACTGCGCAACTATACGGCCTTATGCTCAAGTGCAGTCCGGATTCGCTAGAGGACGCCCGCATTGCCGCACAACACCTATTTGTGAATCCCCACCGCGATCCTTTAGCGATCACCCGCCGCCAAAATTCTGAGCCAATCGCTAAGAGCAGCCGTTGTGTTGCAGCCAAACTGCCCCACATTACTGCTCATCGCGCCAGCCAGCTGCATCCCGCGCGCCCACGCCCTCCCCGGAGCCCCCAATGAGCGAAAACGTAGCCGTAGTCACCGACACCTCCTTTGATCAGGATGTTCTGAAATCCGACCTCCCCGTTTTGGTGGATTTCTGGGCAGAGTGGTGCGGCCCCTGCCGGATGATCGCGCCGGTGCTGGAGCAGCTCGCAGTCGAGCACGCCGGCAAGTTGAAGATCGTCAAACTGAATGTCGATGAAAACCCCGGCACCCCGCCGAAGTTCGGCATTCGCGGCATCCCCACCTTGATTCTGTTCAAGAACGGCGCACCGGCTGCCACCCAAGTGGGTGCGGTCGCTAAGGCGCAGTTGGGCGCGTTCGTCGCTCCCCACCTCGCTTAAACCGTTGCGCCTCAGATTTTAGTTTCCGCTTGGCCGGCGGTCTTGCATCTCCGGCCAAGGTTTCACCCGCAGTCATTGGCCCATTCTTACGCGCCTTGCGCGCAGAGCCCCCTAGGGCTCGGCCATCCACTGAAGTCGTAGCGCAAGGCCTTCGCTGGCCCTGCGGCATCCCAAGACCACGCACCTTTAATGCCAGAGCGCCGTTCTGCGGCTTCTAGCACCGCCTGCCCACCCGGTACATACCGTGTCCAATCAACCACCTAGCAATAACAAGAATCGCCGCCGCTTTAATCACCGCAAAAACCGTAAAGGCGGTGGTGGGGGCGGCGGAGGGGGCGGCGGTGGGCACCACCAAAATGGCTTGCCGATGGACGTCGAGGACTTCCTTGCCGAGGAAGAGGCCAACGCCCAAAAGATGATGCTGGCGCAACAGGCCGCCGCTGCGGCGGCAAGCGCCACACCCGTGTTTGTCGATGAGAACGGCCAGCCATTGCCACCTGGGGCAATCCCCCCCGGTTACGACGCGCCCATCCCCGCCGCACCGCAGATGAGCGACGATGCTGAGGAGTTTGATGATGCGCGCGCGCGACCGAGCAGCGGCAACGGTCATAGCCAGCCCGCAGCTGGCCCGGCCTATGAGCCCAAGGTCATCCACATAGCTGACCTCAAAAAGCAATCCGCCGCCGCTTTGCTGGAACTGGCTGAAAGCTTGGGGCTGGAGAACATCGCCCGCAGCAAAAAGCAGGATCTGATTTTTGCGCTGTTAAAAGCCGCCGCCCGCCGTGGTGACCACATCATGGCCGACGGCGTGATGGAAGTTGCCGAGAAAGACGGCTACGGGTTTTTGCGCACACCGGACTCCAGCTATTTGGCCGGCCCGGATGACGTGTATGTGAGCCCGAGCCAAGTTCGGCGCTTTAATCTGCGCACCGGCGACACCGTGCAGGGCCGCGTACGCTCGCCGAAGGATGGCGAGAAGTTCTTCGCACTGTTACATGTAAGCCAAATCAATTTTGAGCCACCTGAGGCCTCACGCCGCAAGGTGTCTTTTGAAAACCTCACCCCCTTGTTTGCCGATGAGCAATACAAGATGGAGCGCGGCAATGGCACGACGGAGGACATCACCGCCCGTGTCGTTGATATCGTCGCCCCATTCGGCAAGGGTCAGCGTGGCTTGATTGTTTCGCCGCCGAAGGCTGGTAAAACCATCCTGATGCAAAACATCGCACAGAGTTTGGGTACCAATTACCCCGACGCCTATTTGATCGTGTTGCTGATCGACGAGCGCCCAGAAGAAGTGACCGACATGCAGCGCACGGTGCGCGGCGAAGTGGTTGCCTCCACCTTCGATGAACCCGCCATTCGCCATGTGCAAGTCGCGGAGATGGTGATCGAGAAGGCGAAACGCTTGGTGGAACACAAGCGCGACGTGGTGATTCTGCTCGATTCCATCACCCGTCTGGCGCGCGCCTACAACACCGTCGCACCGTCCTCCGGCAAGATTTTGTCGGGCGGTGTCGATGCCAACGCCCTGCAAAAGCCCAAGCGCTTCTTTGGTGCCGCGCGCAATATCGAAGAGGGTGGCAGCCTCACGATTATCGCCACCAGCTTGGTCGATACCGGCAGCAAGATGGACGAGGTGATCTACGAGGAATTCAAGGGCACCGGCAACATGGAAATCCACCTTGAGCGCCGAATCGCTGAGAAGCGCGTGTTCCCCGCCATCAATATCAACCGCTCGGGTACGCGTAAGGAAGAGTTGATGGTGCCGCCCAACGAGCTCAATAAAGTTTGGATATTGCGCAAACTGCTGCACTCTATGGATGAGCTTGCAGCGATGGAGCTTTTATTCGACCGCCTGCGCCACACCAAGACCAACGCGGACTTCTTTGATTCGATGAAGCGCAATTAACGCTGTGAGTTGCTCACAAAAGGAGCCACCGCTGTCGGTGGCTTTTTTATTGCGCTGCTTCCTAGAGCATTTTTCGCTCAAGAGCAGGCATCAAATCGTCGTCATCCCCGCGAAGGCGGGGATCCAGCTTTTCTTTCAGATCAACGGTTCTATGGGCGAAAACTGGATTCCCGCCTGCGCGGGAATGACAGGTTCACAAATAGGTGCTTGAACCAAAGTTGCCCTAAAAGCACCTGCCCCAGCCATAAAAAAACCGCGCAGTGCGCGGTTCTTTAAGGCTAAAGCTGGCGCCCAAGGCTGACTTGCCCAGGCGCTAGACTCAGCAGGGTATTTTAGACAGCGATGCCGTCCAAAGAACCGTGCTTGGCCTTCCACTCGGCAACCC
>CAZHTI010000120.1:0-6492 GCA_964535755.1 uncultured Salinisphaerales bacterium | reverse complement strand
AGTCTTCGAAGTTGTAGCCGTTCCAAGGCATGAACGCGATCAGCATGTTCTGGCCTAAGGCGAGTTCGCCCAAGTCCGTCGACGGGCCGTCGGCGATGACGTCGCCACGCGCAATGACTTCACCCGGGCGCACGATGGGGCGCTGGTTGATACAGGTGGTTTGGTTGCTGCGGGTGTATTTGACGAGGTTGTAGATGTCCACGCCGGCTTCGCCAGCAATGGTTTCTTCGTCGTTGACGCGGATAACAACACGCGCTGCGTCGACCTTATCGACCACACCGCCGCGCTTGGCTTGGATGGCGTTGCCGCTATCCACGGCCACACGCTTTTCCATACCAGTGCCGACCAAGGGCTTGTCCGCACGCAGCGTCGGTACTGCCTGACGTTGCATGTTCGAGCCCATCAAAGCGCGGTTGGCGTCGTCGTGCTCAAGGAAGGGGATCAGTGCAGCAGCAACCGACACGATCTGACGTGGCGAAACGTCCATGTACTGAACGCGGTCCGGCGTCATCATGGTGAATTCGTTGGCGTAACGGACGGCGACGATTTCGGCGGTGTACTTGCCGCTCTTGTCGATTTCCGCATTCGCCTGCGCGATCACATAGCGGCCTTCTTCAATGGCCGAGAGGTAGTCAATCTGATCGGTGACCGTGCCGTCCACGACCTTGCGGTACGGGGTTTCTAGGAAGCCGTAGTCGTTGGTGCGGGCGTAGCAAGCGAGGCTGTTGATCAGACCGATGTTCGGGCCTTCCGGCGTTTCGATCGGGCAGACGCGGCCATAGTGCGTCGGGTGGACGTCGCGGACTTCAAAACCAGCGCGCTCGCGGGTGAGGCCGCCCGGGCCAAGTGCCGACACGCGGCGCTTGTGGGTGACTTCTGAGAGCGGGTTGTTTTGGTCCATGAACTGCGAGAGCTGGCTGGAGCCAAAGAACTCTTTGATCGCCGCGCCAACAGGCTTGGCGTTGATCAAGTCCTGCGGAGTGAGGTTCTCCGCTTCGGCCAGTGCCAAACGCTCGCGCACGGCGCGCTCAACGCGCACCAAGCCGGTGCGGAAGACATTCTCGGTCATCTCGCCCACCGCACGGATACGGCGGTTGCCCAAGTGGTCGATATCGTCGGTTTGGCCTTCACCGTTACGGATGGAGATGATTTCTTTCATCACCATCAGGATGTCGTCATTGCTGAGGATCCCCGGGCCAGTCACCGCATCGCGCTTGAGGCGGCGGTTGAACTTCATACGGCCAACGGCGGAGAGGTCGTAGCGCTCGGGCGAGAAGAACAGGCTGCCGAACAGAGCTTCTGCTGCGTCCTTAGTCGGCGGTTCGCCGGGGCGCATCATGCGGTAGATCTCAACCAGCGCGTCCAAGCGGTTCTTGGTCGGGTCGATCGCCAAGGTGGTGCTCATGTACGGCCCCTTGTCGAGGTCGTTGACGTAGAGCGTACGCAGCTTGTCGATCTTGCTGGCGCGCAGGCTGGCGAGCAAATCCGGCTTGATTTCGGTGTTGGCAGCGGCCAGTACTTCACCCGTTTCTGGGTTGATGACGTCGTGGCTGAGCACGCGGCCAGTGAGGTAGTCATCCGGCACAAACAGTGCCTTGATGTTGGCCTCTTGGATCAACTTGATGTGGCGAGCGGTGATGCGCTTGCCCTCTTCCACCAAGACTTTGTCGCCGGCGACGATGTCGAACGGCGCGGATTCACCGCGCAGACGCTCGGCCACCAGTTCCAACTCTGCACCGTCGGTGGTGAGAGTGAAGTGGTTTTGCTCGTGGAAGGTTTCCAGCATCTGCTGGTTATCAAAGCCCAGCGCGCGCAGCAGGATGGTCGACGGCAGCTTGCGGCGACGGTCGATACGGACGAACAGGTTGTCTTTGGGGTCGAACTCGAAGTCCAACCAAGAACCACGGTACGGAATGATGCGGGCGCTATACAGCAGCTTGCCGGAGCTATGGGTCTTGCCACGGTCGTGGTCGAAAAACACGCCGGGTGAGCGGTGCAACTGGCTGACGATGACGCGCTCGGTGCCGTTGATGATGAAGGTGCCGTTGCCGGTCATGAGCGGCATTTCGCCCATGTACACCTCTTGCTCACGGACGTCTTTGACCTTCTTCTCTTTCGACTCGCGGTCAAAAATCACCAAGCGGGTGGTGACCTTCAAAGGGGCGGCGTAAGTCAGGCCACGGATGCGGCACTCTTTCTCGTCGAAGATGGGCTCATCGAGGCGATACTTGACGAACTCCAGAGCGGCTGAGGAGTTGTAAGCGACCATCGGGAACACCGACTTAAAGGCCGCTTGCAGACCGGAGTCCTTGCGCTTGCTGGGGATGATCTCGGCCTGTAGGTAGGCGCGATAGGAGTCAATTTGGGTGGTGAGCAGGTACGGGACTTCCATCGTCTCGGTCTGCTTACGGAAATCCTTGCGGATGCGCTTTTTCTCGGTCAACGAGTAGGCCATCGGTCTAATTCCTTCTGATTACAGTCAAACCGCGATCGGGCAATGCGGTGGTTTGCGCACTCCACGCAACAAATGCGCAAACCACCGAATTCTTAAAACCGCTTAGGGGTGAACAACGACTAAACAAACAGCTCGGCAACAACGGCAAGAGGCCGGGAGCCCATACGGGCCCCCAGCCTTTGCTTGAAACATTTACCAAGCAGACAGCATCAAGGTTTTCACCAGGCTTGTTCATGTGGCGCTGCGAGCAACGTCACACAAACGCCTAATTACTTGACGTCAACCTTGCCGCCAGCTTCTTCAACCTTGGCCTTCAACGCGGCTGCATCAGCCTTGTTGACGCCTTCCTTCAGGGTTTGAGGAGCGCCTTCGACGAGGTCTTTGGCTTCCTTCAGGCCGAGGCCGGTGATTTCGCGAACAACCTTAATCACGTTGACCTTCTTGGCAGCGTCGATGCTGGCAAGAACGACGGTGAACTCGGTTTGCTCAGCGGCAGCTGGGGCGGCGGCAGCAGCGGCAGCAGCAGGCGCTGCGGCAACGGCGGCGGTCACGCCGAACTTGTCTTCCATCATCTTGACGAGCTCGACGACGTCCATCACGGACATCTTGGCAATTGCGTCGAGAATATCTTCTTTGCTCATGGGGTAACTCCAATCAAATACGGTTTAAAGGTTTAGTGCAGCTAAAGGTTTTGTGCGGCAATCAACAGTGCAGACTTACGCCGCTTGGGCGTCGCCCACGGCCTTGACCGTGCGGACGAGCTTCGCGGTGGGTGCTGCCAAAGTGGCGACGAACTTGCTGACCGGTGCTTTGATCGTGCCCATCAGCATGCTGATGGCTTGATCCTTGGTCGGCAGGGTTGCGAGGCGGTCGATGTCGGACGCGGGGTAGAGCGTGCCGCCCACCGCGAGTGCCTTAACAACCAGCTTGTCGTTTTCCTTGGCAAAGTCTTTGATCACGCGGCCAACGGAACCCGGGTCATTCAGCGAGAAGCCTAAGACCAAGGGGCCGACCAGCGCGGACGTTAGGCACTCAAACTCAGTGCCGGCCACTGCCTTAGCGGCGAGGGTGTTCTTGATCACATGCAGATAAATGCCTTGTTCACGGGCTTTTACACGCAGGGAATCAAACTTCACCGCCGTCAGGCCACGGTATTCGGCAACCACAGCCGAAAGCGCTTTCTTGGCAACGTCGTTGACTTCCGCAACCAGTACCTTCTTGTCGTTCAACTTCAACGGCATAACAAACTCCTGGTTGCTTTACAAAAATAGAGCGCGAAACCGCTTTAAGGCTTCGCACTCCTGCTTTTCGGTGCTTTCCTTCACTAAACCGTTTTGCGGCTAGTCAAAGTCACACCATCTACGCGGGCTTGGTGTTTTAAGGCTCTTACCTCAAGCCGCCTGCGGTCTTTGATGAGTGGCTTTAACAGCCACACCTTCAAAATTTTTTTCTCGTCAGAGCTGGCCACCGCGATGGGCCTTAACCCAGCGCAGCAGCCAACCGTGCAGAGGGATTGCTTACTCGGGCAGCGTCGAGAGGTCGACCGGAATACCGGGGCCCATCGTCGAAGACAGCACCAGCTTCTTGAAGTACACGCCCTTCGCAGAGGTGGGCTTCGCCTTACGGATGTCGCGGACGACCGCCATCAGGTTTTCGGTGAGCTTGGTTTTGTCAAAAGTCGCGTTGCCGACGGAAGCGTGGAGGATGCCTGCCTTGTCTGCACGGAACTTCGCCATACCGGCCTTGGCATTCTTGACGGCAGTAACGACGTCAGGAGTCACGGTGCCCGTCTTGGGGTTGGGCATCAGGCCGCGTGGGCCCAGTACTTGACCCAAAGCACCGACGACGCGCATCGCATCCGGAGAGGCGATGACCACTTGGTAGTTCAGATCGCCGCCCTTCATGGCTGCAGCAAGGTCTTCCATACCAACCGCGTCAGCACCTGCGGCGCGCGCTTCTTCAGCCTTCGCACCTTGGGTGAACACAGCAACACGCACAGACTTGCCATTGCCATGCGGCAGCACGGTGGAGCCGCGAACGTTTTGGTCGGACTTCTTGGGGTCGATGCCGAGGTTCACGGCGATGTCGACGGACTCTTGGAACTTGGCAGTGGCGCACTCTTTGAGGATGTCGAGAGCGGCATCCAGAGAGTAGGCCTTACCGGGCGCTACCTTGGCTGCAAATGCTTTTTCGCGCTTAGTTTGTTTCATGATCAGCGCTCCTTACTTGAGTTCCGAGGTCACGCCCATGCTGCGGGCAGAACCAGCGATGGTGCGGACGGCGGCGTCCATGTCCGCAGCGGTGAGGTCAGGCCACTTGGCCTTGGCGATCTCTTCGAGCTGCGCGCGGGTGATCTTGCCGACCTTCTTGGTATTGGGGTTCGACGAACCGGACTCCAAGCCCAGCGCCTTCTTGATGAAGAAGGTGGCGGGCGGGGTCTTCATCACGAAGGTGAAGGACTTGTCCGAATAGACGGTGATGACCACGGGAATGGGCATGCCGACTTCGAGCTTCTGGGTTGCTGCATTGAACTCTTTGCAGAACGCCATGATGTTCACGCCCTGAGAACCGAGCGCTGGGCCGATTGGGGGTGAAGGATTGGCTTTGCCAGCTGGCACTTGCAGCTTGACGTAGCCTTGGACTTTCTTTGCCATGAAACAAAACTCCTAAGGTGGGTGAATGGCGCCTTTTGAGGGGCTCCCCTGGGTACTACTTCGGAGTCGCCAAGCGTAGGCGCAGCAATTAAGCGCGCCCATGTGACTGGCAACTTCTTGAAATCAGGTTTTTTCGACCTGAGAAAACTCGAGCTCGACCGGCGTAGAGCGGCCAAAAATCAGCACCGCAACGCGCAGACGGTTTTTGTCGTAATTGACTTCTTCGACCATGCCGGTGAAGTCCGCGAACGGGCCTTCCGCAACGCGCACCTGTTGACCAGGCTCGAATAAAGTCTTGGGCTTGGGCTTATCCACCGCCTGCTCAACCCGATTGAGCACGGCCGACATTTGCTTGTCAGGGATCGGGGCGGGTTTCTCTGCCGTGCCGCCGATAAAGCCAAGCACCTTAGGCGTGCTCTTGACCAAGTGCCAAGTGTCTTCGTTCATGTCCATTTGGACGTAAACGTAGCCGGGGTAGAACTTACGCTCGGTGGTGCGTTTGACACCGTCCTTGATCTCTACGACTTCTTCCGTAGGGACGAGGATCTGGCCGAAGCTATCCTGCAAATTGTTGCGACCAATGCGCTCTTTCAGCGCTTTAGCCACGGAGTTCTCGAACTGTGCATAGGCATGCACAACGTACCAGCGCATCGTCATATTAGTTGCGCCCTGTGAGCTGCTCGACACCGAACAGCAATAATGAATCCAAGCCCCACATCAATAGGGACATGATGAGCACGACGACCGCGATCATGAGGGTCGTCTGCACGCTTTCTTGGCGCGTCGGCCAAACCACTTTGCGTAACTCTTGACGCGAGCCAGTGATGGCATCCCAGACATTGCGGCCAAGCTCAGTGCGCGAGCCCAAGGCAATCGCAGCAACGATGCCGGCTACCAGAATCAGCGCGCGAACGAGCTGATTGAGCGCAGGGTCAAAGTAATAGAACGCAAACAAACCGCCAGCAATGAGCAGCGCTGCGATCGTGAGAAAAACCTTATCCCGGGAGTTGGATGAGGATGCTTCAACGGCTGGGGATTCCATCGTCAAACTCGGTGTCTTCGTATTTCAACTAATCAAGCCACTTACCCCTGAGTGAGGAAGTGGCAGGGCGAGAGGGCTTCGAACCCCCAACCTGCGGTTTTGGAGACCGCCACTCTACCAATTGAGCTATCGCCCTAATTAACTTCTATGCACAGCAAACCGCCTGCCAACCCCGCGTTGCCTCAAACACCAAGGCACCCCTAAATCAAAAGGGGCGCGAGTATGGCGCGCCCCTTTTGATTTTGTCAAGCCCTAGCCGCTCCTTGAGCGATTAGGGCCTGATTACGGCTTAGGCGAGGATTTTCGTCACCACGCCGGCGCCGACGGTGCGGCCGCCTTCA
>CAZHTI010000119.1:0-6523 GCA_964535755.1 uncultured Salinisphaerales bacterium | reverse complement strand
CCAGCTTCGGCAATTCGGGATGGTGGGCGCAGAACACCGCGCCGCGCACCATGACTGGCCCGGTCGAGATGCAGGGTCCCGACGGCATCCGCCGCAGCGTCACGCCCTCCGGCGAATATGTGAGCTTCCCGGAATCGAAGCTGCCGGTGAACGTGGGCATTGACCAGGCCATGCGCGAGTCGCTGACCGCGCAGCAGGCCGAGTCGGTGAAGTCGGCTCGCAACGATGTGGCAGCCTTCACCACGGCGACCGCTGCGGCCTACCAGAACATGACTGCCGTCTCTGAGCAGATCACCAACAATCAATCGTTCGCGCAGCAGTTCGATTCTGGTTTGGCATCGAGCGCCACCAAGCAGACCGACGAGACGCAGAAGCTGGTCAAGCAGTTTGCTCAGGAGAATGGCCTCAAAGAGGAACAGGCAGCACAGGTGCTGGGCGCGGCCTCGTTGACGGTCTCGCAACCGGGCCTTCTCAAGCTCGCCAACCCGGTGGATTTGGCGGCGCAGGCGCAGATTCGTGGCACCAGCCAAGCGTCGGATACCGAGCTGTATAAGCGCGCTGAGCAGTTTGCGCAGGAAACCGGCTACAGCCAGAAGTTCTCAGATGCTCAGGAGGCCAGCAACCGCCTCACCGCCAGCTATCGCGGCGATGCCGCGCAGTCCGGCCTCGACCAGGTGCAGGCGAGCTTCCAGACCAGCCAAGACCTGCGCCGGACGGCGCAAGCCAGCCTTGAGAAGGCGGACACGTTCACCAGTGCGCGCGAGCGACTGGAATCGTCAGGCGTATCGTTTACAACCGATCTCAACAACCCTTTCCGACAATACCTTGCGCAGGCAGTCGCCGGCGGTGATCCGCAGGGGGCCGACCGTGTGTTGCAGCGTGCCCAGATGGGTAGCGAGGCCGACCGCGAAATGGTGTTGCGTGCAGCGCGCGACTTCGCGCGTGATTCCGCTTCGGAGATCGCAGGCTTGGGTGTGCCACCAACGTCTGCGGGTCTGGAGGCACGCGGGCAATCGCAGTTGGAAAGCGTCTCAGGGCGGGCACGCAGCTCGATTACCGACACCGATCAGGGCAACCGCCGCGATGTGCAGACCGCACGCGACATCAGTGTGACGACGAGCAAGAGCGAGATTGTTGATCGGAGCAGCCAGACGGCATCCGACGTGGAAGCACGTCGCCAGCAGATTGAAGGCCAGGCCACGCAGGGCCAGGCTGCATCCGCCGCCGAAGGTAAGCCGCTGCAAGAAACCGTGACCCAGAAAACCGATTCCGCGAATCAGGGCTTACTGGGCGAGGCTCTCGATGGAGCCGGGAAAGTCGTGCCCTTCGTGGACAAGTTCAGCGACATCCCCAAGAAATTGTTCGGGGAAGACGAGAAACGCTGATGCCGTGCGTTGGGATCAGTCGCGGTAGATAGAAACTGCCGCCGTTCCGGTAGGGTCTTGCAGATCCTTCTGGAACTGCGCATAGGTGCGCCGACGGCCTTCTGCCGCTTCTTCCGGGCTTTCGGGACGAGCCTTGCTCGCGCGCCGAACCAGGAACACGCCAACCGCCAGCGTAACCAGGGCGAGCGGCCATCCAGCGAACACCGCAGCGCCCGCCGTGACCAGCGCCACGAGACCGGCGTCGCAGATTTGAACCAGGTTGAGTTTCATAGGCTGGGCACTCCACACGTTTGACGAGACTCGCCTTGATGACGAAGTGCATCCAATCGAGTCGCAATAACTTTGCTCCTGCGGCACGCCGAGTTCAAGAGGCCGCTGTAGCACGGGTGCTACCCATTTGATCGTGCGCGCCGGGTAAAGGGCCAAGGGCCGTGACTGCGGCAGGGCTTGGTTTTTCAACGGTAGGGGTGGATCAAGGGGAATGGCCCAATCCAAAAGGGCCGTCACGCAGGGCGTGCCGAAATGGGCAGGTAAACCTACCTGCTGGCGATGCTGGTTTTCTCTCGTGGATGGATGGTCGCCACGGCAAGAATCCGGCCCAGGAGGCGCGCCGGGTATGCCGATCACTGAAATGCTGGAAGGGCTGGGCCTGCGAGGCTTCATCGCGCCGCTGACGCTGCTGTTGGAGCGTGTCTCCGGCATCGAAGTGGCGCTTGACGCAGAGGACGAGCAACTGGAATCCGTCCTGCGCCAGCAACTCGGCAACTGCGCGCTGCTCCCGCCCGACGAAGCTCGGCTACTCCTGATGCAGGTCTGTGTTGGGCTGCCGGTGTTTCGGTATCGCGCGGGGGCGGCATCCGGGCCGGAGGTCTGGCAGCCGCTGCATGAGTCTCTGCGCCAGTTCCGCGTTCAGCACGGAGAGCTGGTGTTCTGGTCGGACGGCGAGTTGCGGCCCGCCATCCCCGAAACGCTGGAGTGGCTGCGCACATGGGGCTGCTAAGCCGTTGGCGGAAGGCCCCTGCGGACGCTGCGGCTATCCCTGATTTGGCGCACCTGCATCCTGTCAGCAGTCCGGCGAAGCTCCTGTTGGAACATGGCCCCTTGCTGTCGTCGATCCGCCAACAGGTTGGCGTGCCGGATGCGCACTGGAACAGCCTGTATCGCCGCCTGTTCGAGTCGTTCGCAGATTTCGTCCAGCAGCTTCCTGCCTCAGAGGCTCATCACCACCACGAACCCGGTGGGCTGCTGGCGCACGGGCTACAAGTGACCTTGAGTGCGCTGACACTGCGCCGGGGCGTCTTGCTTCCGCCCGGAGCCAACGCCGAAGAACTTGCCGAGAAGCAGGACGTGTGGACGTATGCCGCTGCAACCGCCGCGCTACTACACGACATCGGCAAGCCGCTCTGCGATCAGCGCACACCGATGTTCGATGAGAGCGGCAAAGCCCTTGGTGATTGGGACGCACTGGCCGGGCCGATGGCGGCTCCGGCCGCTGCCTATCGCATCCAGTTCCGGCGTGGGCGGCGCTACCGGCTGCACGCGCGCCTGCCGCCGCTGCTGGCACATCACATCGTTCCAGCGTCAGGACTGCGCTGGCTGGCATCGGACATGGATGTATTCGAGTCCTGGCTGGCGACGATCTCTGGCGCAGACGATGAGATTGCGGGCGAACTCGGCAAGCTGATCCGCTCGGCAGACGGGCTTTCGGTGGCCACTGATCTGACCGGCGTGCAGGTATCGCGCGCACCGCAAGGCGCTCCGAAGCCTTTGTCCGAGCGCATGGCGACCGGCCTGCGCTTTCTGGTGGATCAGGGCCAACTGCCGCTCAATAAGCCGGGTGCTGCGGGCTGGGTGACGGACGACGCGCTGTGGCTGGTGAGCAAGCGCGCGCTGGACGCGCTGCGCGAGCACCTGCTGAGCGAGGCGCAGGGCGGCGTGCCCGCGCGCAACGACCGTCTGATGGACGAGTTGCAAGGCAATGGCCTGGTCACAGTCAACGGCGACCGGGCAATCTGGAACGCCACCGTGCAGCGCGGTGCCTGGTCGGTGACGTTGACGCTGCTGCGCGTGCCGCTGGCGCGGTTGTGGCCGGAGGCCGAGGCACGTCCGCCACTTTTCGATGGCAGCGTGGTGGCCGACGATGCCGTGCCGGTGGATTCATCAGCGGCATCTGGTGCTGAGTCAGTATCTACAGTGCCAATTTTTACAGTGCCAGTTTCCACAGTGGCATTCACAACGGCTGAGACGGTGCGGGTCTCGCCAGTGCCGCGAGCCGAACCGCTCGCCTCCAGTCTGCCGTCGGCAACCGAGCTTGACCCCGACGACGCTGCATCCGTGCCGGATGACGGAACCCAGAACGCCATTTGCCAGCAAAGCGATTTCCTCGCCTGGCTGCGCGACGGCATCGTCACCGGGCGGCTCAAAACCAATACCGCCGATGCCCGCGTCCACTATGTCGCCGAGGGCTTGCTGCTGGTCTCGCCAGCGGTGTTCCGCGACTTTGCGGGTGTCACTGGCTGGGAAGCGGCTCAGAAGAAGCTGCTGAAGCTGCGGTTGCACCGCAAAACCGCGCAGGGCACCAACGTCTGGACGTATCGCGTCGTGGGCGAAACCAAGTCCGGTGCCCTGTTGCGCGGGGTGGTCATTGCCGACGCTCCGACCCAGTTGGGCATCGTCGTCACCCGCATCAACCCGGTTTTGCACCGGGTGACGGATGTGGGGGATGCCGCCTCGTCAGGGCGCGAAGTGTTTCCACTGGAAACACCTGAGCGGGCCAGCCCATGAGCGAATACTTCGACAACCGGCTGCGGCCTGCCTTCGAGTTTTTCCCGGCGACAGTGTTGGGCGGCACGGCGCTGGCGCTGTGGCAGGACGCCTATTGGCTGCTGCCGATCATGCCGGGCGTGGCCTCGACGATGGCGGGCATCTTTGCGGCTTTGGCGCTATGGCGGTTCTGGCAGGGCCTCAAGATTCTTCGCTACCGCGCCAACCTGCGGAAGCTGCCGCGCTATGTGCTGGACGCTGACGACATCTCAGTCTCGAAGGCCAAGCTGTTCCTGGGGCGCGGCTTCCGCTGGGATCAGAGGCACAGCCAGCGGTTGATCGAAACACTTGACCCCGCCAAGCGGCGCTGGCTCGATCCTGGGCCGCTCTACCGCGCCGCACGGGCGCTGGAACTGAGTGCCGAGCATCGTCCCTGGCTGGAACCTCTCGCACGGTTCACTCGCCGCGACAGCCCGTGGAACCCTTTGCGCCCATTGCCACCCGTGGGCGGCAACGCCTGCTTGCACGGCGTAGGTCTCGAAGACGAGCGCGATGTCTGGATGGATTTAGGCGACCGCGTGGCCCACACGCTGGTGCTGGGCACCACGCGCGTTGGCAAGACGCGGCTCGCCGAGCTGCTGGTGGCACAGGACATTCGTCGTGGCGAGACGGTGATCGTCTTCGACCCGAAAGGCGATCCCGACTTGCTGGGCCGCATGTTCGCCGAATGCCAGCGCACGGGGCGGCTGGAGCAGTTCCACGTCTTCCACCTCGGCTACCCGGATTTTTCGGAACGCTACAACCCGGTGGGCGAGTTCGGGCGCATCACTGAAGTGGCTTCGCGCATCGCCACGCAACTGCCATCGGAAGGCAATTCAGCCGCCTTCCGCGAGTTCGCCTGGCGCTTCACCAACATCGTTTCGCGGGCGCTGGTGGGCTTGGGCCGCAAGCCCGCCTATGCCGACATCGCCCGCTACGTCACCCACATCGAGCCGCTGTTGATCGAGTATCACGAGCTGTGGTTCAAGGCAGATGGGCCATCGGATTGGCGCGAGGCCGTGGCCAACATCGCCGCCAACGTCAACGAGAAGAACTTGCCGATGGCGCTGCGGGGCCGCGACCCACGAGCCATTGCGATGGTGCGTTTTGCGAAGGAACGCAACCTTTACGACCCAGTGGCAGACGGCCTGCGCAGCGCCTTTGAATACGATAAGACCTACTTCGACAAGCTCACCGCCAGCCTACTGCCACTGCTGGAAAAGCTCACCAGCGGGCGCTCCGGCACGCTGCTGACACCGATCTATTCCGACCTCGCCGACAAGCGCCCGGTGCTGGACTGGATGCGCGTCATCCGCCAGCGCGGCGTGGTCTATGTGGGTCTGGATGCGCTCTCGGACAACGAAGTGGCCAGTGCCGTCGGCAACTCGATGTTTGCCGATCTCACATCAGTCTCTGGCGCGCTCTACAAGTTTGGCGACACCCAGGGTCTGCCAGCGGTGGCCGGGCACCAGCGCGGCAAGGTCTGTATCCATGCCGACGAGTTCAACGAGCTGGTCGGCAACGAGTTCATCCCGCTACTCAACAAGGGCGGTGGCGCGGGGATGCAGATCACTGCCTACACGCAAACCGCCTCCGACATTGAGGCGGGCATCGGCGACGCGGCGAAGGCCGGGCAGATTTCCGGCAACCTCAACACGCTCATCATGATGCGGGTGAAGAACGAGGAAACCGCCGAGTTCCTCACCACCCAGCTACCGAAGGTGCGGGTCTACACCAAGCTGGCCGAGAGCCGCACCACCGACGACAATGACCCGGAAACCGCTACCGACTTCACCTCCGCCAACTCGGATCGCGTGACCGAGGTGGAGGCGGACATGCTCCAGCCCGCCGACTTGGTGCAGCTCCCGAAAGGCCAAGCCTTCGCGCTGCTGGATGGTGGACGCCTCTACAAGCTGCGGCTGCCACTCGCCGGTGCCGACCCGCTGCTGCCGCGAGGGGTGGAGGATATTCGCGCCTGGGCGCAGGCCCGCTACCGGAGCACACACGATGGATAGCTCGCGCTGGACTGGCCTGCTCTGGTGGCTGAAGTGGGCGCTCATCATCCTGGCGCTCACGCTGATCGCGCACCTGTTCTACACGCTCTGGCCCTATCCGCAGGGCGAAGCGCGGGGTGTGGCGGCGCTGCGGCACAATCTCGATCAGGAGTGGGCGACGCTGGTGGAACTTGGCGATTCTCGCTTCCCGCCGCTGGCCTATGCGATCCACGACCGCCTCTACGCCGGATTCTTCAGAGCACCGGGCTTCGACTACATGATGCGGTCGGCGCTTGATCCGACGCCAATGAAGGATGGTGACGAGCTTATGCGCAAGTTCGT
>CAZHTI010000118.1:0-6802 GCA_964535755.1 uncultured Salinisphaerales bacterium | reverse complement strand
GCCGGCAAAGGCATCGCCGAAGCGCTCGGCGCGCACGGTGCCACCGTCTACGTCACCGGCCGCAGCCTGAAGGAAGGCGACGCCCCGCTGCCCGGCACCATCGCCGCGACGGCCGCTGCGGTGACCGCGGCAGGGGGCTTGGGGATTGCGGTCGCCTGTGACCACGCCGAGGACGCCGAAGTGGCAGCCCTGTTCGCCCGCGTGAAAGCCGAGCACGGCGCGCTGCACATCCTCGTCAACAACGCCACCTTCCTGCACGATGCCCTCATCCAGCCCGGCGGTTTTTGGGAGAAGCCCTTGGATCTGGTCAATATTCTCGATGTCGGCCTGCGCTCGGCTTACGTCGCCAGCTACTTCGCCGCACCGCTGATGGTGGGCCAGCGTGACGGCTTGATCGCCTTCACCTCCAGCTTCGGCAGCTCCTGTTATATGCACGGCCCCGGCTATGGCGCGCAGAAAGTAGGCGTCGATAAATTCGCCAAAGACATGGCCGTGGACCTGCGCACGCACAACGTCGCCACTGCGTCGATCTGGATGGGCATGCTGCGCACCGAGCGCACCCAGCGGGTGATGGCCACCGAGCCTGAGAAATACGCGGGCTTTTGGGACATCGCCGAGACCCCGCATTACACCGGCCACCTGCTCGCCGCGCTCTACGCCGACCCCCAGCGGGCGGCGAAATCCGGCCAAGTGCTGATTGGTGCTGAGCTAGGGGCCGAGTACGGCCTCACCGACGAAGGCCGCGTGCCGCCCTCGCACCGCGCGATGCTCGGCGGCCCGAGCCAAGCCCACCCTGCAATCGTTCAATAAGGAGCACAGCTATGAACCGCTTACCCAACAAAGTTGCCCTCATCACCGGCGGTGCACGCGGCATGGGTGCCGCCACCGTGCGGCTGTTCGCCGCCGAAGGGGCCAAGGTCGTCGTCGCTGATTTGCTGGAGGACGAGGGCAAAGCGCTGGCCGAGGAAACCGGCGGGATCTTCGTGCGTTTGGACGTGCGCGAAGCCGAGCAATGGCAGGCGGCACTCTCCGCATCGATTGCTGCCTTTGGCCGCGTCGATGTGCTGGTCAATAACGCCGGCGTGCTGTTGTTTAAAACCATCGCCGACACCAGCAAGGAGGAGTTTGACCGGCTGCTGGCGATCAACCTCGGCGGCTGCTTCTTGGGGCTGCAAATCATCGGCGCGCACATGCTCGGACGCGGTTCTGGGTCCATCGTCAACATCTCCAGCATTGACGGCATGAAGGGCGCGAACGGCCTAGGCGCTTACTGCGCCAGCAAGTGGGCGGTGCGGGGCTTAACCAAGGTGGCGGCGATGGAGTACGGTCATCGCGGCGTGCGGGTGAACTCCGTCCACCCCGGCGGCATCGACACCCTGATGGGCAACCCCTACCAGCAGGCCAAATCGGACGTCAACGCCCGCTACGGCATGGTGCCCTTGCAGCGCGTCGGTGAGCCGGAGGAAGTCGCGCGCACCAGTTTGTTTTTGGCCAGCGATGAGGCCAGCTACCTCTGCGGGGCGGAGATTGCCGTCGATGGCGGCATGAACGCCGGGCAGTATTACGTCGGCTTCCCCGGCGCGCCCGGGGTGTAGCACTGCGCAGTGAGCGCCGTTGCGATAGACGCAGCGGCGCTCACCCAGCGTAGGAGACACCGCGCACCGAACGGGCTCACGTCAAGTTCAGGCCGGCCTCCTAAATTGATGAAGCGGGCAAGAAGCCCGCGCCAATTTTTGGAGAGCAGACATGGAAGACAAACACCGCGTCGACGTCGACGTCGAACCGACCGACGCCGAGCGTAAAGCCGCGAATCTTGACCCCATCACCGACGCCCCCGGCGCGCATCCGGTCGGCACGGCGGTCGGTGCTGCCGTCGGCGGCATGGCGGGAATTGCCGCAGGTGCAGCAGCCGGTGCAGCCACCGGCACGGTGCTGGGTGGGCCGATCGGCACTGCTGCGGGTTTGATTATTGGTGCCGCTACGGGTGGGCTCGCGGGCAAGTCCGCCGCTGAACTGATCGACCCCACTGAGGAAACCTATTGGCGCGAGCACTATCGCCACGAGCCCTACGTCCAAGCCGGAGAGCCCTATGACTTCTACGCCCCCGCCTACCGCACCGCCTTTGAAGCCAGAACCGAATACAAAGGACAGGCCTATGAGGATATTGAGCCCCAGTTGCAGGCGCGCTACGAGCAAAGCCGCAAGGCTGATGGCCTCACTTGGGAACGCGCGAAAGATGCCGTGAAGGCTGCTTGGAACCGCGTGGTGCACTAATCATTGCGGCGGATTGCAGTAAAGGAAAGGGGCCACGCTGGCCCCTTTTTCTTGCCTACTCGCTCAAGGCGAGAATCGGTAATCAGACAATGGAAACACCCCCGCGCGGCGCAAGCCGGAGACGGTCGAAGTTGGCCTAAGTAGTGTCGGCTCACCATGCGGATTGAAGTAATAGCTATTGGCACCCGCGCAGTTACCGTTGGCGAATACCGAGTGCTTAAGACGCGCACGCATGGCGGCGGAGAAGCGGTTTTGTGCGCTGCCCTTGGCCTCAAAGTGCTTCGCCCCGGTGCGCTGCAATTGCCGCAGCACGCGCGCCATGTGCTTCATCTGCCCCTCAATGGTGGTGAAGTACGAGAGCCCGTTATACGAGTAGGGGCTGTTGAGGCAGAACAGATTGGGGAAGCCCGCAACGGTAATCCCCTCATAGGACTCAAAGCGCGCCGCGCGCCAGGATTTGCCCAGATCCTGCGCCTCGCGGCCAATGACCTGAATCGCCGGGAAGTTCTCCTCCCAGAGGCTAAAGCCGGTGGCGAGGATGAGGGTGTCTATCGGCCTGCGGCTGCCATCTTTGGCGACGATGGCATCGGCCTCGATGCGCTCAATGCCATCGGTCACCAGTGCCACATTCGGCCGGTTGAAGCTTGGGTAATAGCTGTTGGAGAAGGTCGGCCGCTTGCAGCCGAAGCGGTAGCGCGGCGTGAGTTTTTCCTGCAGGGCGGGGTCAGCAATCTGGCTTGCGAGATGCGCCTTGCAGACCCGCTCCATGCTGCGCGTGAGCATCGGCAGGCGTTGGTTTTGCAACACGCCCGTGACCATGATCGCCTCCAGCACGGCCGAGCCCGCGATGCGTGCCGAGCGCTGGGTGAACGGTAGCCGCGCAAATAGCTTTTGAATCGCGGCAGGCACTTCGGCATCGAACTTCGGCGTCACCCAAATTGGCGTGCGTTGATAGACGTCCAGCTGCGCGAGTTGCGGGGCAATCTCAGGGATTAGTTGCACGGCGGTCGCACCCGTGCCAATCACTGCCGCCCGCTTGCCGACCAAGGAGTAGCCGTGGTCCCAAGCGGCGGTATGGATGACCTTTCCTTGGAACTGCTCGATGCCCGGGATGTCCGGCTGCTTGGGTTGCGAGAGAAAACCCGTGGCAGTCACCAAAATGCGGGTGCTGATGACCTCGCCACCAAGGAGGTGCACGCGCCAGCACTGATTGGCCTCGTCGAACACCGATTTCTCGACCGTGGCATTGAAGCGCATGTGCCGGCGCAGGTCGTATTTTTCGGCAACGTGCGTCGAATAGCGCTTGAGCTCAGCGCCCGGTGCGTAGAGGCGCGACCACCAAGGATTGGGCTCGAAGGAATAGGCGTAGGTGGACGACGGAATGTCCACCGCGAGGCCGGGGTAGGAGTTGACATGCCAAGTGCCGCCGAGGTCATCGTTGCGGTCGAGCATCAGCAGCGAATCAAAGCCGAGTTGCTTGAGTTGAATGGCCGCACCCATGCCGCCAAAGCCGGTGCCAATCACCAGTGCTTGGTAGTCCGGCTCGCTGAGCTTTGTTGGACTTGTGTGCGTTTTTTTCTGTGCCACGTTGGGCTCCGGTCAGTGATGCATTGCGGCCTGCACCACCGAGGGGGCTGAGCGCGTGGCGGTGTCGAACACCGCGCGACGGCGACGGTGGTCCATGAGGTTGTAGCCGATGGCCGACAGCACTTCCGCGCTGGGCTCTAGGCGAATGACGCGGATGCCCGCTGCGCAGAGCTGTGCCACTTCGTCATCGACGATTTGGGTCATGGTGCGGCGCACCGCGCGTTCGATGCGGCACAGCGGCGAGCGCGGCTGGTCGGGGGCGGAGGCCGCCATTGGCGCGAGCACGATGGCTTCCTTGATGCCGGTGCCGAGCAGCAAATCGGCCGAGGTCGGCGATGCGATGCCGCCGTCGAGATAGCTGCGGCCCTGCCAAGCCACCGGCGGGCACCAGCCGGGCACGGCGTAGGAGGCGCAGACGGCCGCGCTCAGTGGCAGCTTGGGCGCACCGTCACGGCCAAAGGCCACGCGCGCGCCGGATTCGGCATCCACCGCCATCAACCAAGTATTGGGATGCGGTGCCCACTCACCTGCGGGCACCACGCTGGTGATGAGTTCGACAAAGGGCCGCATATCCGCCGTGCCATAGGGCAGCAAACCGGCGGCGGCGGTGAGTGCGGATACCTTGCCAGAGAGCCCCAAGCGCAGCAGTGGCAAGCCGGGCCAGCGCAAGGACGGCCTTGGCGGCAGCACGCCGCCGGTGGCGCGGTCATGGTCCCAGACGCAATCCGGCGCTTGCCCGATTTGGCTGGAGACCATGCGGGAGACCGGCACCCCAGCGGCCAAAAGTGCGGAGAGCACCGCACCGCTAGAGGTACCGATGAAGACATCCGCTGTGCGCGCATCCCAGCCCAAGGCATGCTCCACGGCGGCAAGCGTGGCGATACTCCAAGCCCCGCCCAACACGCCGCCGCAACCAATGACCAGTGCTCGGCCGCTGCCCGTGCGCTTCATGTTCGGCCACCGATGGACGATGGGAGGTCGGCGAACACCACCTGAGTGAGCGCTTGCATGGGCATGTCTTTTTGTCGTTCAGTGCGTGTGGTGCGGCGTACTGGCGGTGCTCAGCTTTAGCGGGAACCGCCCACGATTACATCACACACTGGCACATACCTACGAGCCCTAGCATTTGCCGAATCGACTAGGGTCGTGGCCCATGGGCCAATCGAGGCGCATAAAAAAACCGGCCAATGGGGCCGGTTCTCTCGGGCCGCACCAAAGTGCGACCAATCACAGCACCAGACTAGGGAACCATGTCCTTAGCCTGATCGCGCTGCGCATCCAAACTGGCAACGCGGGCGTCATAGGCGGATTTGGCCTCGGCTTGGCAGGCATCGCGGGCAGCACCGGTCATGGCGTCGCACTTGGCCTTTGCCACTTCGTAGTCCTTCTCCGACATTTCCTTTGCGACCTTGTACTGGTTGTCGTAGTCCTGCTTCACGTCACCCGTGGTCATGCCGCCATCTTGAGCAGCATCGGCGCGGTCGTCCTGCATCTCATTGACGGCCTTGTTGACTTCCTTATTGCCCTCTTGGACGGCGGCGTTGACGT
This sequence comes from uncultured Salinisphaerales bacterium, assembly GCA_964535755.1. GTDB lineage: Bacteria > Pseudomonadota > Gammaproteobacteria > Nevskiales > Nevskiaceae > Stagnimonas. The sequence goes on along the minus strand of CAZHTI010000118.1, from coordinate 1,393 downwards.
CCTCGCGGGTTTCAGCAGGGGTTTCTGCTTTATCGCAGGCGGATAAAGAGAGCGCAGCCATCAATGCCAGTGCGCTGAGTTTCATTGCGTTTTTCATGGTCAATCTCCATTAGTAAATTAAAGACCCACTCAGAACCGTCTGATTGGAGCGCGCATTCCATTGCGAAACCAACCTTTAGCTAAGCAAGCCCGGACATAATCCACATTTGGCTTGAACGGCTGGTTAATTGGCCGTGCGATTAGTTGCCGCTTATCGGGTTAATTGGAAGTGAATCAGTTGTCGATTGGGGCAAATTTATCTTCAACCCTAATTTCAGATGAACCCAACGCGACGTCTTAGAGGCCGCAATGCCGTTCTATCCAAATGTTTTATATAGTTTTTTCAATGGAACTTAACGCAGCCACAAGATTTTTAGCAGTGGGTCTGAAAACCGCTGGGCAGGCAGTTTAGTCATGCGCAATCCCCATCACGCAGCCCGGGCGTTTACGCCGCTCCGGCTGCCGCAATCGGACCAAGCTGAACCATTCATGTTGATCGATGGATTTTAGGGCGCTTTTTACCTGTCTGGATTTATATTTGATTCAGCCCTCATGTTTTAAGTTGGCACAACTGAAACCCTCAGCGCCATCGCGGAGTTCAGCTTTCGGCGCGCCACGGCATCAGTGGGTGGAGCTTTTTACTGAGTTTCCACCGCCCATTTCCATTCGGAGACATCTTATGAACAGCTTGATCCATTCCCGCAAGAACTTCTCTAGCCGATTAACTTGCACCGCCCTTCTGCTTGCTGGGCTGTATGCGCCGACCGCAATTGCGCAAGCGCCAGGGGCGGCACCGGTGCTTGCTACCCCAGCCATTCCCGCAGTCCCCGCAGCGCCTGAGATCGCCAAGCCGGCAGGTGCCCCGAGCGCTGCGGGTGAGAACAAAGGCGCAAATGCTGCCGCAGCAGCAGTGGGTAGCGTCACCGCCGAGGGCAAGGGCAATAGCCAGAGCGAAGCGGCGGGTGTCGTCGGTAGCGGCCTCAATGACGGCGGCAGTGCCGCCGCTGAAGCGGCCGGTAGCCAGCGCACCAGCCCCGGCAACGCCGACGGCGACCGCCCTTTGCGTGGCCTTGCCAATGGCAGCGCCGATACCGAGGCCGCCGCAGCAGCCCAAGGCGCGGCCAAGTCCAAGCGTGGCAAGTCCCGGAGCGGCACGGCCAAGGGCACGGCCCGCAGCAGCAATAGCCGCCAACGCAATCGTGCCGAGGCCAGCGGCAGCGCGAATGGCAAGTCTGGCTCAGCCAGCGTCACTCGGGAGGGCAGCAGCCTGAGCACGGACGCCGAAGGCAGCAAGCAGCGCTAAGGCCCAGCGCGGCAAACGGCCCACGCTCGTCGTGGGCTTTTTTGTGGGCCG
>CAZHTI010000117.1:0-6845 GCA_964535755.1 uncultured Salinisphaerales bacterium | reverse complement strand
CGCGAGTAGCGCTCGCGCGGGACGAACACGAGGCAGGAGAAGAAGCGGCCGTAGCGGTCGCGTCGCGCCACTAGCTTGATCTGCTGGCGCTCGCGCAGGGCGCGCACGCTCATGCAGGCGCTGAACAGCTCGTCCTCGCCGGATTGGAACAATTCGTCGCGCGGCCAGTTTTGCAGAATCTCGCGCAGGGCCTTGGCGCTGTGGCTGTCCTCGGGCAGTTGGGCGCGGGTGATGACCTCGTTGACTTTATGGCGCACCACGGGGATGTCGCTCACACGCGCGTGATAGGCCTCCGCGCTAAACAGGCCGATGATGCGCGCCGTGCCTTCGACGCTGCCGTCGCTGGCAAAGCGGCGGATGGCGAGCACGTCGAGGTGTTCGGCGTGGTGGATGGGTGAGCGGACGTTGCCCTTGGTGATGACCAAAACCCGTGGCGAATTGGCGTACTTGTCCAGCTCTTCTTGGGGCGCGATGAGGTCTTCTGCGCCCGCGAGTGCCGCGCCCTCGCGCAGCAGGCCGAGGCCTGATCCGGGCTCTGCGCGCAGGCGCAACGAGCCGTCATCTGCCGCCAGCGCTTTGCTTTCAGCCCAGCCGAGGAAGGTGAAGTGGCGCTCGTCGATCCACTCCAAAAACGCGCGCGCTTCGGCAAAGGCGGAGGGGTTTACGCCGTTCGGGACCCGCTCTAGGCGGGTGATGGTTTGCCGCAGGCGCACGCGCATCGCCGGGTAGTCCGCCACGGCGGTACGCACATCCATCAGCGTGGCGCGCACGGCGGCCTCCAGCTGGGCGTAGGCCTCCTCACTGGCCAGCGGCTCAAACTCGATATGGATCAGGCTCTCCAACTGGCCGCTGGAATCGCCGCTCATGCCCAACAGTGCACCGCTGGAATCGCGCTTGAGACGGAGGATCGGGTGGCTGGTCCAATCCACGGCAGCGCCGGCCTCACGCACGCGCATCAGCACGCTGTCCACCAAAAACGGCATGTCCTCGATCACCGTCTGCAAGCGGGCCAGATGGCGGCCATCGCCAAAGCCGGATTGCTCGTTGGGGCGGATCAGCCGCACCGCAATTTCATCGGCCGCACGCCGAGCCGCCAGCCGCCAATGCGCAGTGGCAACGGCGAACAATGCCGCCGCTGAGCGCAGGCTCAAGGCATCCGCAGACATGGTGCGAAAGTAGGCGCTGAGAAAATCCAGCGGAGGGCTGGAATTGCCAGCAGCTTTTGCCAGCGCTGCCAATTCTTGGTTGAGTGCTTCGTGCGCGCTATGGGTTTGCGTCATCGTCGGTCTCCTCCGGCGGGTTTTCGCCGAGTATGCCAGTGCCGATACCCGATCCATTTACCGACAGGCTAGGCACAGCCTGTGCTTATAATCTGGGAAGTCCCCCACCCCAGAAGCCCGCAAATGAGCACGCCGCAACAAAGTCTATTTGCCCGCCTTGCCGCAAAACGCCTGTATTGGAGCCTGCTGCTGCTCTGGGGCATCGTCTGCTTCTTCGCTGGTGATCGCTTAGCGCAGGACATGAAGTTCCGTATTAATGATCTCTCCAGCGTGCAAGGCGCTGGCATGGTCATGCGTGACGTTGAAGGCGCTTACTTCCACGTCAACTACTTGGGCGAAGCGCGGCAGATCTACCCCGACCTCTCACCTGAGTACAACGAGCGCTGCTTGGATTGCGTCCTCGTCACCGGCGAAAAGCTGGCGGAGATCAGCCAGTTCTGCGCTGCGGGTATCGAGTCCAAGCTACCTGCGATTCAATTTGAAGTGCCCTGCCGCTCTTGGGCGATCATGGACGACGGCAGCAAGGTGGTTTCGGTCACCCTGTTCTTGCTGCCCGTCTTGCTCTGGCCATTATTGCGGGCCTTGTTCAAGGTGCTCGCGGGCGTCAAGCCAAAAGTGGCCTGATACTTCCGCCACAACAAAAAAGGCCCGTTCGGGCCTTTTTTGTGTGCAAATGGCTGCGGCAAAGCGCCGCGTTTTTTTGCTAATGCGCCTAAAGTTTCTCGCCCCATAATTGCTTTAAACGGGCATCCCGCCCGCAGCCTGTGCGGTAGTACTTGTAGCGCAGCGAATTCTTTTTGTAGTAGTCCTGATGATATTCCTCGGCCGCCCAAAACTGCCCAGCGGCGGTGACCTCGGTGTAAATCTTGGCGAATCGCCCACTCGCTTCTAGCGCTTTTTTGCTGGCGCTGGCGGTGGCCATTTGCTTAGCGTCCAGCGGGAATATGCCGCTACGGTATTGCGGGCCGCGATCGCAAAACTGCGCGTCGGCAATGGTGGGGTCGATGGTCTTCCAGAAGTACTCCACCAATTCCTCATAGCGAACCTTGGCCGGGTCAAAACGCACCAGTACGGCCTCGGTGTGGCCGGTCTGCCGCGCGGAGACCGCCTCATAGCTAGGGTTGGCTTCTTGGCCGCCGATGTAGCCTGACTCTGCCGACAGCACCCCGGGTACCTTCTCGAAGTCCGACTCCGTACACCAGAAGCAGCCACCGGCAAAAATCGCAGTGCTGGCCGCATCAAGGCTCTGCGGAGATGCAGTGGCAGCTGCGGGGCTTGGAGTAGCGCTCGCACTCGGCGAAGCATTGCAGGCAGTAGTCGCCATGCTAGCGAGTACGACCAGAAGGGATAGTCGACGGTACATAAATCTCCTTGCTTGCGCGCTCAACCGCGGCGGGCGGGCAGGGCTTCGCCCTTGGGGATAAAGCGCAGCGCGACCCCGTTGTTGCAATAGCGCTTGCCGGTCGGTGCTGGGCCGTCATCAAAAACGTGACCTTGATGGCCGCCGCAATAGGCGCAGTGGTACTCGGTGCGCGGGTAGATGAGGTGGAAGTCCACCTTGGTGCCGAGTGCGGCATCCATCGCCCGAAAGAAGCTCGGCCAACCAGTGCCGCTTTCGTATTTGGCAGCACTCACAAACAGCGGGCTAAAGCAGGCAGCGCAGGCGTAGGTGCCCTCGCGCTTTTCTGCCAATAGCGCGCTGGTGAATGGCCGCTCCGTGGCCTCTTCAAACAGGGTGCGATAGCTGTCTTTGCTGAGCAGTTTTTGCCAGTCTTGCTTGCGCCAAGCGCTTTTTGCGGTAGCGGCAGCGCCTGCTGCTGCCGAAGCTCCCATGCCGATAGCGGCGCTGGCGTAACCCAAAAGCTTGAGTAGGTGGCGGCGCGTCATAAAACTCCTTTTTGGACGAGTGCAGCGGCTGCTTCTACAGCTTAGCGGCTTACGCGTCTCTGCTGCGGGTGGATGCCGGTAAACTCTCGCGCTTATGCGAGACACCAAGCACACTTCCCACCGCAGCGTGTTGCCCGTGATTTGGGTGCTGTCGTTGTTACTGCTGGGCTTTACCGCCGCCTATCTGCTGCCGATTGCTTGGTCACTTGCCGCGGGCGATGGCATGGCCGACGAGTTCGCCACCGCCATGGCGGTGAACTTCTTGGTCGGCTTGCTGGGTTGGGCGGGCACCAAACGCTTCAAGCGGGAAATCCGCCCGCGTGAAGGCTTTTTGGTAGTCGGCTTAGTCTGGGTCGTGCTCTCCGCATCCGCCGCGTTTGCGCTCATGCTGTGCTTGCCAAAACTGAGCTTCACGGACGCCTACTTTGAGGCCATGTCAGGGTTCACCACCACAGGGGCGACCATTTTGGTCGGGCTGGATCGCCTAGCGCCCTCGGTCAATCTATGGCGGCATCTCACCAACTGGCTTGGTGGCTTGGGCATCATCGGGCTTGCGATGGCGGTGCTCCCCTTACTCGGCGTGGGTGGTATGCAGGTCTACAAGGCCGAGGCTACCGGGCCGATCAAGGACGCCAAGCTCACACCGCGCATTGCCCAGACCGCCAAGAGCCTCTGGCTGATCTACCTGTTCATCACCGCAGCCTGCATGGTGGCGCTCAAACTCGCGGGGATGAACTGGCTAGATTCCATCTGCCACGCCTTCGCCAACGTGTCCTTGGGCGGCTTCTCCACCCACGACAGCAGCATCGGCTTCTACAACTCGCCGCTGCTGGAGTTCATTCTCATCGTCTTCATGCTCGTCGCGGGCTTGAACTTCGCCACCCACTTCGCCTGTTGGCGCGATGGCAGCATTCGCCCCTACTTCCGCGACACCGAGGGGCATTGGTTCTTAGCACTCGTCCTAGGCTCCTGCCTGCTAATCGCCACCTACATCTGGGCCATGGGCGTGTACCCGAGTTTTTGGACTAGCCTGCGCCACGCCAGCTTCAACGTGGTTTCCATGGCCACCGATAACGGCCTGGTCAGCGTTGACTACGCACTCTGGCCGATGTTCGCGCCCCTGTGGATGTTGCTGCTCTCCTGCGTCGCAAGTTCGGCGGGTTCGACCGGCGGCGGCATCAAGATGATTCGCACCATGATTTTGTTCAAACAGAGCATGCGCGAAATGCGCCAATTGCTGCATCCGAGTTCGGTGCAAACCATCAAGATCGGCAAGGACGTGGTGTCGGAGCGGGTGGTGCTCTCGGTGCTGGGCTTCCTCCACCTCTACACCGTCACCATCATCATCCTCACGCTATTGCTGGTGATGAGCGGACTCGACTTCCTGACCAGTTTGAGCGCCATCATTGCCACGATTAACAACGCCGGCCCGGGGCTAGGGTCGGTGGGCCCGGCCGGCAACTACGCAGGCTTGACCGACTTCCAGACTTGGGTTTGCGCAAGCTCCATGCTGCTCGGGCGTTTAGAGGTCTTTGTGCTGATCGTCCCGTTTACCCCGGCGTTCTGGCGCGAGTAGCAACGACGCAATCACTGGAGACAGGCCTCAATTTTTGCCAGCACCTGCCGGGTGGTGTCGAACAGCTCACGCAACTCTTTGCGGGCACATTCCAACTCGCCGGGGTCGATGCCGTCGAGCATCTCGGCTAAGGATTTTTCCGCATCCCCGGTGCGCAACACCAAGTCGCGCAACAGTTCTGCCGGTTTTAGATCGCCTGCCTGCAAACGCTTGGGGGGCGCGCGGGTGAGCACCTCCACCCCGAGCGGAGCCAGCACCTCGTTGAGCACGTTCAAACTGTCTTCCTCTGGCAGCGCCAGCAGAATGCTGGGCAGGAAGCTCGCAGGGAGCAGGTTTTTATCTTTGGTCTCGTCGTCCAGCCAACGGAAGATACGGTCAGCCGCGGTGCGGCGCGCGCGCTCGGAGATCGGTTTGCCGTTGCGGCATTCGTCAAACACAATGCCGCTGGTTTGATCAAACCCCGCGCCATAGTGCTGCTGGATGATGGCGGTGGCGGCGTCCTCGCGGCTGTAGTGATTGCGCAAGCACCACTCCTGAACCTGCTCACGCACAACCTTGAGTAAACCTTTGGGCAAACGCGCGTCTGTCATGGCGATAAGTGGTGTGGTGGCCTGCGGGCTGGGATGATGCCACGCGCCCGATGAGGCTCGAATTCTCGCCCGTTGTGAGGAGGCGCGGCCCACAGGCGCGACTATCATTTGCGATAAATCGGAGCCCTATATGTCTCGCAAATACTTAAGTCCCATCGACGCATCCTTTATTCGGATGGAGTCCAAGCGCACGCCGATGCATGTGGGCTCGATGATGACCTTTAAGCTGCCGCCCGACGCGCCGCCGGATTTCGTCCGCAATTTAATGCTCAAAATGCGCGAGAAACCCTTCCTGCCGGAGCCTTTTAGTAGCCGCTTGGCGCAAGGCCCATTGGGGCGGATCGCACCCGCGTGGGAGCCGGCCGAAGTGGATATGGAATACCACCTGCGCCATTCAGCACTCCCTTATCCGGGCGGCGAGCGTGAGTTGGGTGTGCTCGTGGCGCGCATGCACAGCCACCCTTTGGATCTCTCCCGCCCGCTGTGGGAGTGCCACTTGATTGAGGGGCTTGAGGGCGGCCGCTTCGCGCTGTACTTCAAGGCGCATCACTGTGCGATCGACGGCATGGGCGCGGTTGGCATGGTGCGCAATTGGTTGTCGGTAGATCCCAACTCGCGGGACACCCCCGGCCCTTGGGTGCTCGGCAGCAAGCCGCCGCGCCCGCCGTCCGCACCGCAGACCCTCTGGCAGCGCCTGCAAAAGCCCGCCCGCGCCGCGAGCGAGCAACTGGCAGGCACGCGCGACCTCATCAAAGCGCTACGCGCGATGATGAAGGGTGATGACAGCACCACCAAAGCGGCCCTCAACACCCCGCGCAGCCGCTTCAATGTCTCAGTTTCCCAGCAGCGCCGTCTGGGTACGCAGATTTTTGAATTGCCGCGCATCAAGGCGGTCGCTGAGGCGGCGCAGGCGACGGTGAATGACGTCATGCTGGCGATCGTCGCAGGTGCGCTGCGTCACTATTTGTTCGATACCAGCACGCTGCCGGAAAAGAGCCTCTTAGCCTCCGTGCCGGTGGCAATCCCCAAAAAGCCGGGCAGCGGTGCCAACGCCGCCGCTGGCTTCGTCGTGCCCTTAGGCACGCAATTGACGGAGCCGCTCGCGCGCTTAGACGGCATTCGCCGCATCACCGCTAGGGCCAAGCAGGACTTAATGTCCATGCCGCGTGAAGCGCAGGTGCAATTCGCCTTGATGGGCATCGCACCCCTGTTGCTCGGCCAAATGACCGGCACGCTGCCGCGCTTCCCGCCGTTCTTTAATGTGGTGGTGAGCAATGTCGTGCTCTCTAAAGACCCGCTCTATTTGATGGGCGCAGAACTGGAGGCCATGTACCCGGTGAGCTTTCTGTTTGATGGCTACGCGCTCAACGTCACCTTGGTCGGCTACAACAACCAGATCGCCGTCGGCTTCCTCGGTTGCCGCGATGCCATCCCCCGCTTGCAGCGCATGGCGGTATATACCCGCGAGGCGCTCGAAGAATTGGAGCGTGCGCTGGGCATTAGCCCTACTGC
>CAZHTI010000116.1:4888-6852 GCA_964535755.1 uncultured Salinisphaerales bacterium | reverse complement strand
TTCGATGACCCCAATTTGCCGGGCCAAATGCAGGTGACGGTGCGCTTCACGCCCGTGGTCTGCGGCACCGAGCTGCATATCACGCAAGAAGGCATTCCCGATGCCATCCCAGTGGCCTTCTGCTACTTGGGCTGGCAGGAATCCCTAGCCCTGCTCGCCCATGTGGTGGAGCCAGAAATCCCGGACGGTGCGTAAGGTTTGCAGCTCCCCAATCACCCGCTAATCCAACCTTCGCCTAGTGCCGTCATGAGCCAAGTTCCGCAAGTCAAAATCCCCGCCACCTACTTCCGGGGCGGTACCTCCAAAGGGGTGTTCTTCAAACTCAGCGACCTGCCCGAACGCTGCCAAGTCGCTGGGCCTGCCAGAGACCAACTGCTGCTCAGGGTGATCGGCTCGCCCGACCCTTACGGCGCGCAAATCGACGGCATGGGTGGGGCGACCTCCAGCACCAGCAAGACCGTCATCTTGGCCAAGAGCAGCAAGCCCGGTCATGACGTGGACTATCTCTTCGGCCAAGTCGCCATCGACAAGGCCTTTGTCGATTGGAGCGGCAACTGCGGCAACCTGACGGCGGCGGTCGGCTCGTTCGCGATCAGCAATGGTTTGGTGGCGGCGGAGCGCATCCCCCAAAACGGCATCTGCACCGTGCGCATCTGGCAGGTGCAAATCGGCAAAACCATCATCGCCCATGTGCCGATCACCAACGGCCAAGTGCAGGAGACCGGTGCGTTCGAACTCGACGGCGTGACCTTCCCCGCCGCTGAGGTGCAGATCGAGTTCTTGGACCCCGCCGATGACGGCGACGAGGGCGGGGCGATGTTCCCCACCGGCAATGTCGTCGATGCCTTAGAAGTCCCCGGCGTCGGCACCTTGCAGGCGACGATGATCAACGCTGGCATCCCCACCGTGTTCATCAACGCCGCCGAGATCGGCTACACCGGCACCGAGCTGCGCGAGGCAATCAACAGCAACCCGGAGGCGCTGAAGAAGTTTGAAACCATCCGTGCCTACGGCGCTAAGCGCATGGGCCTGATTGCCGATGTGGCTGAGGCCACCAAGCGCCAGCACACGCCCAAAGTGGCCTTTGTCGCCCCACCCGTGAGCTACACCTCAGCCAGCGGCAAGGCGGTCGATGCGGGTGAAATCGACCTCAACGTCCGCGCGCTCTCTATGGGCAAATTGCACCACGCGATGATGGGCACGGCGGCAGTGGCGATCGGCACCGCAGCGGCCATCCCCGGCACCTTGGTCAACTTGGCGGCAGGCGGCGGCGCGCGGACAGCCGTGCGCTTCGGCCACCCCTCCGGAACCTTGCGCGTCGGTGCGGAGGCGACACAAGAGAACGGCCAGTGGGTGGTGAAGAAAGCCATCATGAGCCGCAGTGCCCGCGTGCTGATGGAGGGTTGGGTGCGGGTGCCTGGGGATAGTTATTAGCGTCGGACTGCGCTTCCAACGCCCGCCCTACTTGCAGACAGAGGCCTCATGGCAATTCGCGGCAAAGTCATCGTCATTACCGGTGCCTCCAGCGGCATCGGCGCGCAAGCGGCGGAGCAACTCGCCGCACGCGGCGCGGTGGTGTGCTTAGTCGCACGGCGTGCAGCCGAGTTGCAGGTAGTCGCCGAGCGCATCCGCAGCAAGGGCGGGCGCTGCCAGACCTACGCGGTGGACTTAGCCGATAACGCCGCCTGCGATGCCTTTGCGGCACGAGTCCAAGCTGAGCATCCGCGCATCGACGTGCTGGTCAATAACGCCGGCCGCTCCATCCGCCGCCCGCTGTTGCAATCGGCCGAGCGCTTGCATGACTTCGAGCGCACCATGCAGATCAATTACTTCGCACCCGTGCGTCTCACACTCGCGCTGCTGCCGCGCTGGCTGACCCAGGGTGGGGCGCGGGTGGTGCTCAGCTCGACACTCTCCACCCAAGTGCCGGTGCCGCTGTTTGGCGCTTACTTGGGCAGCAAGGC
>CAZHTI010000116.1:0-4788 GCA_964535755.1 uncultured Salinisphaerales bacterium | reverse complement strand
CTGCTCTGCGCCAAGGTCTACAAAGAGGCGGAGCATCGGGGGTTTCATAAGCTCGCCCAGTATCAAGAGGGCAGAAAATCGCGCGGTAGCCGCGATGCGCGTGCGCTGGGCAAGCAGGGCCGTCATGGCCGCAAATTGCAGGAGGAGGAGTGGAAGAACGCTGAGGTCGATGCGCTCTACAAACTCCACTACGCCGGCGTGCGCGTGCCCAAACCCATCGGCAATTACGCTGGTGTGTTGCTCATGGAATTACTGCAAAACGCAGAGGGCGAACCCGCCCCGCGTTTAAATGATGTGACGCTGAGCCATGAGCAAGCGCTGGCTTGGCATGAGTTCATGATCCGCCAGATTGTGCTCATGCTCTGCGCTGGGCTCATCCACGGCGATCTCTCCGAATACAACGTGCTGATTGATGCGGGCGGGCCGGTGGTGATTGACCTGCCCCAAGCCGTGAGTGCCGCCAGCAACAACAATGCCTTTGCGATGTTGGCGCGCGACGTCAACAACATGCGCGCGAGCTTTGGCCGTGCCGCACCGGAGCTACTAGAGACCGAGTACGCGCGGGAGATTTGGCAGTTATTCCAGATGAGCCTGCTCAAGCCGGATACCGCGCTCACTGGTGTCTGTGCGCCGGACGCCGAGGCTGCGGACGTCGATGGCGTGCTCGATGTCATCGATGATGCCCGGCGCGAGGCGGAAATCCGCGATGCGGGCCGCCGCGCTGCCGAGGCCGCCGACCACGCGGACTAAAGCACGGGACGTGGGTGCTAGCAGGCTAGGGTTCTGGGCCAGTAGGGGCGAGGCATGCCTCGCCCCTACCACTGCGCGGCGCGACAGCGATACCCTAGATGGCAACAGACCCTAGGTTCTGGGCCAGAAGTACCACGCCGCGGCCGCGATGCCCGCCAACAGCGCTAAGCGCACCACCGCCAGCAGCCACACCGGGCTGTTGGACCTGCGCGGCGCGTCGAGCGGGCGGAAGTGCCCGCGCAATAGCTCGACGTTGCGGCGGTTGCTGCGGTAGAGCACGTCCACCGCATCGCCGACGCCGGGCACAAGCCCTGCCAATGAGTCCACCGCAGTGTTGCGGGCCATCTTCCACTTGATGTCCGCCGGCGCGCCCAAGCGGTGCGCCTCCAGCAACAGGTAGCCGCCAATGGCAAGGCCTGCGAAGTCACCTATCCCCGGCAGCACGCCGATGACGGAGTCCAAGCCGAGCTTAATTTTGGTGAAGGGGATGGTGATCGCCTCGTCTAAAACCTTAGCCAAGCGCTCCACGCGCAGGAAAGCTTCGTCGCGGGCGGGGCCAGTTGGGGAGGGTGATGAAGGATTCGTTAAACTCATCGCATTATTCGAAGAAAGTTGAAGGCGCCAAGTTAATGAGTTTCCTGACGAGCATCGCCTACTGGCTCACTTGGTGGCTGTTTCGGCCCATCATGTCCTTGGTGAGCTTCAAAGTAGCACCAGATGATCTCCACGAGCGCCTGAAGCTAGACCTCACCAAGCCCATCTGCTTTGTGCTGCCCACCCGCAGTTGGTTGGATTTGTTCGCGCTGGACAAAGTCTGCCGCCAATTAGGCCTGCCTAAGCCGAACCGCACCGGCAGCGCGTTGCCGCTACCCGGCAAAAGCGGCTGTGTGTACCTACCCGCGCTACTAGAAACCCGCGTGCGCCACACCGCACTCAGCCAAGTGTTGGTGACGGCCGCAGGAGCGAAGGATTTTGACGTACAAATCGTCCCCGTGAGTATTTTTTGGGGTCGTGACCCGGGCACTGAGCAAAGCTTGTTCAAGCTGATCTTTGCCGATAACCCGCAAGCGGGCGCGGTGCGTAAGTTGTTCATCGTTTTGGTCAATGCCCGCAACATGCTGGCGAACTTCGCGGAGCCGATTTCCTTCCGCGACTACGTCGCCGAGAAGCCCGATGCCAGCCGCGCCGTGCGCAGCCTCATCCGCGCCTTGCACATCCACTTCTTGCGTGCCCGCACCGCTGCTTTGGGGCCTGAGCTGACGCCGCGCCGCGTGGTGATCGCCGGCGTGGTGCAGTCCAAGGTGGTCAAGCGGGCGATTGAGGCTGAGGCCAAGGCCAAGAACCAAACATTGGAGCAAGTCACCAAGCGCGCCAATAAGTTGGTGGATGAAATCGCTGCGGATTACACCAGTGCGGCCATCAACTTTCTGGAGCGGCTGCTGACCTTGTTCGTCTGGCAGCGGGTGTTCAAAGGCATTGATGTGCAGGGCCTAGACCGGGTTCGGGAGCTCGCGCAGAACCACGAAATCATCTACCTGCCCAGCCACCGCAGCCACGCCGACTACCTGTTGCTGTCTTACGTCCTCTACCACCAAGGCTTAGCGCCACCGCACATCGCGGCGGGCGAGAACCTCAATATGCCTGTAGTCGGCGGCCTATTGCGCCGCTGCGGAGCCTTCTTTATGCGCCGCAAGTTTGTCGGCGATGCGCTCTACACCGCCGTCTTCCGCGCCTACGTCGATGCCCTGATGAGCCGTGGCTACGCCATCGAGTTCTTCCCCGAGGGTGGCCGCAGCCGCACCGGCCGTTTGATGGCGCCAAAGACTGGATTGCTGTCGATGGTGGTGGAGAGCGCCCTGCGCCAGCGCGCCCGCCCAGTCGCCGTGGTGCCGATCTACATCGGCTACGACAAAGTCTGGGAGGTGCGCAGCTACTTCAAGGAACTGAAGGGCGCGAAGAAAGAGAAGGAATCCGTCGAAGGTCTGCTCAAGGCCACCAAGATTTTGGGCAAGAGTCACGGCAAGGCCTATTTGAGCTTTGGTGCGCCGATCTCCCTGCACGCCTACGCCGACGAGCACCTGCCCGCTTGGCGCGAGGGCTTCTCCGAAGATACCGACGACCGGCCCGAGGGCTATAACCAGTTCGTCCGGCAATTGGCGGATGAGAACGCGCGGCGCATCAATGCGGCGGCGGTGGCAAACCCCTGCGGCTTAGTTGCCACGGCCCTGCTCGCCAGCCCGCGCGGCGCGGTCAGTGAGGATGAGATGGTCGAGCAACTCGGCCATCTGGCTTGGCTGCTCAAAGGCGAGCCGTACTCCGAAAACCTCTATGTGCCTGAGGCAAACCCAAAATCTGTGCTGGAGTGGTCAGTGCCGGTGTCGCGCATCGTCAAAGTGCCGCACGCATGGGGCGACATCGTTGGTGCGGCCGACCGTGACGCTGTGTTGCTGACCTACAACCGCAACAATATCCAGCACTTATTTGCCTTCCCCTCGCTGATCGCGGCGTTCTTCCGCACCCGCGCAAGGCTCTCGGACGACGCCATCGTCATGGGCTGCCGCGCGCTCTACCCCTTCTTGCGCACCGAGTTCTTCCTGCGCTGGCCGCCGGAGGAAGTTGGCGCGGTGGTTGAGCGCTGGCTGGCGGTGATGGTCAACATCGGCCTTTTGCGCCGTGACGGCGACAGCCTCTGGCGGCCCGAGCCTGGCATGCCGGCCTACTCCACGCTCGCCATGCTCGGCCGCATCTTGGGCGAGACCCTAGAGCGCTACGGCATGACCGCCCTGCTGCTGGTGCGGGAGTACCGCCGTGGCGTGCCGCTCAAGCGCGAGAAGTTTGAGGCCGACTGCCGCCTGCTGGCCGAGCGCATGGCGCTACTCACGGGCCGCGACGCGCCGGAGTTCTTCGACCCCGCCTTATTCAAGGGCTATCTCAATACCTTGATCAGCATGGGTTTGGTGGCGGTAACTGCCGACGGCCACTTGCAGGTGGAGGAACGTATCGAGCGGATGTCCGAGCGCTCCTTGGAACTATTGTCCGACGAGAGCCGTCAGACCCTGCTGCAGTTGCTCTCCCGCCGTGAGGAAGGGCTGGTAGAGCCCACTTAGTGCGGTTTTCCTTATCAGCCTGCGGATTAAGCCTCGCTATAATCCGGCAGTTTTTTGCCCAGTTACCCCGCCGAACAAACCCCCATTTGAGACTGTTCATGACCACGTTTAAACGCACCCTGCTTGCCGCAGGTATCGCAAGCCTCGCCGTACTCGCAGCCTGCAAGCCCGCTACCTCGACGGAAGCCGCTAAGCCCGTCAAGGCAGAAGACTTGAAGACCGACGCCCAGAAGTTCGGCTACGCCATCGGCGTTGACCTCGCCAACTCCTTGAAGCAAGTCAAAGACGACGTCGACGTGAAGTCCCTCGTTGCAGGCCTAGAGAGCACCATGGCTGGCACCACGCCGGTTCTGGACGACGCCACCCGCGAGCAGGTGAAGAACAGCGTCGCCGAGAAGATTCAGAAGAAGCAAACCGAAGAGCGCACCGCCGCCGCCAACAAGGCGAAGGAAGAAGGCGAGAAGTTCTTGGCAGAAAACGGCAAGAAGGCTGGCGTGAAGACCACCGCCTCCGGCTTGCAGTACGAAGTCATCAAAGAAGGCGCGGGCGAATCGCCTAAGGCGACCGACACCGTCACCGTTCACTACAAGGGCACGCTGATCAACGGCGAAGTGTTCGACTCCTCCATCGAGCGCGGCCAACCGGTGAGCTTCCCGCTCGCTAACGTCATCCCCGGCTGGACCGAAGGCCTGCAATTGATGAAGCCAGGTGCCAAGTACAAGTTCGTGATCCCCGCAGCACTTGCCTACGGCGAGCGTGGCGCAGGCGTGAAGATTGGCCCCAACTCCACCCTGATCTTCGAAGTCGAATTGCTGCAATTGGGCGAGCCCAAAGCCGCTGAGCCTGCTGCCGCCGCACCTGCTGCGCAGTAAGTCCCTAGGTTTGCTGCAAACAAAAAAGAGCCCTTCGGGGCTCTTTTTTTATGCGCGAT
>CAZHTI010000115.1:3377-6948 GCA_964535755.1 uncultured Salinisphaerales bacterium | reverse complement strand
GTCATTACCGGCACCTTGCCAGAGCCGCGCGAGGCGGTCGCCGCCCGCATTGAGGCCGCAGGCGGCAAAGTCAGTGGCTCGGTATCTGCCAAGACTCACTATCTGGTTGCAGGTGAGGCAGCCGGCTCCAAGCTCGCCAAGGCCGAGAAACTCGGCGTTGCGGTATTGGACTACGCCGGCTTGCTGGCACTGATCGACGCCTAATAGCGCTGCGTGGGCGGTGCGCCTAATCGCCGCCGTCTGCGTCATTTGGAGCAGGTCAGCGCCTGCGGCTGAAGCTAGCGTCAGCCCTCCCTAGCCCCACCCTTGAGCAAGCCGCTGCGCCCATGACCGAGCCCCAGACCCCAGCACAGGCCCAATCCAAAATCTTCTACGGCTGGTGGATTTTGGCCGTGGTGTTTGTCGGCGAAATGCTCGCCATTGGCAGCACCTCCTACGCCTTTGGCTTGTTCGTGAAGCCTGCCGAAGAGGCTTTTGGCATCTCCCGCGCCACCGCCAATGCCGGGATTATTTTGGTGTTTCTCGGCATGGGCGTATCGGCACCATTCTTGGGCCGGCTGCTGGACCGCTACTCGGCGCGCAGCATTTTCATCGGCGGGGCATTGGTGATGGGCGCGGGCATGATCGGCGTCGGGCTCTCGCCTAAGCTGTGGATGATTGCGCTGTGCTTGGTGCTGCTGGTGGCTCCGGGCGCGATGGCCATCGGCCCTCTGGCGGCTAACACCTTGGTGGCGCGCTGGTTCACCCGCCACCGGGGCAAAGCGATGGGGATGGCGGCGGTGGCGACCTCCCTAGGCGGGGCGATCATCGTGCCCTTCATGGCCTTCAATCTCGACCGCTACGGCTGGCGCGAGGCCCTGATGATTCAGGGTGTGGTGATTGCCGTGGCGATGATTCTGATGACCACTTGGATCATCCGTGACCGCCCTCAAGACCTAGGCCTGCTGCCGGACGGCGACGCGGCAGGCTCGGCCGCTGCCGAGCAATCCGCCCAACAGAGCGGGCGCTTGTGGACGGTGCGGCAGCTGGTCCGCACCCGCGACTTCTGGTGCATCGGTCTGTCGGTCGGCACCATGTTCGCCATCAATCAATCGGTGCTGGTGTCGATGGTGCCGTATGCCACCGACGCCGGCATTGGCTTAGCGCAGGCGACCCTGCTGGTGTCCGGGCTCTCCATCGCCTCCATCCTCGGCAAGCTCTGCTTTGGCGCACTGGCGGATAAGGTCGATAAGCGCTGGCTGCTGCTCACCGTCATCGCCTGCACGGTGCTGATGCTCTCAGTGCTCATCCTCAGCCCCAGCTTCTGGGTGCTTTTCGGCGTGGTGTGTATCGCCGGCTTCGCGATTGGCGGCGAGCTACCCGTGTGGGCGGCACTCTTGGGCGAGCGCTTTGGTGCCAAGAGCTACGGCACCGTGATGGGCCTGATGAGCCCTATCAACATGGGCTTCAACTTGGTCGCCATCGGCTATATCGGCAAGGCCTTCGACCGCACCGGCAGCTACGCCGTGCCCTTCAGTCACTTTATGGTGCTGGCAGGCGTGGCGACAGTGCTCACGGTGCTGATCTCCAGCCGCAGCAAAATTGCGGAGATCCGTGCTGCTGAGCAGCAGGGGGAAGTCGCCAAAGCCTAGGCACCGCTGGCACCATGTGAGCATGCCTTCAAGCGTCTTGCCCGCCACCGTGCGCTTGACCCTCGCGGATTTGCAGGGCCAGCTGCGGCTAGCCCTGCCGCAAGCGCCCGAGCCAGCCTTGCAGCACTGGGCAGCGCGGCTTGAGGCCGAGTACTCAGGTGCTCAGCGCCACTATCACAACCTAGAGCACCTAGCCGAGTGCCTGGCAGGCTTGGCGCGCTGCGACGCTGTAGTGGTCGATGCCAGCAGCGTGCGCCTAGCGCTGCTATTCCATGACGCCATTTACGTCGCCACCGCCAGCGACAACGAAGCGCAGAGCGCTGCACTTGCCGCTGAAGCGCTCGCGCAGCTAGGCGCTGACGCTGCCACCATCGCAGCGGTGACTGGCTTGGTGCTGGCCACCCAGCGGCACAAGCCTAACGGCCACCCGGATTGCCCTTACCTGCTGGACATAGACCTGAGCATTCTCGGTGCTGCACCCGAGCGGTTTGCCCGATATGAAGCCGCCATCCGCGCGGAATACGCCCATGTCCCGGATGATGCCTATGAAGTCGGCCGCAGCCGCGTGATGCGGCAATTTGCGCAGCGCCCACGCCTGTATTTCACCGAGTTTTTTCATCAGGTCTTTCAGGCGCAGGCGGCAGAAAACCTCTTGCGCTGGCGCTGAGAACCTGCCTCGTAGTAGCTCGAAAACACGGGTGCAGTCACTCTGTCAAGCATTGCTCAGAGAGGCCTAGACACCTAAACTACCGCCTTAATCCGCCTGCCGCCTCTTCCTCTTGGGGCTCTGGCACCCTCCCTCGGATTAAGGCCTTCATGACTTCCAGTAAACCCGCCGTCTTAGCTCTCGCCGACGGCTCGATTTTTCGCGGCCTCTCGATTGGCGTCGATGGCCTCATCAGTGGCGAAGTGGTGTTCAACACCGCCATGACCGGCTATCAGGAAATCCTCACGGATACCTCCTACACCCAGCAGATCGTGACGCTCACCTACCCGCACATCGGCAACGTCGGCGTCAATGCCGAGGATGATGAATCCGGCCGCGTGCGCTTGGCTGGGCTGGTGCTGCGGGAAGTCCCGCGTGCACCGTCGAACTTCCGCTCCACGCAGTCCTTCGCCGACTACCTGCAAGAGCAGGGCACGGTTGGCATCGCCGGCATCGACACCCGCCGCCTCACCCGCATCCTGCGCGAGACTGGCAGCCAAAACGGGGCCATCCTCGCCGGTAGCGACGACGCCGAGCAGGCACTCGCCGCCGCCCGCAGCTTTGGCGGCTTAAAGGGCGCTGACCTCGCGAAAGTCGTGACCACCCAGCAGCAATACGCCTGGGATACCGGCTCTTGGACTCTGGCGACTAATCGCGACGCGCCCGCAGGTGCACAGCCTCTGCACGTGGTGGTCTACGACTTCGGCGTTAAGCGCAACATTCTGCGCATGCTGGTCGACCGTGGCTGCCGCTTGACGGTGGTACCCGCCCAGACTCCGGCTGCCGATGTGCTCGCGCTCAAGCCCGACGGCGTGATGCTCAGCAATGGCCCCGGTGACCCCGCACCCTGCACCTACGCGATTGCAGCCGCGCGCGAGTTCATCGCCGCCAAGCTGCCTACCTTCGGCATCTGCCTAGGCCACCAGATTTTGGGCCTAGCTGCCGGTGCGCAGACTTTGAAGATGAAGTTTGGCCACCACGGTGCCAACCATCCGGTGCAAGACCTCGATACCCAGCAGGTGCTCATCACCAGCCAAAACCACGGCTTTGCGGTGGATGAGGCGACGCTGCCTGCGAACGTGGAAGTCACCCATCGCTCACTGTTTGACGGCAGCAACCAAGGCATCCGCCTCAAGGACGCGCCCGCGTTTTCCTTCCAAGGCCATCCCGAAGCCTCCCCCGGCCCGCAGGATGTCAGCTACCTGTTTGATCGCTTCGTTGGCTTGATGCAGGC
>CAZHTI010000115.1:0-3277 GCA_964535755.1 uncultured Salinisphaerales bacterium | reverse complement strand
GCGCGCATCGCCTCTGAGGCTTTGTAGCCCGGCACGCGGCGCACTTTGGCGCTGCCATTGACCATGATGGCGAAGGCGATGAAGCCGCCGTCACGCTTGCGCAGATAACCGCCGAGCGCGCTGACCGAGCGCGGCACGGTGAGTGTGCCGGTCTTCATGGCGACGCGGTCTAGCCAGTCCTCACTGCCACGGCGCATGGAGCGCGACGCCGAATAGCGCGGCACCACGAGGCTGGAATAAAACGCCGAGAACTTCGCGCTATTGCGGTGCTCTTTAGCGAGCAGCGCGGTGATTTCCTTGGCAGAAATTAAGTTCTCCGGCGTCAGGCCGGAGCCTGAGAACAACAGGGGCGGGTTCTGCACTTGGCCGGTCGCCACCGCCACATAATTGCTCAAGCCGTGCGCGGCGTCGGCCAAAGTCAGCGTCGATTCGCCACGCGCATGCGCCGTGTGCATGGTCATCATGTCGGCGACGAAGTTATTGGAGAAGCGCATCATCCGCGCGACTTGCTCGCGCAGCGGCAAACTCTCGATACGCGCGTATTCAAGCGCGGTGACCGGGGGGCGCATGTGCCGCACCCGCGCACTGCCTTGCACGCCCACGCCCGCTGCCCGCAAGGTTTCGCGCATCAGTTGTGCAGTACCAAGCGCGGGGTCAGACATCGAGCGGTACTCCGTCTGCAACTCCCCAACGGCCACGGTGCCGCCGATGGCGAGGATGTCCTCACCGCCCACGGTGCGGCGATCCATCCACCAATTGGCACGACGACCTGCTGCCACGGTGGTGATGGTGCCTTCCACCGCGATGGGCAGGGGCACGCCGCCGCAACTGGTGATCTCCGCCGGCTTCTTCGCCTTGGTGGGGCGCACTTCCACGCACCAAGTGCCGTAATCGACACCGATCCCAGCGATGGGGGAGTTATAGGCGGTTGAGGATTTGCGTAGTGCTAAGCAGCGGTCTTCGGTTTCGCAACTCAGAGCGGCGAAGGGCGCGGTGGAGGCCACGACATTGCCGGTGATGCGCGTGATGCCGCGCGCCGCAAACTGCGCGGCCAAGTTGATGAGTGACTGGTACTCCAGCGCGGTGTCGCCCTCGGTTGCCAGAATCACATCACCATTCACCACGCCGCCTTGCGGCGCTTGGGTGACGTAGAGCCGAGTGAAGAAGGTTTTATCGGCGGGCCAAGTGTCAAGAATCCGCGCAGACACCGCGATCTTGGTAACGGACGCAGGGGATAGACGGGTGTCGGCATTGAGTGCGGCAAGCGGTGCACCGGTTTGTAAATCGACCGCGTAGGCACTGATCTCTGCACCTGAGTCGGCAAGGGCGGCTAGCGCGTCAAATCCGGCGTGTGCGCGCGTCGCGATCAGACTGGTGAACAGGAAAAACAGAATCCGTAGTTTTGAAACTTGCATCCGAAAAGCCAGCGAGGCGTGAAGAATCGAAGGGCGACTTTAGAGGACGCACCCCGCCCCGTCACCGTCGTTTTGCAAATTGCGAGACTTTTTTGCGCTCTGCGCGCGGGCAGCACCACAAATGCCGCTGATCTGTTGGATTTCTAAGCAAACAGCCGCGGCGGACATGCGTGCTGTGGGTTGCCCGAAGTGCCCCGCGACTTGAGGCCCAAGGCACGCAAACCACTGGTTTATACTGCTGCGCTTGCGCTCTGTCTTAGGCGCAATCAGACCCCTAAACGTTCAGCAGGAACCCCAAGCATGTCCGCAGTGAAAGGCGTTGAAATCGTCGGCGCAGCCAGCCCGGCGACCAAGAAAATTCTCACTCCAGAGGCTCTGAAATTTGTCGCGATGCTGGTGCGCAAGCACGGCCCCACGCGGGAGAAACTGCTCGCCTTCCGCGACGAGCGCCAAGCGCTGATTGATGCCGGCAAAAAGCCCGACTTCTTGAAAGAAACCAAGAAAGTCCGCGACGGCAAGTGGAAAGTCGCCAGCATCCCCAAGGACCTGCAAGACCGCCGCGTGGAAATCACCGGCCCGGTTGACCGCAAGATGATCATCAACGCGCTCAACTCGGGTGCGAAGTGCTTCATGGCCGACTTCGAAGACTCAGCCTCCCCCACTTGGGAGCTGATGATGAACGGCCAAGTGAATCTGTTCGACGCTGTGCGCCGCAAGATTAGCTTCAAGAACGAGGCGGGCAAGGAGTACAAGCTCAACAAGAACGTCGCCACCCTCATCGTCCGCCCACGCGGCTGGCACTTGGAAGAAAAGCACATCCTCATTGACGGCAAGCCCGCGCCCGGCGGCATCGTCGACTTCGCGCTCTACTTCTTCCACAACGTGCAGGAATTGCTGGCGCGCGGCACCGGCCCTTACTTCTACTTGCCGAAGATGCAGAGCCATCTGGAAGCCCGCCTGTGGAACAGCATCTTTGTCGATGCCCAGAAGGAACTCGGCATTGCGCCTAAGACCATCAAGGCCACGGTGCTGATCGAGACCCTATGGGCTGCCTTCGAGATGGACGAAATCCTCTACGAACTGCGCAACCACATCGTCGCGCTGAACTGCGGCCGTTGGGACTACATCTTTAGCTGCATCAAGACGCTCAATGCCCACGGCGATTGGATCGTCCCAGACCGTCAGCAAGTCGGCATGGACAAGCACTTCTTGGACAGCTACTCCAAGCTGCTCTGCGAGACCACCCACAAGCGCGGTGCCTTCGCCATGGGCGGCATGGCAGCGTTCATCCCGACCAAGGACGCCGAGAAGAATGCGGTCATCTTCGACAAGGTCCGCACCGACAAGCTGCGTGAGGTGAAGAACGGCCACGACGGCACTTGGGTCGCCCACCCCTTGCTGGTGCCGATCGCGATGGAAGTGTTCAACGAACACATGCCCACGCCCAACCAAGTCGATAAGCAGTTCAACTACAAGATCAAGCGCAACGATCTGTTGAAGAAGCCAGAAGGCGAGCTCACCGAGGCTGGCCTGCGCAACAACATCAACGTCGCTCTCGGCTACACCGAGGCTTGGATCAACGGCAACGGCTGCGTGCCCCTCCACAACCTGATGGAAGACGCTGCCACCGCCGAAATCAGCCGCACCCAAGTCTGGCAATGGCTCAAGTACGGTGCCGCGCTCAACGATGGCCGCAAGGTCACCCGCGAGCTGGTCTTGCAGGTGCTGGACGAAGAAATCAACGCCTACAAGCAACAGCTCGGTGCCGAGAAGTTCTACAAAGGCCGCTTCGCTGAAGCCGCTGGCATCGTCGCGCGTATGTCCACCGCCAAGGACTGCGAAGCATTTTTGACGCTGCCGGG
>CAZHTI010000114.1:0-7001 GCA_964535755.1 uncultured Salinisphaerales bacterium | reverse complement strand
GCCTGACGGGGTGGTTCGGCGCTGCTACGCGGTGTGGCTCTCGTGCTTGCTTTCCTAACCTTGAGACGCCACACGCCTTCCTCCGGCGCTGCTACGCGGTGTGGCTCTCGCGGTTGCTTTCCTAACCTTGAGACGCCACACGCCTTCCTCCGGCGCTGCTACGCGGTGTGGCTCTCGTGCTTGCTTTCCAAGCCTTGAGACGCCACACGCCTTCCTCCGGCGCTGCTACGCGGTGTGGCTCTCGTGCTTGCTTTCCAAGCCTTGAGACGCCACACGCCTTCCTCCGGCGCTGCTACGCGGTGTGGCTCTCGTGCTTGCTTTCCAAGCCTTGAGACGCCACACGCCTTCCTCCGGCGCTGCTACGCGGCGCAGCGGGGAAGGCGCTACTTAATCTTTGCTTCTTTAAACGCGACGTGCTTGCGGACCACTGGGTCGTACTTGTTGAACTCGAACTTCTCAGGCGTGTTCTTGCGGTTCTTTTTGGTGGTGTAGAAGTAGCCGGTGCCCGCGGTGGACACCAGCTTGATCTTCTCGTTTTCTTTTTTCTTGGCCATGAGTTACTCCTTAAACCTTTTCGCCGCGCTTGCGGAGGTCAGCCAACACGGCGTCGATGCCGGTGCGGTCGATGATGCGCAGGCCGTGGTTGGACACACGCAGTTTGATGAACTTCTTCTCGCCCTCGACCCAAAAACGATGGGTGTGGAGGTTAGGCAGGAAGCGGGTTTTCTTCTTAACGTTGGAGTGGGAAACGGTGTTACCCACCATCGGCTTTTTACCGGTGACTTGGCAGACTCGGGACATGGCTTACAACCTCAACAAAATGGTGAACGGGCCGCCAAAGAGCACACAGCGCCGCAAAAAGGGCGCGAATTATGCCAGCGGGTTAAATAATCAGCAAGCACTAAAGCCTGCGGTATAGGGCGAATTCACACGATTACTCGTATCAAACCGCCCGCCACAGGCCTATTTGCTCTACTCGTCGCTGCCCTCTGCGTCTTCCTCGACTTCCTCGCTGTCGCGGCTGTCGCTGCGATCAGTGGTGAAGATATCGGTGATTGGGCTTACCGCACGCGCGATTTGCAGGTCTTCCAACAAGCTGCCACCGCGCATGCGACGACGTTGCTCGTGGTGCGCCAAGCCGGTACCGGCTGGGATCAGACGACCGACGATCACGTTTTCCTTCAGGCCGCGCAGCTCGTCGCGGCTACCGCGCACGGAAGCCTCGGTGAGCACGCGGGTGGTCTCTTGGAACGACGCAGCGGAGATGAAGGATTCAGTCGACAAGCTGGCCTTGGTGATGCCGAGCAGCTGACGGTCGTACTTCGCCGCGCGGCCGCCGCTTTGCTTGATCTTCCGGTTCTCTGCCAACACGTGGAAGATTTCCGCTTGCTCGCCTTGCAGGAAGCGGGTATCGCCCAAGTCGGTGATCTCCACTTTGCGCAGCATCTGACGAATGATCGTTTCGATGTGCTTGTCGTTGATCTTCACGCCTTGCAGGCGATAGACGTCTTGAATTTCCTTGACCAGGTAGTTGGCCAGAGCCGTTACACCCTGCAAGCGCAAGATGTCATGCGGGCTGGGCTCGCCGTCGGAGATCTGCTCGCCGCGCTCAACGTGCTCACCTTCAAACACGGTGAGCTGCGTCCACTTGGGGATCAGCTGTTCGACTTCTTCGCCATCTGGCAACACGATCTTCAGACGTTGCTTGCCCTTGGTCGCACCACCCATCTTCACGGTGCCGGAGGCCTCCGCGAGAATTGCTGGGTCCTTCGGCTTGCGGGCCTCGAACAAATCGGCAACGCGCGGCAAACCGCCGGTGATGTCGCGTGACTTGGTGGATTCCTTGGGGATACGCGCAATGGTGTCGCCCACGCCGACTTCGCCTTCGTCTTCCATGCTGACGATGGCCTTGGCAGGCAATGCATACACAGCAGGGATGTCCGTGCCGGGGAAGGTCAAGGGCTTGCCGGACTTGGCATCAAACAATGCGATGGTGGGCTTCAAATCCTTACCGCCAGAGCCGCGCGATTTTGGATCGGTGATCACCATGCGGCTGACGCCGGTCACTTCGTCGGTTTCGCGGGTGACGGTGATGCCATCCTCGAAGTCTTGGAAGCGCACGCGGCCAGCAATTTCCGTAACGATGGGGTGCGTGTGCGCGTCCCACTTGGCAATCCGCTGGCCGGCCTTTACGGCGTCGCCTTCGCTGGCCAACAGCGTCGCACCGTAAGGGATTTTGTAGCGCTCGCGCTCGCGACCATCGGCCGCCAACACGCCCAACTCACCGGTACGGCTAATGGTGACGCGCATGCCGTCCTTGTTGGTGACGGTTTTGACGTTGTGCTCGCGGATGGTACCGGCGGCACGGGCTTCGACACCGTCCGCCACGGATGCGGAGCTTGCAGCACCACCGACGTGGAAGGTACGCATGGTCAACTGCGTGCCGGGCTCACCGATGGACTGCGCCGCGATCACGCCGACGGCTTCACCGATGTTGACGCGGTGACCACGGGCCAAGTCACGGCCATAGCATTTGGCGCAAACGCCGAAGGGCATTTCGCAGGTGATGCTGGAACGCACCCAGACTTCGTCCACACCGTTCTTGTCGAGCAAGTCGGCCATGGCTTCGTCGATCAGCGCGCCTTCCGCGATCACCACTTCCTCAGTGCCGGGCTTGACCACATCGCGCAGGGAGGTACGGCCCAGCACGCGGTCACGCAAGCCTTCGAGCACGTCGCCGCCTTCGACCACGGCGGTCATCAGCACGCCTTGCTCGGTGCCGCAGTCCTCGGAGGTGATCACCACGTCTTGGGCAACGTCCACCAGACGGCGAGTGAGGTAACCGGAGTTCGCGGTTTTCAGCGCGGTATCGGAGAGACCTTTACGCGCACCGTGGGTCGAGATGAAGTACTGCAATACGTCGAGGCCTTCACGGAAGTTCGCCGTAATTGGCGTCTCAATGATCGAGCCGTCGGGCTTGGCCATCAGGCCGCGCATACCGGCGAGCTGACGAATCTGAGCGGCAGAACCACGAGCGCCGGATTCCGCCATCATGAACACCGAGTTGAAGCTCGATTGCTCCTTGGTGCCGTCCTTGGTCTCGACCTTCTCCTTGCCGATGCGCGCCATCATCGCCTTGGCGACGTCGTCGTTGCACTTGCTCCAGATGTCCACCACCTGGTTGTAGCGCTCGGTGTTGGTGGTCAAGCCTTGTTGGAACTGCTGCTCGATGTCCTTGACCTTGGCTTCTGCCTTGGCGAGCAAGGGGGCTTTTTCATCCGGCACGATGATGTCATCGATGCAGAAGGAGATGCCCGAGCGGGTGGACATGCGGAAGCCGGTGTACATGAACTGATCCGCGAACACCACGGTGTCCTTGGAGCCAGTGCGGCGGTACACGGTGTCGATGACGCGGCCGATTTCCTTCTTAGTGAGCGTCTTGTTGATGACGGCAAACGGGATGCGCTCAGGCAGCACTTCGGACAGCAGCACGCGGCCGGTGGTGGTTTCCACCAGACGGGTGACGCGGCTTTGGGTCTCATCGTCCCAATCGCCCAAGCGGACCTTGATCTTGGCTTGCAAGTCGACAGCGCCACCTTCGTAGGCGCGGGAGACTTCCGAGAGATCGCTGAACACCATGCCCTCGCCCTTGGCAGCCAGGCGCTCGCGGGTCATCCAGTAGAGACCCAAGATCACGTCCTGCGAAGGCACGATGATCGGCTGGCCGGAGGCAGGCGAGAGAATGTTGTTGGTCGCCATCATCAGCACGCGCGCTTCGAGCTGGGCTTCCAGCGAGAGCGGCACGTGGACGGCCATCTGGTCACCGTCGAAGTCTGCGTTGAACGCGGTGCAGACCAAGGGGTGCAAGTTGATGGCCTTGCCTTCGATCAGGATGGGTTCGAACGCCTGAATACCGAGACGGTGCAAGGTCGGTGCGCGGTTGAGCAGCACGGGGTGCTCTTTGATGCACTCTTCGAGGCAGTCCCAGACCACGCCTTCTTCGCGCTCAACCATCTTCTTAGCGGCTTTGATGGTGGTGGCGAGGCCCTTGCGTTGCAGCAAGGAGAAGACGAAGGGCTTGAACAACTCAAGCGCCATTTTCTTAGGCAGACCACACTGATGTAGCTTGAGCGTAGGACCAACCACGATGACCGAACGGCCAGAGTAGTCAACGCGCTTACCGAGCAAGTTCTGGCGGAAGCGGCCTTGCTTACCCTTGATCATGTCGGCGAGCGACTTCAGCGCGCGCTTGTTGGTGCCGGTGATGGCACGGCCACGGCGGCCGTTGTCGATCAGCGCGTCCACCGATTCCTGCAACATGCGCTTTTCGTTACGGACGATGATGTCCGGTGCGGTCAGCTCCAACAGGCGCTTGAGGCGGTTGTTGCGGTTGATGACGCGGCGGTACAGATCGTTGAGGTCGGAGGTCGCAAAGCGGCCACCGTCCAAGGGCACCAAGGGGCGCAGGTCCGGCGGCAGCACCGGCAGGACGGTGAACACCATCCACTCCGGCTTGTTCTTGGACGCGATCAAATGCTCGATCAGCTTCAAGCGCTTGCCGAGTTTTTTGATCTTGGTGTCGGAGCCGGTGGCGGCGATGTCTTCGCGCAGCTTCACGGTCTCCTTCTGCAGGTCCATGTTCTTCAAGAGGTCGTGCACGGCCTCGGCACCCATGCGGGCGTCGAAGTCGTCACCGTACTTCTCGACGGCTTCGAGGTAGTCCTCTTCCGTCAACAGCTGACCCTTCTCCAACGGGGTCATGCCGGGCTCAACGACCATGTGTGCTTCAAAGTACAGCACGCGTTCAATGGCACGCAGCGGCATGTCGAGCAGCAAGCCGATGCGGCTTGGCAGCGACTTCAGGAACCAGATGTGGGCAACCGGGCTGGCTAAGTCGATATGGCCCATGCGCTCGCGGCGCACCTTGGCGACGGTGACTTCCACGCCGCATTTTTCGCACACCACACCACGGTGCTTCAGGCGCTTGTACTTGCCGCACAAGCACTCGTAATCCTTGATCGGCCCGAAGATCTTGGCGCAGAACAAGCCGTCACGCTCAGGCTTGAAGGTGCGGTAGTTGATGGTCTCGGGTTTTTTGACTTCGCCGAACGACCAGGACCGCACGGTCTCTGGGCTGGAGAGGCCGATCTTGATGGCATCGAAGTCTTCGAATTCTTCGGGCTGCTTGATGAAGTTGAAAAGGTCTTTCATTTATTTGCTCCGCAAAAACGTGAGGCGTGAGGCGATAGGCGATAGGCGTTGTCTGCGGGAGGCGTCGGAGGGGGCATTTACGCCTCGCTCCTCACGCCTCCCGCCTCACGACGTCACTGGTTCTGTTCCAGCTCGATGTTGAGGCCGATAGAGCGGATTTCCTTCACCAACACGTTGAAGGATTCCGGCATGCCGGCGGTCATCTTGTGGTCGCCGTCCACGATGTTTTTGTACATCTTGGTGCGGCCCGTGGTGTCGTCGCTCTTCACCGTCAGCATTTCCTGCAGGGTGTAGGCAGCGCCGTAGGCTTCCAGCGCCCAGACTTCCATCTCACCGAAGCGCTGACCGCCGAACTGCGCCTTACCACCCAGCGGCTGCTGCGTGACCAAGGAGTAGGGGCCGGTGGAACGTGCATGCATCTTGTCATCCACCAAGTGGTTGAGCTTGAGCATGTACATGTAGCCGACGGTGACCGGGCGGGTGAACTGCTCGCCGGTGCGGCCATCGGTGAGCTGCGCCTGACCACTGCGCGGCAAGCCAGCGACTTCCAACAGGTCCTTGATCTCGCTCTCGGCAGCACCGTCGAACACCGGGGTTGCCATCGGCATACCCTTAGTCAGGTTGCCAGCCAGCGTGACGATCTCGGCATCGTTGAGTTGATCCAAATCCGCACCCACGCCACGGCCAATCGCATAGACCTTGGAGAGGAAGCCGCGGATTTCCGCCACGGCCTTCTGCTGCACGATCATCTCGTCAATCTTCTTGCCGATGCCCTTGGCGGCCCAGCCCAAGTGCACTTCCAGCAGCTGACCGATGTTCATACGGCTAGGCACGCCCAGCGGGTTGAGCACGATGTCCACCGGCGTGCCGTCGGGCATGTGCGGCATGTCTTCCACCGGCACGATCATTGAGACCACGCCCTTGTTACCGTGGCGGCCTGCCATCTTGTCGCCGGGTTGGATGCGGCGCTTAACGGCCAAGTACACCTTGACCATCTTCAGCACGCCGGGTTGCAGCTCGTCACCCTGCTGGATCTTGCGCTTCTTGGAGTCGAAACGCTTCTCGAACTCGGTGCGCATTTCCTTCAACTGCTTGGCTGCGGCTTCGAGTTGGCTCTGTGCATCTTCGTCGGCCAAACGCACTTCAAAGAACTTCTCGCGCTCAATGCCTTCCAGGTAGGCCGCGTCAATCGCCGTGCCCTTCTTGAGCTTCATCGGGCCGCCGTCAGCGACCTTACCGATCAGCAAGCGCTTCACGCGGTCGTAGATGTCTTCCTCGAAGATGCGCATCTGGTCGTTCAAGTCCTTACGGACCGACGCCAATTCGCCTTCTTCAATTGCGAGCGCGCGCTTGTCCTTCTTCACGCCCTCGCGGGTGAAGACGCGGACGTCGATGACGGTGCCGTCGGTACCGGCAGGCACTTTCAGCGAGGTGTCCTTCACGTCGCTGGCTTTCTCGCCAAAGATGGCGCGCAGCAGCTTCTCTTCCGGCGTCAGCTGGGTTTCGCCCTTGGGCGTGACCTTGCCGACGAGGATGTCGCCTGCCTTTACTTCCGCGCCGATGTAGACAATGCCAGCTTCGTCCAAACGACGCAGCGCGGACTCGTTGACGTTGGGGATGTCGGCGGTGATTTCTTCCGAGCCCAGCTTGGTTTCACGCGCAACGCAGGTCAGCTCTTCGATGTGGATCGTGGTGAAGCGATCCTCCTCCACCACGCGCTCGGAGAGCAGGATGGAGTCTTCGAAGTTGTAGCCGTTCCAAGGCATGAACGCGATCAGCATGTTCTGGCC
>CAZHTI010000113.1:4280-7139 GCA_964535755.1 uncultured Salinisphaerales bacterium | reverse complement strand
CTGTAGGGGCAAGGCATGCCTTGCCCAACACGCTCCGATAAAACACCCAAGGTGCAAGGCATGCCTTGCACCTACCGCAGCGCCATCACCAAACGCAAATCAAACTCCAACTGGTGATAGTCCGGCTCCATATGGCAGCACAGGGCGTAGAAGTCCTTGTCGTGCTCGGGTTCGCGCAGGTGGGCGAGTTCGTGCACGACAATCATCCGTAAGAACTCGGGTGCCAACTCCTTAAACACGCCGGCGATGCGGATTTGCCGCACGGTCTGTAGCTTCGCCCCTTGGCGTTTGCGCAGCGTCGTTTGCAGGCCTAAGGCGTTCTTCAGCACATCCAGTTTGGCGTCGTAGGCGACGTGTTGCAGCGGCGGCGCGGTTTTGAGGTGCCGCGCTTTTAGCTCCTGCACATAGCGGTTTAAGTCGCGGTCGTTTTGCACCGCGTGGCGCTCGGGGTACTTCTTCGCCAAATGCGGCGCAAGCGCGCCAGCCGCATGGCGGGCGAGCACAGCGGCCAACCATTCTGGCGGGTAGCCCGCCAGAGCCCGTTGCAGAGCGGCTTCGGCGCTGGCATTCGCCATAGCGGCCACCCTGCGCGCTTAAAGCGGGATTACTCCGCTTTGCTGGCCTTGGCCGCTTTGGCCTTGGCAACCGGCGGCAGCAACAGGGTTTTGATTTCGTCCAGTGCGTCACCCATGTACACGGCCAAGCGCTGCATGTGCGGCAGCGAGTCGCGGCAGCCGGTGAAGCCAAAGTTGAGGGTGCCGGCGTAGGACAGGCAGGTGATGTTGAGCGCCCCACCGTGGGCGATCAGGCTGACTGGGTACATCGCCTCCAGCTTGGCGCCGTTGTAATAGAGCGTTTGCTCAGGGCCCGGCACGTTCGAGATGGTGATGTTGAACACCGGCGTCATCCGCCCGCCCAAGCCCGTGATCAGCTCCAGCATGTAGGGCGCCATCACCAGCGAGGTGTACTGCGTCAGTGCCGACTTCGGCAGGCTCTGCAAGTGCTCCTTGGCCTTGGCGGTGCTGGCCTTAATCGTCGCCAAGCGCTTGAGCGGGTCGGCCACGTCGGTAGCGAGATTCGCCATCATGAAGCTGATGGCGTTGCCCATGGAGAGGTCATCCGCCGGCCGCACATTGACCGGAATGCCGGTAGTCAGCGTGCGCGCGGGTAGGTTATTGGCCTCCTTCAAGAAGCGCCGCATGGAGGTCGCGCAGAGGTAGAGCACGACGTCATTGAGCGAGCAATTGCCCGCCTTGGCGATAGCCTTAATCTCCGCCAAGTCGTACTGCTGGGTAGCAAAGCGACGCTGGCTCTTGACCCGCCCGTTGAGGATGGACTTAGGTGCAGCGAACGGCGCGATCAGCGTCTTCGACTGTGAGCGCCGCGCGCGGGAGAGCCTGCGCAGCGCCTCGATCAAGGCACCCGTGCTCTTGGCTTGCGATTGGAATGCGGCCTTGATCGCTTCAAACGGCGACGGCACCGCCTCATTGCCGCTCTTGGGGGTGCGCTCCTTGGTGGGGGTGACCACTGACCAAGGCGCAGGCAATTGTGCCGTTGGGTCGGGCGAGAAGATGCGGGTCAGCATGCGCGCGCCAGAGACACCATCGACCAACGAGTGGTGCATCTTGGTGTAGAGCGCCACGCGGTTGCCCTCCAAGCCCTCGATCAAATGGCACTCCCAAGGTGGGCGGCTAAAGTCCAATTGGTGGCTGTGCAGGCGGCTGACCAAAATACCTAGCTCGCGCTCACCACCCGGGACGGGCAGGGCGGAATGGCGGAAGTGATAGTCCATGTCGATGTCATGGTCTTCTACCCAAGCGGGGATCGCTTTGCCGATGAGCCCGCCACGCAGTTTGTAGTTCCACGGGGCGACTACGTCCTTGCTGGCTTTGGCACGGGCGACGAGCTCCCGCACGAAGTTCTCCGGCGCGTTCTTGGGCAAGGAGAAGATCGCCAAGTTGGCGACGTGCATGGGCGTTTCTTTGCTCTCCGTGAGTAGCCAAGAGGCATCCAGCGTGGATAGTTTTTTCATCAGAGCGACTCCTCAGTCATTGCTTATTTTTTGCGTCGCACACTCTAACCAAAGCGCGTCAGCCGCGCCTCTATAATCGCGACCCATGACGACTCGCGCCCCATGACGACCCCCAGCACACCCCCCGCGCTCCGCATCGACGGTGTGCAAAAGTCCTTCGGTGCGCTGCAAGCGCTCAAAGGCGTGCGGTTCGACATCCATCAGGGCGAATTCTTCGGCCTGCTCGGGCCCAATGGCGCGGGCAAATCCACCCTCATCAACATTATTGCGGGCCTCACCCGAGCCAGCGCGGGCAACGTCGCCGTGCTCGGCCACGACACCGTCAGTGACTTCCGCCAAGCGCGGCGCTTGCTGGGTGTAGTCCCGCAAGAACTCGTGTTTGACCCCTTCTTCAACGTCGTCGACATGCTGCGCATCCAAGCCGGCTACTACGGCTGCGGCGAGGAAGTCTGGCCGTGGATTGATGAAATGTTGGAGCGCCTAGAGCTAGCGCCCAAGCGCAGCAGCATGATGCGCACGCTCTCCGGCGGCATGAAGCGGCGCGTGTTGATTGCGCAGGCCTTGGTGCACAAGCCGCCGGTGGTGATTTTGGACGAGCCCACCGCTGGGGTGGACGTCGATCTGCGGCGCACGCTCTGGCGCTTTATGCGCGACCTGCACAGCAAGGGCACGACCGTCGTGCTCACCACCCACTACCTTGAAGAAGCCCAAGAGATGTGCGAGCGCATCGCCATCTTGGATAAGGGCGTGGTCAAGGCGCTGGAGACCACCCAAGCTTTGCTCGGGATGCATCCCTTCCGCTTCTTGCGCATCAAACTGGCCGATGG
>CAZHTI010000113.1:0-4180 GCA_964535755.1 uncultured Salinisphaerales bacterium | reverse complement strand
CCGGGCTATGACGGCATCAGCTACACCGAGTTTCTGGTGCCCGGTCTGGTGATGATGACCGTCATCCAAAACGCCTTTGCGAACACCTCATCCAGCCTCATTCAGAGCAAGGTGATGGGCAATCTGGTGTTCACGCTGATGGCCCCGCTCGGCCCCATGGATTGGTTTGGCGCATACGTTTTGGCCGCCCTCGTGCGGGCAGCGCTGGTCGCCGTGGTCATGCTGGCGGTGTCCTACCTGTTTGTGCCGCTGCCGCTGGCAAACCCTTGGGTGTTGCTTGCCACCTTCCTGCTCGCGGCGGGTAGCCTCGCGAGCTTAGGCATCATCAGCGGCTTGATCGCGCAGAAGTTTGATCACATCGCCGCCTTCACCAACTTCTTGATTACGCCGCTTTCCTTCCTCTCCGGCGTGTTTTATTCCGTGCATTCGCTCTCCGGTTTTTGGTACGCGGCCAGCCACCTGAATCCGTTCTTCTACATGATTGACGGCTTCCGTTACGGATTCTTTGGCCAAGCGGACGTCGCGATTGGCGTCAGCCTGCTGTGGATGACGGGGTTCTTCGTGCTGGTCTCAAGCATCGCCTTCTGGATGCTGGCGACAGGCTACAAGCTGCGCCGCTAGGCCGATCGCACCATGCCGAGCGCGGCGCGCAAGTGCATGCTCTAGACCATGAGCCGCGCCGCACGCACCAACAAACTCTCGCCCACCGCCAAAACGGTGGCGCTGGATTTGCGCTGGCTGTTCATCAAGGGGGTGATTTACCCCGGCGCGCTCACCATTGGCCTGTGCTTTTTGGCGCTAGAGCTCAGGCTGGACCAGTGGTGGAAGATGCTGCCGCTGGTGCCGGTCGGGGTATTGGTCTACGCGCTGCCAGAGGCTTGGTTGATGCGCCAGCTCTACAAGCCTGTGGGCCAAGCACTCGCCAGCATCGACGCCGGTAGGGCCCCAGAGCCAGAGCTGATCGCAGCGGCCGTCGTGCGTGCCCTCAACTTGCCGTACTACAGCTTCCTGCGCATCACCATCATCCGGGGGCTTTTGGGGGCCTTGGTATCCGTGGGCTCCCTGTGGCTCACCAACGAATGGCGCGGGGGTGACTTTGAGCTCTGGCAGATGGTGATGTTCCCATCGCTGGTGTTGTTCTTTGCCTGCCCCGCGTACGCGATGGTGGAGTACCTCATCACCTCGCGGCACTTGGTGCCGGTGGTGGAGCACCTCTGGCAGCACTGCGGGCATTTGCAGCAGGAGCACCAGCGCGCGCTGATCATCGTGCGGCTGAAGACCAAGCTGCTCTCGCTGTGCGCCTTCATCACCACCTTGCCGCTGTTGTTCATCGCCTCCAGCCTGCTCTACAAGGTCTACGCGCTGGTGACCACACTCGGCGTGGCCGACCCCTGGACGCTGCTGCTGCCTTTGTTCCAGTGGCTCGCCGGGGCCTTGGCGGTCTGCATCGCCGGTGCGTTTCTGGTGTCATTGATGACCGCGCAAGAGGTCTCCACCGCTGCCAGCCGCCTCATTGCTGGGATGAACGAAGTCGAGCGCGGCAACCTTGCGGTGGACCTCAAAGTGCTGGGCACGGACGAATACGCCGACCTCACGCGCGGCTTCAACCTGATGACCGACGGGCTGCGCGATGAGGTCAAGCTCTTGGAGATTTCCAAAGATCTGGCCGGTGAGCTGCAACTGGACGTGCTGATCGCCCGCATCCTGCGCGCCGCCACTGAGATGCTGGATGCGGATCGCGGCACCTTGTTCGTCCACAACGCCGAGCGGCAAGAGCTTTACAGCCGCATTGCCGATGGCCTGAAAACCCGCGAAATCCGCATCCCCGACCACTCCGGCATCGCCGGTGCGGTGTTCACCGAAGGCAAGCCCGTAAACCTTGCTGACGCCTACGCCGACCCGCGCTTTAACGCCGACATCGACCGCCGCACCGGCTACCGCACCCGCAGCATCTTGTGCATGCCCATCGTCAACAAAACCGGCAAGCGCATCGGCGTCACGCAAATCCTCAACAAGCGCGGCAGCGAGGGCTTTACCAGCAAAGACGAATACCGCTTGGCCGCACTCAACGCGCAGATCTCCGTCACCCTCGAAAACGCCACACTGTTTGACGAAGTGCTCGCCATCAAGAGCTATAACGAGAACATCCTCGCTAGCTCTACCGATGGCGTCATCACCCTCAGCAACAGCCGAGCGTTCGTCTCCGCCAACGCCGCTGCGCGCCGCATCTTGGGGCTAGAAGGCCGTGACGCGGTGACGCCTGAACTGCAACAACAGTTCATCACTGCGAACCCTTGGGTCAATCGCAGCGTCATCAAAGTGCAGGCCACCGGCATCAATGATGTGATTGTCGACGCCGAATTGCAGCGTCTCGATGGCAGCCGCGCCAGCGTCAACCTCACCACCGCGCCACTGCGCAACCCGCAGGGTGAGAGCTTGGGCTTCATGCTCAGCATCGAGGACCTCACCGAAGAAAAGCGCGTCAAGAGCACCATGGCGCGCTACATGAGCAAAGAGGTGGTCGAGCAGCTGCTGGAGGCGGGCGAGGCCGCACTCGGCGGGCATTTGCAGAAGGTCACGGTGCTGTTCTCCGATGTACGCGGCTTTACCCGGCTGGCCGAACGCGTCGGTGCCAAAGAGACCGTAAACCTGCTCAATGCCTACTTCGAGCAAATGGTGGAGGTGGTATTCCAGCATCGTGGCCTGCTCGATAAGTACATCGGCGACGCCATCATGGCGGTGTTCGGCTCGCCGTTTACCGCTGCCGATGACGCCGACCGTGCCGTCGCCACCGGCCTCGACATGCTGCAAGCACTGCGGCGCTTTAACGAATCCCGCCACGTCGCCGGCCTGCCGCCTTTATCGGTAGGCATCGGCATCGCCACCGATGAGGTCATCGTCGGCAACATCGGCTGTAGCCGCCGCATGGAGTACACGGTGATCGGCGACGGCGTAAACCTCAGCGCGCGGCTAGAAGCGGCCACCAAATACTACGGACTGCCGCTGCTGCTCTCGGAGGGCACGGTGAATGCCCTGACCAAGCCGCTGGCGCTGCGTGAGATCGACCGCCTGCGCCTGCCCGGCAAGGACCAAGCCGTGCGGGTGTATGAGCCCTTGGCGCACTACTCCAGCGCCCTGCAAAGCAGCTACAGCCAGCGTCTGGCCGACTGGACGGCAGCGCTGCTGGCCTACCGCGCGCGCGACTTCGCGCAGGCTGATGCGCTGTTCGCCGGCTTCCTGCACGCGCTGCCGGATGACGCCCCCGCCATGCTCTACCGCAGCCGCTGCCGCCACTACCTGGCGGAGCCCCCCGCAGCCGATTGGGACGGCGTTTGGCTGCTGCACAGCAAATAGCCGCATAGACGCGTCGGAGCTAGGGCTAGGCCGTAAACTCTCGCGCCATCACGCCCACCGCCAAACGCCCACGCACCATGATTACCGCACAAGAAATCCAAGCATTGATTGCCGCCGGCCTGCCGGGTGCGCAGGTCATCGTCAAGGGCGATGACGGCGCGCACTTCGAGGCGGAGGTCATCTCCCCAGAGTTCGCCGGCAAGCTGCCGCTGGCCCAGCACCGCATGGTCTACGCCACTCTGGGCGAGCGCATGGGCAGAGAAATCCACGCCCTCAAGCTCAGCACCCGCGCTGCTTAAGCCGCCGCGCGCAATGCGGCTGAGCCTCCCTTGCGCACTCTTGCTGACCTGCCTGCTGATGCCCGCGCACGCCGCCACCGTCACCACCCGTGGCAACCCCAAGGGCCAGCCGGTGGTGCTGCTGCACGGCTTGGCACGCTCGGCAGGCTCAATGGAGAAGATGGCGGCGCAGCTCGCTAGCGCGGGCTACGCCGTCTGCAATATCGACTACCCCTCGCGCAAGTACCGCATCGAAGTGCTCGCCAAAGACTATGTCGCACCCGCCATTCGCCGCTGCTTCCCTAAGCCAACAGCGCCTATCGCGTTCGTCACCCACTCCATGGGCGGGATCGTGCTCCGGCAGTTGGCGGCGACCAAGGCCGTGTCCAGCATTGGCCGCGCCGTGATGCTCAGCCCGCCCAACCAAGGCAGTGCCGTGGTCGACCGCTTGGGCGGCTTGGCACCTTTCCGCTGGCTCAACGGCCCAGCGGGTGCACAGCTAGCCACCATAGGGGCGAACACGGTAGGGGCAAGGCATGCCCTGCCCC
>CAZHTI010000112.1:3916-7228 GCA_964535755.1 uncultured Salinisphaerales bacterium | reverse complement strand
CCATGCGTAAATGGATTGCCGTCCCCCACGTCGAAGGCCTCGCCAGCCGCCAAGCCCATGCGGATTTGCCCGTGGGCACCGTCGAGCGGGAGTTGGGCAAAGAGGGCTTTTTTGGCCCCGCAAGCCACATGATTCACCCGCGCCCGCCGACGGGCTGGACGCACTGGGAGGGCCCGCTGCGGCCGCGCGCCTATGACTGCGTGCAGCTGCCGAGCAGCGCCAGCAACAGCCCTTGGGATGCGCATGAGTTGCTCTACAACGCGCATTGCCGGTTCCGGTTTTGGACCTGCGCGCAGAGCATGGATCAGCTCGCGCGCAACTCGGACGGCGATGAGCTGTTGTTCATCCACAGTGGTACCGGCGATTTGTTTTGCGACTACGGGCACCTCGCGGTGCAAGCGGGGGACTACGTGGTACTCCCGCGCGGGACGATGTGGCGCTTGGAGTGCGCAGCCCCCATGCAGTTGCTGTTGATTGAAGCCACCGGCTCCAGCTACCAATTGCCGGATAAAGGTTTGGTCGGCGAGCACGCGATCTTTGACCCAGCGATGCTGGACATCCCGCGCATTGACGAGGCCTTCAAAGCCCAGGCGGCGCAATCGAGCCAAGAGTGGCGGGTGGTCATCAAGCGCCGCAATGCGCTCTCCACCGTCACCTACCCCTACAACCCGCTGGATGCACTCGGCTGGCACGGCAACCTGCACCCGGTGCGCATCAATGTCCGCGACATTCGTCCGCTGCTCAGCCACCGTTACCACTTGCCGCCGTCGGCGCACACAACCTTCGTCGCCAACCGCTTCGTGGTCTGCACCTTTACGCCGCGCCCGTTTGAGAGCGACCCGGGGGCGATCAAAGTGCCGTTCTTCCACAACAACGACGACTACGACGAGGTTTTGTTCTACCACGCGGGGGATTTCTTCAGCCGCGATGGCATCCACCCGGGCATGGTGACGCTGCACCCTTGCGGCTTCACGCACGGCCCGCACCCAAAGGCGCTCGGCAAGATGCTGGTGCAGACCAAGGCCGCGACCGACGAATACGCGGTGATGATCGACACCCGCGATGCGCTAGAAATAGGCGCTGCCGCCCCCAGTATTGAACGGGCGGATTACCACCAGAGTTGGCACACTCCACAGCCCTAAGGATCGGGAAGCCCCTGACATGAAACTCGCCACCCTCAACGACGGCAGTCGCGACGGCCTTTTAGTGTTGGTCTCGCCCGATTTACAGAATGCGATGCCCGCACCGGGCTACAAAACCCTGCAAAGCGCTTTGGACGACTGGCAGCACGCCAATCCTTTGCTGGACGACGCCGCGCTGCGTCTAGCCTCTGGCCGCATCGCCGGCACGATGGCATTCAAAGCCAGCGACTGCCTCTCGCCGCTGCCGCGCGCCTACCAATGGGTCGATGGCTCGGCCTATGTGAATCACGTCGAGCTGGTGCGCAAAGCACGCGGGGCGGAGATGCCCGCGAGCTTCTGGACTGACCCTTTGATGTACCAAGGCGGCTCGGACAGCTTTTTGGCACCGACCGAAACCATCCGCATGCCGAGTGAGGAGTTCGGCATTGATCTCGAAGCCGAGGTTGCCGTCGTTACCACCGACGTGCCGATGGGTGTGACGCCAGAAGCCGCACTGGGGCACATTGCACTGGTGATGCTGGTCAACGACGTCTCGCTGCGCAATCTGATCCCGAACGAATTGGCGAAGGGTTTTGGCTTCTTCCAGAGCAAGCCGTCGAGCGCGTTCTCGCCGGTGGCGGTGACGCCGGATCAACTGGGTAGCGCGTGGGCTGGCGGCAAATTGCAACTGCCGCTGTGTGCGGCCATCAACGGCAAACCCTTGGGCGCGCCGAATGCGGGGGTCGATATGACCTTCCACTTCGGCCAGCTGATCGCCCATGCGGCGAAGACGCGGCCACTGGCGGCGGGCAGCATCGTCGGCAGTGGCACGGTGAGCAATAAAGGCGCGGACGGCGGCCCCGGCAAGCCGGTCGCAGAAGGGGGCGCGGGCTATTGCTGCTTGGCCGAGGTGCGCACCGTAGAAACCTTGCTGCAAGGCGCGCCGAGCACGCCGTTCTTGCGCTTTGGCGACCGTGTCCGCATCGAGATGTTCGACGCCCACGGCCAGTCGATCTTTGGCGCCATCGACCAAACTGTGCAGCCGAGCCAGCCATGAGTCTGCCCCTCAAGCTCTACAGCTACTGGCGCTCGTCGGCCAGCTACCGCGTGCGCATCGCACTCGCACTCAAGGGCATGGTGTATGAGACGGTGCCGGTGCACCTGGTCAAAGACGGCGGGGCGCAATACACGCCGGAATACCGCGCGCTGAACCCGCAGCAGCGCGTGCCGTTTCTGCTCGATGGCAGCTTTGGCGTCGGCCAGTCGCTCGCCATCCTCGACTACCTCGAAGCCAAGCAGCCCAGCCCTGCGCTAGTCCCCGCCGATGCTCAAGCGCGGGCACGGATGTTGAGCTTCTGCCACGCCATCGCCAGTGATATTCAGCCGCTGCAAAACCTCGGGCCCTTGGGCTATCTCACCGGCACTCTGGGGCTGAGCGAGGAGCAAAAGCTGGCTTGGCTCAAGCACTGGATAGACCGCGGCCTCGCCGCCCTTGAAGCTGAGTGGCAGGGCGATGCCTCTTGGCCTTTCGTGATGGGCGAGCAGCCGTCTTGGGCGGACTGCTGCTTGGTGCCGCAGATGTACGCGGCCGAGCGCTTTGGCGGCGATGTTGCCCGTTACCCGCGCTTGCAAGCACTCGCCCAGCGCCTGCGCACACTGCCCGCGTTCGCTGCGGCGCATCCCGAGGTGCAGCCGGATGCGCAGGTTTAGGCCACTGGCGTTGGCGGCACTGCTCGCGCAATGCGGGGCGATGACCCTCGCGAGCGCAGCGGAAAACCCTTGGCAAGGCCGCAAGGATGTGCGTTGGCTGCCGCAGCATGAGGTGCCATTTGCGCAGAGTCAGTGGCGGGTGAATGTGGGGACGCCGGTGCTCGGCGGCTGCAACTTCCCTTTAGATTCCACCGCGCCTGACATACCCCTGCCGCCCTATGTGCGTTTGATTACCGTGCAGCGCGCGGTGGATGACCGCCGCTGTGAGGAGCTATTGGAGTTTGGCCGCGTTGTCCTAGAGCGCAACCCAGAGGCGCGGCGGCTAGGGATCGATTAATGGGTTTGCGGCATGCCGCGTTTCGCGCCCGAGCTAAAGACCACCCCGTCAGGCTGCGCCTGCCACCCCTCCGGAGGAGGGGAATGCGCGTAATTCCCCTCCCTTGGAGGGGTGCCCCGCAGGGGCGGGGTGGTGGGCCGCAGG
>CAZHTI010000112.1:1165-3816 GCA_964535755.1 uncultured Salinisphaerales bacterium | reverse complement strand
CTCCCGTCCCCCGTCCAAACTAAAGCGTCGGGTCTTCTACCGCTCGCCTTCTGCGCACCGCCTTAAGCGCCTGCTCCGCGCCCTGCCCACCGGCAGCGCTTTGCGAGCGGGACAACAACCAATCGGCCGTCGGCTGCCAAACCCCGAGCACGGCTTTGCTGCCCAAGATGACGCCCATATGCCCGCCGGGGGCGACGTGGAAGGCTTTGTCGGTGCTGCCGACGAGCTCAACACTGCGCTGGGCAATGTCCGCCGGGACGAGGATGTCGCTATCGCCCGCAAACGCTAGGAAGTTGGCGCGGATGGTGGAGAGGTCCGCGACTTGGCCGCGTATCTCGATGCGGCCTGTGGCGAGCTGGTTATCAATCGCCATCGACACCACCATGTCCTGGATGACGCCGCCCGGGTAGAGCAGCATGTTGTTGAGGTAGTCGGCGGTGGTGGTGTAGCTCTCCAGCAGGCTGCGGTCGCGCAGGCGGGTGAGCAAATCCCAATAGCTGGTGAGGCTGCCCATCGGGTCGGTGAGTTTGAAGGCGAGGGTCGTCGCCCAGCCGGGGCTCGCAAGCTTGGCGGCGTCCAAGTGGTGCAGGCGGAAGCGGCTGTATTTGCGGATCAGGCGCGCGGGGGTGTTGAGCACGGTGGCGGTCTGCGCCACCAAGCCGCCGCCGCGCAGGTCGATGGGGCTGGCAACCGTCACCAGATTTTTGATGTAGCGGTCTTGGGCAAAGCCCATGTGCATCAGGCAGAGCAGCCCGCCCATGCACCAGCCCATCAGCGAGACCTCCTTCACCCCTGCATGCGCGCGCAACTCTGAGAGTGCGGTCGCAAACATCTCGCCGGCGTAGTCCTTCAGGCTCAAGTGCGCATGGCGCTTCTCGGGCTTGCCCCAGTCGATCATGTAGACGTGGAAGCCACGCGCGGCCATGTAGCGCACGAGGCTGCGGTGCGGCATGAGGTCGAAGGTTTCCGTCGTCACGCCCAAAGGGGGCACCAGCAGCAAGGGGACGGGCGCACGCTGCTGGGTGACGAGCAGCGTCTGGCCGCCGTCCAGCGTCAGGTGGCTTTCGTCCGGCGGTGGGTAGTAGCGCAGGCTCATGGGGTCGCCGGCGTAGATCACCTCATGCGGCGTGAGGCCGCTTTTGACTAGGGTTTCACGCATGAACAACCAGTCGAAGCTGTTGTCCGCAACTTCCACCAACTGCTGGTTGAGCTTTAAGCCCGTGGCGACCGCACGCTTCAGCAAGGACAACATTGCTTCCCACTCCCACAAAGTTTTGATGGTGCGGAGTATGGCAGCGAGGCCAGCCCGGATAAGCGCTACAGCGACGCAAGCCTAGGGCTTTAATTCCCATTCCCAATCATTCCTGAAACTTAGAAGCCCTCACCCTAGCCCTCTCCCGAAGGGAGAGGTGACGTTAATTCCTTCTCCCTCCGGGAGAAGGTGGCCCAAAGGGCCGGATGAGGGCGCGCTTTTGACGTTTCACTTTTGATTTGAAAATGGAATAAGGCCTTAAACTGCCCCCCTTGCGGCTGCCCAGACGCTGCCGCAAATGCCTTTTTTTGATGAGCTTGGCCATGCCCACCCTGCCCCCCGCTGCTTTTGCCGACCTGCCCGACGTGCGCCTGACGCAAGACGCCGAGGCCCTGAGCCGTTATGAGAAACCCGAACGCGGCCCAGCGGGATTTGCCAGTGGCCTACTGCTGCCCGCCCATGAGCCTGCCGTCGGTGCCTGTTTGGCGGCTGCGACTGCTGCGCGCCAAGGCTTGGTGGTCAGCGGCGGCCGCACCGGCTTAGTGGAGGCGCAAAGGCCGGAGGGTGAATGGGTGCTGTCGA
This sequence comes from uncultured Salinisphaerales bacterium, assembly GCA_964535755.1. Taxonomy (GTDB): domain Bacteria; phylum Pseudomonadota; class Gammaproteobacteria; order Nevskiales; family Nevskiaceae; genus Stagnimonas. The sequence goes on along the minus strand of CAZHTI010000112.1, from coordinate 1,982 downwards.
CCGAAAAGCTCAACCGCATCCTGCACATCGATGCCGAAAACCTGCGCGCCGAGGTCGAGGCTGGTGTGGCAGTTGATGCCCTCAACGCGGCCCTAGAGCCCTACGGCTTGGTGTGGCCGATGGAGATGGGTAGCACGCTGAGTGCGACTGTCGGTGCTTGCATCGCCAATGGTTCAGCGGGCGCGAACGCCGTCTGCTACGGCACCGCCGCCCACCTCTGTGAAAGCGCCAGCGGTTACTGGGCCAATGGCCTACCCAGCGGCAACTTCACCGGCCCGACTTGGCAAGCGCCGGATGTGACGCGCACCGCGATTGACTCTGCCGCGCCCGACCCTGAGCAAGGGCTGATCGGCACCCAAGGTGTGCTCGGCGTGATTACCCGTGCGCAGCTGCGCTTGCACCGCCTGCCCACACAGCGCGAGGCGGCTTTGTTGCCGGTGCAAAACATGCCGGAGGCGATGCAGGTGCTGGCCGCCGCGCGCACGGCTTTTGGCGACGCAGTGGAGGAGTTCGAGTTCATCAGCCGCACTGCCTTGCGCTTGGTGCAAGAGGCTAAAGGCGAGGCCTTCCGCTGGCCCTACCCGGAAGCCGTCGATGCGCCCTTCCACATGCTGTTGCAGGTCAAGAGCATGCAGAGCGCGGACGAGGACGACCTCGCTGCGCGGCTCTATCAATTCTTGGCGGAGACCTTGGCGCTGCCCGAGGCGCACCTAGGCTATGCACCGATCAAGGCGCTGAAGGCCATCCGCCACGGCATTACCGAGGCCAGCAACCACGCGATGAAGCACCTAGGCGGCGGCCGCTTGGCCTTCGACAC
>CAZHTI010000112.1:0-1065 GCA_964535755.1 uncultured Salinisphaerales bacterium | reverse complement strand
GTCGGCAGCAAGTGGGGTGCGGCGTTTGCCCAGCGCGCCGACCCCGCCGTCGTCGCCGCACTGGTCGCGGCCAAGCGCGAGCACGACCCGGCACTGATCCTCAACCCGCGCTGCTTTGGCCTAGACCAACTCGCCGCCTAAAGCATGAACGCCCTGTTGCTGTTGGGCGGCTGCCTGCTGCTGGGCGTGTTTGCCAAGCGATTTTTGGCGATCCCCGACAATGCGCCGCAAGTGCTCGGCTATTGGGTGCTCAACTTAGCCTTCCCCTGCTTGGTGCTGGCGAAGGTGCCGCAGATGGCGCTGGACGCCACGCTGTTCTACGCCGCGTTCGCCACTTGGGGCACCTTCCTCGGCGCGCTCGGATTGTTCTGGCTGTTGGGCCGCTGGCTGGGCTGGGACAAAGGCACAGTGGGCGCGCTGACGCTCACCTGCGGCTTGGGCAACACCGCCTTTATGGGGCTGGCGATGATCGAATCCCTACGCGGGCCGGAGGCCTTGGGGGCGGCACTGATCGCCGACCAACTCGGCAGCTTCATCGCGCTCTCCACTGGCGGGATCATGGTTGCTGCGGCCTGCGGCGGCGGCGTGGTGACGGCCCCGGAGATTGCCAAGCGGGTGTTCACCTTCCCGCCCTTGCTGGCACTGATGGCAGGATTCGGCGTCCGCGCCTTGGGCGGCTGGCCAGAGCCGGTCACCGAAGTGCTGCTGCGCATCGGCAACACGCTGGTGCCGCTGGCGCTGTTTAGCGTTGGCCTGCAACTGAGCTTTGGCCGCCCTGAGGCGGGGCAGACGCAACCGCTGCTGCTGGGCTTGGGCTGGAAGCTGTTTTTAGCCCCACTGCTGGTGATGGCCACCGGCCTATTGCTCGGCGTACGCGGGCTGGCCTACCCCGTCGGCGTGCTGCAAGCGGCGATGGCACCGATGATTACCGCTGGCATCCTCGCAGACACTTGGAAGCTCGCCCCCGGCCTGCCGCAGCGGGTCGTGGGCTTCGGCATCATCGCCTCGCTCGCGACCGTGCCCTTGTGGAATTGGCTCTTGGGCTAGGGTCTGTTGACACTAGGC
>CAZHTI010000111.1:0-7328 GCA_964535755.1 uncultured Salinisphaerales bacterium | reverse complement strand
CCACACAAAAAGCCGCACTTGTGCGGCTTTTTGCTGTCTAGCTCACCTTGCCTGCGTATAATCCGCGCCCGCAAGAGCTGGGGTGGTCATAGGGCCCACTGCGGCGCACACATTTATTGGAGACTCAATGGACGCTCTTTCGCGCATCAAGCAACAAGTTACTGCTAACCCAGTCATGATCTATATGAAGGGCACGCCGGACTTCCCCCAGTGCGGCTTCTCAGCACGCGCAGTCGGCGCGCTCAAGGCCTGTGGGGCGCCGTTTTCTTACGTCAACATCTTTGAGGACGAAGAGGTCTATCGCGCGCTGCCCAAGTTCGCCAATTGGCCGACCTTCCCGCAGATTTATGTAAAAGGCGAATTGATTGGCGGCTGTGACATCACGCTGGATCTCTTCCAGACGGGTGAGCTCAAGAAGATGCTCGCAGAGGCCACCGGCCAAACGCTCGGTGCCTAGCGGTAGCTACCTCGCGCTTACCTAAAGCGCCAACGCAAAACACCCGCAGCCCTGCGGGTGTTTTTGTTTTAAGCGCATGCTGCTGGATAGACCGCCACGGGCGCTTCGTCCGCAGCGTCCCGCGCTGGCTCAACTGGCCAGCAGCGCCTCCGCAACTGCTCGACGCGTCGCTTCGCCACTGAGTTGCTCCACACACATCAGGGCGAAGGCGATGCTGGACGCTGGGCCCTGGCCGGTGATGGTGTGGCCATCCACGACTACCGGGCGATCAACGTAGTGCAGGAGTTGATCGCGCATCGCGGGGTAACCGGTCGCGTGCTTGCCGTCGAGCAGGCCCAAGGGGTTGAGGATGAGGGCCGGGGCCGCACAAATAGCAGCAATCCAGCGGTGCTCTAGCCGCTGGGTTCGCAACAACGCGTGCAGAGGCTCGCTCGCTGCCAGCGCACGCGCGCCAACTTCGCCACCCGGCAGGACGATGAGATCCAAAGTTTGGCTCGCGACGTCACTCAAATGCGCGTCCGCAGTGAGCGTGATCTCGCGGCTACCAAGCACACTCAGCGCGCCGGTGGCGCTCACCAAACGCGCGCGTATGCCGCCCCGCCGCAACACGTTGAGAATGGTGATGGCTTCTAGGCTCTCCGAGCCCTCTGCGATGACGACGATGGCATCTTTCATGATGGTTTTGTGCGCGTCCTTGGGGTGGTGGTGTTGCTAGAATCACGAGCATTGCAACAAATCACAACCCCAACGGGCACTACGCTGCGCAAATCGTTGGACGACCATAAATCCTAAAAGGACGCGCCATGGAATATCGCCACATCAAAATTCCCACCACGGGTGAAAAAATCACCTTTAAGAACGGCAAGTTGCATGTGCCGGATCAACCGATCATCGGCTTCGTCGAAGGCGACGGCATCGGCCCGGACATCACCAAAGCCTGCTTGCGCATCTGGGACGCTGCAATCGCCAAGGCCTACAACGGCAGCCGCAAGATTCACTGGTGCGAGACCTACTTGGGCGAGAAGGCCGCTGGCATCTACGACGGCAACTACTGCCCCGATGAAACCCTCCACGCGCTGAAGGATTTGGTCGTCAGCATCAAGGGCCCGTTGACCACGCCAGTCGGCGGCGGCTTCCGCAGCCTCAACGTCGCACTGCGTCAGGATTTGGACCTCTACGCCTGCGTGCGCCCCGTGCGCCACTATGCCGGCGTGCCCAGCCCTTTGAAGGCGCCGGGCAAGGTCGACGTGGTGATCTTCCGTGAGAACACCGAAGACGTGTACGCCGGTATCGAATACAAGTCCGGCACGCCAGAGAACGAGAAAGTCGCCAAGTTCCTGCGCGAAGAAATGAAGGCCAAGTTCTTCGACGGTGCCGGCATCGGCATCAAGCCGATCTCCGCCTTCGGCTCCAAGCGCTTGGTGCGCATGGCGATTCAATACGCCATCGACAACGGCCGCGAATCGGTCACCTTGGTGCACAAAGGCAACATCATGAAGTTCACGGAAGGTGCCTTCCGTAACTGGGGTTATGAAGTCGCCCGCGAAGAATTCGGCAACGTCACCATCACCGAAGAGCAGCTCTACGCCGAATACAAAGGCAAGCAGCCCGAAGGCAAGATCGTTATCAAGGACCGCATCGCTGACATCATGTTCCAGATGATGTTGCTGCGCCCCGATGAGTTCGACGTGCTCGCCACGCCCAACCTCAACGGCGACTATCTGAGCGATTCTGTCGCCGCCGAAGTCGGCGGTATGGGCATCGCGCCTGGTGCGAATATCTCTGACGACTGCGCCGTGTTTGAAGCGACCCACGGCACCGCACCCAAGTACGCCAATCTCAACAAGGTCAACCCCGGCAGCTTGCTGTTCTCCGGCGTGATGATGTTGGAATACATGGGCTGGAAGGAAGCGGCAGACCTCATCACTCTGGTCTACCCAGAAGTGGTCAGCGATGGCATCGTCACCTATGACTTCGCCCGTCAGATTGACGGTGCGACGGAAGTCGGCACCAGCCAATTTGCCGATGCCCTCATCGAACGCATCAACGGCGGCGTGGACCTCGAAGCCAAGCGCCGTGCCCAGCAAGATCAGCTCGCCAAGGAGCGCAAGCAGCGCGAAATTCGCCGCTTGCTGCAACCGATGGAAGAAATGCTCGACACCGGCCGCGTGCCGCACACGGTAGCGGACATCATGACCCACTCGCTCATCAGCGTGACCGAGAACGAGTCGGTAGAGACCGCAATCCACGCGATGTCCGACAACTCCGTCACGCAACTGATCGTCGAGCCGAACGCTGCGGGCGAGTGGGGCATCATCACCCAGCGCGACATCGTCACCAAGATCGTGCGCTCGGGTAAAACCGCGGGCGGCACCAAGGTCGGCGACATCGCGAGCCGCCCCTTGTTCTCAGTGCCTGCGGACACCAGCATTGTCGAAGCTAGCCGCATCTTGGCGGAGAAGAACTTCTCCCGCCTGACCGTGGCGCAGAATGGCCGGGTGATCGGCGTGGTGACGGAAGAAGACATCTTCAACGCCGTGCAAAAGTACGGCTCCGCCATCCACGACTAATTTCTAAGTCGGTGGTCTAGAGCGGCGGCCTCAGCGGGCCGCCGTTTTTATTTCTGCAAGCGTGAGCAATGGAGTGAGCGATGCAATTCCAGCTTCTGATCGTCGGTGATGAAATCCTCTCGGGTAAGCGCCAAGACCGGCACTTGCCTGAAGTCATCCGCATCTTGGCGGCGCGCGGGCTAGCGCTGCATGGCGCGCAGTTTGTTGGCGACGACGAGCAGCAGATCGCTGAGGCTATTCGTCGCATTGCAGCGACGGGCGATGTTTTGTTGAGCTGTGGCGGCATTGGTGCCACGCCCGACGACTGCACCCGCCAAGCGGCGGCCCGCGCGTTTGGCGTGAGCATCGAGCGCCATCCAGAGGCTGAGGCACTAATCCTTGCGCAATACGGTGAGCGCGCACAGCCCAACCGGGTGCTGATGGCCGACTTTCCGCAGGGGGCTGCGCTCATCCCCAACCCCATCAACCGCGTCGCCGGTTTCAGCGTGGAGCGTTGCCATTTTGTGCCTGGCTTCCCCGAGATGGCCTGGCCGATGCTCGAATGGCTGCTTGACCATCACTATGCCGCGCACTTCAATGCCGCCCCGCCGGTTGAGTACCGGCTACTGGCCCTAGGCAATGCCGCAGAGGGCGACTTGCTCGATCTAATGACCAGCACCTTGGCAGCACAGCCAGAGATCAAGCTCAGCAGCCTGCCGTTTCGCGGGGCTGAGGGCAGGGAGCCGCACATTGAGTTTGGTTTCAAAGGCCCACAGGCCGCGGCTGCGGCTGCCTACCAAGGCTTTTTGGCCGTGCTCGAACAGCGCGGCCTCAGGGTGCAAGCCCTAAGCGCGCCTTAGCGCGGCGGCTGCTTCTCGCATCCCTGATCGGCGGGGGCGGGGCTCTGATCGATCGCAGTTCTTGTTGGTGCCAAGCGCTAGTGCCCGAGCTGCTGGTGCCGCATTGCGGGCAGCCTCATGGCGGGCAATGGGCAAAATTTTTTTGCTCGTTTTCCGAGGCGGGACGGCGATCCCGCCACCGCTCACGCCAGCTCGGCTAAGCCTTTGCAAGCGCTAGGGTTTCTCCAGTAATCCCGCATTTATCCACAGCTAACGCACCGCTTGGTCTGGCTAAAAACACATCCAGTAGTGGTGTAAATGTGCGGCAGGCACAACATTTTGTGTTTGACGCGCTAGACGCGGTGCCGGACAGCGCATATCTTCAGTGGCCAATCACCCGGCGTCGGGTGCCTTAGCTGGCCCCAGTGATCGCGTTCACAAGCGCGTGGCACTGGCACCCGCAAACACCCGCCACCATTGACCGCCACGCCAGTCAGCAAGGCAAAACTCGAGGGAGTTTTTACACACCATGCATACCGTTACCACCAACACCACGCCCAACCCTGCTGCCGCCGTGCAGGCAACCCCAGCCCTACCTGCCGACGTCCTCGCCACCGCCCCCGGCACGCTGAAGGTCATCCGCCGCAACGGCAAGGTCACGGCGTTTGACGCCAGCAAGATCAGCATCGCCATCACCAAGGCCTTCTTGGCAGTAGAGGGTGGTGCAGCGGCTGCCAGCACCGCCGTGCGTGAGAAGGTGGAGGCCGTGACGCGCTCTGTGGTCGCCGCCCTGCAACGCCACCAGAACGGCGGCGGCACCGTGCACATTGAGGACATCCAAGACCAAGTCGAGCTCGCCCTCATGCGCGCGGGCGAGCACAAGGTGGCGCGTGACTACGTCATCTACCGCGAGCAACGCGCCCAGGCCCGCGCTCAGGAAGCCGCCGCCAAAGCCCCGGCCGCCGCCGCTAAGCCCGCCCTGCGCATCACGCTGGACGATGGCCGTGTGGTGAGCCTCGACGAGCAGCGCCTAACCAAGCTGGTGACGGAAGCCTGCGGCACCCTGACCGGTGTCTCCGTGCAAGACGTCGTCACCTCCGCTGTGCGTGACCTCTACGACGGCATCGGCGAGGCAGAGCTCGCGCAAGCACTGACGCTCTCCGCCCGCTCGCGCATCGAGCAAGAGCCCAACTACACCTATGTCGCGGCGCGCCTGCTCAGCAACGCGCTCTACCACGAGGCCTTGAAGTTCCTCGATATGGGCGAAACCCGCCCCACCAACATCGAGATGGCCGGCATCTACCCCGCCTACTTCGCGGCCTACATCGCCCGCGGGGTGAAGGAAGAACTGCTTGACCCGCGCTGCATGGAGTACGACCTCGAACGCCTAGGCGCAGCCCTCAAGCCAGAGCGCGACTTCCAGTTCGACTTCCTCGGCATGCAGACGCTCTACGACCGCTACTTCATCCACAAGAACAAGAAGCGCTTTGAGCTGCCGCAGGCCTTCTTCATGCGTGTCGCGATGGGCCTCGCGATGAACGAGATCGACCGCGAAACCCGCACGATTGAGTTCTACGATCTGCTCAGCTCCTTCGACTTCATGAGCAGCACGCCGACACTCTTCAACAGCGCCACGCCGCGCCCGCAGCTCTCCTCCTGCTACCTCACACAAGTGCCGGACGACCTCCACGGCATCTTCGGGGCCATCCACGACAACGCCATGCTCAGCAAATTTGCTGGCGGCTTGGGCAATGACTGGACGCCCGTGCGCGGCATGGGCGGCTACATCAAGGGCACCAATGGCAAGTCCAATGGCGTCGTGCCCTTCCTCAAGGTGGCGAACGACACCTGTGTCGCCGTCAACCAAGGTGGTAAGCGCAAGGGCGCGCTCTGCGCGTACTTGGAGACCTGGCACCGCGACATCGAAGAATTCCTCGATCTGCGCAAGAACACCGGCGACGAGCGCCGCCGTGCGCACGACATGGACACCGCCAACTGGATTCCTGACCTATTCATGCAGCGGGTGATGGAAGAAGGCCAGTGGACCTTGTTTAGCCCCGACGAAACCCCCGACCTGCACGACCTGATGGGTGCCGCGTTTGCCAAGCGCTACGCCGAGTACGAGAAGCTCGCCGATGAAGGCCGCATCGCCAACTACAAGCGTCTGCCTGCCGTCACCCTATGGCGCAAGATGCTCGCCATGTTGTTCGAAACCGGCCATCCTTGGGTGACCTTCAAAGACCCCTGCAACCTGCGCAGCCCGCAGCAGCATGTCGGCGTCGTGCACAGCTCCAACCTCTGCACCGAGATCACGCTCAACACCAAGGCCGGCTCAGAGATCGCCGTCTGTAACTTGGGCTCGGTCAACCTGCCTGCGCACATCGAAAACGGCGTGCTCAACACCGAGAAACTCGCGCGCACCATCAAGACCGCGATGCGCATGCTCGATAACGTCATCGAGTACAACTACTACTCGGTGCCGACCGCGCGTAACTCCAACCTCCGCCACCGCCCAGTGGGCCTCGGTGTGATGGGCTTCCACGACGCGCTCTACAAGTTGCGTCTGCCCTACGAGAGCGATGCTGCGATCCAGTTTGCCGATACCTCGATGGAGGCGATCAGCTACTACACCTTAAAAGCCAGTGCGGATTTGGCGGTGGAGCGCGGCGCTTACTCCAGCTTCAAGGGCAGCCTCTGGGATCAAGGCATTCTGCCGATCGACTCCATCGAATTGCTGGCGCAGGCACGCGGCGGTTACCTGCAACAAGACCGCAGCACCAGCGGCACGTTTGACTGGGGCAGCCTGCGCCAACAGATCCAAACCACCGGCATCCGCAACTCCAACTGCATGGCCATCGCGCCCACTGCGACGATCAGCAACATCGTCGGTGTCAGCCAGTCCATCGACCCCACCTACCAAAACCTCTACGTCAAATCCAACCTCTCCGGCGATTTCACCGTCGTCAACGAGTACCTGGTGAACGACCTCAAGCAATTGGGGGTTTGGGATGAAGTCATGGCCCATGACCTCAAGTACTACGACGGCAGCGTGCAGAAGATTGACCGCATCCCGGCTGAGCTCAAGCAGGTCTACAAGACCGCGTTTGAGATCGACTCCAAGCGTCTCGTCGATGCCGGCAGCCGCCGCCAGAAGTGGCTGGACCAAGCCCAGAGCCTCAACCTCTACATGGCCCAACCCTCTGGCCGCAAACTGGACGAGCTCTACAAGCACGCCTGGGTCTCTGGCCTCAAAACCACCTACTACCTACGCAGCCTAGGCGCTACCCACACCGAGAAAACCACCATCACCGATGGTCGCCTCAACAGTGTGAGCAGCGGCAACAGCAGCGCCAGCAGCATGACCAGCGCCGCTGCCGCCCCAAAAGTCTGCTCCATCCTCGACCCCTCCTGCGAGGCGTGCCAGTAATGAGCCGACACGGCGTCTTGCTGCCGTTAGGCAGCAAGCGGGTGCGGGAGGCTCAT
>CAZHTI010000110.1:0-7411 GCA_964535755.1 uncultured Salinisphaerales bacterium | reverse complement strand
GATGCGGGCTTCATTCATCCCGCCATTGTAGGCGGCAGGCGGGGGCGCAGGCAGCGAAAATCAGCGCTAGGGCCGAGCCTCGCGGGTGTGTATCAAATGCCCAGCGGCGTCGCGGGTCTCTAGGCGCACGGTAAAGCCCCAGAGTCTGGCGACGTGCTTCATCACCTCGGCCGCCTCGCCATTCAGAGGCCGCCCGCGCAGTTGTTGGTGGCGCAGTGTCAGGCTGCGCTCGCCGCGATGGTCGTAGTGGACGACCTGAATATCCGGCACTTGGTTGTCGCGGTTGTATTGGGCGGCGAGCAGGCGCCGGATGCGGGTATAGCCGACGTCGTTGTGGATAGCGTCCACGCCTAGGTCATCCTCGGTTTCATGGTCTGCGACGGCAAAAAGGTGGAAGTCCCTAATCAGCTTGGGGCTTAAGTATTGGCCGACGAAGGATTCGTCCTTGTAATTGCGCATGGCGAAGTCGAGCGCGGTAAGCCAATCGCTGCCCGCCAGGTCTGGGAAGAAGCGCCGGTCCTCGCCCGTCGGCTCACGGCAAATTCGCTGGATGTCGCGCATCATCGCGAAGCCCAAGGCATAGGGATTGATGCCGCCGAAGCCGCGCTGGTCGTAGCCGCGCTGGGCGACGACATTGGTGTGGCTGGCGAGCACCTCCAGCATGAAGCCATCGCTCACTTGCCCCTTCTCATGCAGGCGGTTTAGCAGGGTGTAGTGCCAGAACGTAGCCCAGCCCTCGTTCATCACCTTGGTTTGGCCCTGAGGGTAAAAGTACTGCCCGAGCTTGCGGACGATGCGCACCACCTCGCGCTGCCAAGGCTCCATCTTCGGCGCGTGTTTCTCGATGAAATACAGGATGTTCTCCTGCGGCTCCTGCGGATAGCGTTGGTCCTCCGCACGGCGGGCGGCTGCGGAGGCTTTGACCGGCAAGGTGCGCCAGATGTCGTCGTAACGGGAGTAGGCGTATTCCTCACGCTCACGCTGGCGGTCGCGTTCTTCCTCAACACTCAAGGGCGTCGGGTGGTGGTAGCGGTCAACGCCGTGGCTCATCAGCGCATGGCAGGAGTCGAGCATGGACTCCACGGCATCAAAACCGTAGCGCTCCTCACATTCCATGATGTAGCGGCGCGCAAACACCATGTAGTCGACGATGGCATCGGCGTTGGTCCATTGCCGAAACAGGTAATTGCCCTTGAAGAAACTGTTGTGGCCATAGCAGGCGTGGGCGATGACCAGGGCCTGCATGGCTAAGCTGTTTTCCTCCATCAGGTAACTGATGCAAGGGTTGGAGTTGATGACGATTTCGTAGGCCAAGCCGCGCATGCCTTTGCGGTAGGAGGCTTCGTTCCTAATGAATTCCTTGCCGTAACTCCAATGCGGGTAGCCAATCGGCAGGCCGAGCGAGGCGTAGGCATCGAGCATTTGCTCGCTGGCGATGACCTCAATCTGATTCGGATAAACATCGAGCTTGAACTCAACCGTGGCGATTTCCGCAATCGCTTCATCGAAGCGGGTGAGCAGGTCGAAGGTCCACTCTGAGCCCTGGCTCAGCAGGGCCGATGATGGCGCAGCGGCGGTCTTTAGCGCGCCCATGCCATCGCCTCGCGCGAGAACAATTCGCGCAGCACCGGGTAGACCTCACTGGCACGGGTGACGGATTTCATCGCGAAGTTGCTGTGCTCAATGCGGTGGTATGCGAAGGCCAGCGGGCTCACCCGCTGCACTTCGTCCGGGGTCTCGATGTAGGCGTAGTAGCGCATGCGCGGCAGCAATTCCGCAGTCAAGAACGCACGCGATTTTTCTGGGTCGGCACCGAAGGCGTCGCCGTCACTCACCTGCGCGCCGTAGATGTTCCAGGCGGTCGCTGGGTAGCGGGCCTCTATGATTTCGAGCGTCAACTTGAGGGCAGACAGCACCACGGTGCCGCCGCTGGCACGGTCGTAGAAAAACGTGTGCTCATCGACTTCCTGCGCATTGTCGGTGTGGCGGATAAAGACCAATTCCACCTTTTCGTACTTACGCGTCAAGAACAGGTAGAGCAAGGTGAAGAAGCGCTTGGCGAGGTCTTTCTTCTCCTCGGTCATCGAGGCAGAGACATCCATCAGGCAAAACATCACCGCGCGGGAAATGGGCCTTGGCTCCTTGACGCGGTGGCGGTAACGCAGGTCGAGGTCGTCCAGAAACGGCACCCGCCGCAGGCGCGCCTTGAGTGCTGCGATTTGCTCGGCGGCGTCGGGGGCCTCGCTCCGCTCCAGCTCGGCAAGCTCCCGCTTGATGGGTGTGGTGAGTGCGATGCGCCTTGCCAGTGCAGCCTTGAGTGAGCGCGCGATGGCGAGGTTGGCCGGCACGCCGGTGGGCGTGAAGCCAGCACGCCGCCACTGGTGGTCTTTCGCCTCGCCCAGGGCATTGCGCAGCAGGTGCGGCAGCTCTAGGTCATCGAAGAACAGCCGCATGAACTCTTCTCGGGAGAGCACAAAGTTGAAGCTGTCCTCGCTGCCTTCGCCATCGCCTTCACCACTGCCGCCACCGCCGCCGCCCTGGCCGTCTGGCCTCGGGATGCGGTCGCCGCTTGAGTAGCGGTGGTTGCCGGGCAGAACATATTCGTGATCGCCCCCCGGGCCGTGCTGGAAGCTGGGCTCGGCGACGTCCCGCTTCGGGATGCGCACCTCGCCGCCCTGCTCCATATCGGTGATGCCGCGTTGGCCCACCATGTCGTTGACCGCGTCCTGAATCTGACGCTTGTAGCGACGGATGAAGCGCTCACGATTGACCGTGCTCTTCTTGCGGTCATTGAGACGGCGGTCGATGAGGATGGACATTGGGGCTCGTGAGGAGTGAGGTGTGAGGAGGAAGGCGCTATTGGCGTGTGAGCGTGCGGCGCTGGCTCGCCTCACCCCTCACGCCTTGCACTTCGCGGCGTCTCACTGGCTCTTCCGCACCCGCAAATACCACTCAGACAACAAGCGCACCTGCTTCTCGGTGTAGCCCTTCTCCACCATGCGGCTGACAAAATTCTCGTGCTTCTTTTTGTCCTCGGCACTGGCTTTGGCATTGAAGGAAATCACCGGCAATAGCTCCTCGGTGGACGAGAACATCTTCTTCTCGATCACCTCGCGCAGCTTCTCGTAACTCGTCCACTTGGGGTTCTTGCCGGCGTTACCGGCGCGCGCGCGCAGCACAAAGTTGACGATTTCATTGCGGAAGTCCTTGGGGTTGGCAATGCCCGCCGGTTTCTCGATTTTCTCCAGCTCGGCATTGAGCGATTTGCGGTCAAAGCTCTCGCCGGTCTCCGGGTCACGGAAGTCCTCGTCCTGTATCCAGTAGTCGGCAAAGGTCACGTAGCGGTCAAAAATGTTTTGGCCGTATTCGCTATAGCTCTCCAAATACGCCGTCTGGATTTCCTTGCCGATGAACTCGGCGTAGCGGGGTGAGAGCCAGCCTTTGATGAACTCCAGATAGCGGCGCTGTGTTTCGTCCGGCAACTGCTCGCGCAGGATGCGCTGCTCCAAGACATACATCAGATGCACGGGGTTGGCCGCCACCTCGGTCTGATCGTGGTTGAACACCGCGCTCAAAACCTTGTAGGCGAAGCGGGTCGAAACCCCCGTCATGCCCTCGTCGACCCCCGCGTAATCGCGGTACTCCTGCAACGACTTAGCCCCGGGGTCGGTGTCCTTCAGGCTCTCGCCGTCATACACCCGCATCTTGGAATAGACACTGGAGTTCTCCGGCTCCTTGAGTCTAGTGAGCACGCTGAACTGCGCCATCATCTCCAGCGTGCCCGGAGCGCAGGGCGCTGCCCTGAGTGCGGAAGAATTGAGCAGCTTTTGATAGATGCGCTGCTCCTCACTCACCTGCAAGCAGTAGGGGACTTTGACGATATAGACGCGGTCGAGAAAGGCCTCGTTGTGCTTGTTATTGCGGAAGCTCTGCCACTCGCTCTCATTGCTGTGCGCCAAAATCACGCCTTGGAAGGGGATCGCCGAAAAGCCCTCAGTGCCCTTGTAATTGCCCTCTTGGGTGGCCGTGAGCAAGGGGTGCAGCATCTTGATGGGGGCCTTGAACATCTCCACAAACTCCAGCAAGCCTTGGTTGGCTAAGCAGAGCCCGCCGGAGTAGCTGTAGGCGTCGGGGTCGTCCTGCGAGTAACTCTCCAGCTTGCGGATATCGACCTTGCCGACAAGAGACGAGATGTCCTGATTGTTCTCATCTCCCGGCTCGGTCTTGGTAATCGCCACCTGCTTCAAGACCGAGGGCTGCACCTTCACCACTTTGAACTGTGTGAGGTCACCCTCGAACTCCGCCAAGCGCTTTAGCGCCCAAGGGCTGCAAATTCCGGTCAGATAGCGCCGTGGAATGCCGTATTCGGCCTCAAGACTCGCGCCGTCGCGCTCCGGCACAAACAGGCCTAGGGGTGATTCATTCACCGGCGAGCCCTTGAGCGCATAGATGGGGTTGACCTCCATCAGCGCCTTGAGCTTCTCCGCAATCGAGCTCTTGCCGCCGCCGACCGGCCCCAACAGATACAGCACCTGCTTGCGCTCCTCCAAGCCCTGCGCCGCGTGACGGAAGAACGAGACGATCTGTGCGACCACATCCTCCAGCCCGAAGAAATCCTTAAACGCCGGATAGCGGCGAATGACTCGGTTGCTGAAGACGCGCGACAGCCTTGGGTCGCTGCGGGTATCGACGACCTCAGGTTCGCCAATCGCCGCCAACATACGTTCGGCAGCGCTGGCATAAACAAGGGGTTGCTGGCGACACAGCTCGAGGTAGTCGAGCAAGGGCATTTCTTCGTCGCGGCTGCTTAAGTAGTGGCTGCGGAATGTATCGAGCACATTCATGGCAAAGCTCCTCATAGCGGTTGCACCTGAGGCATTGCCGGATTTTGCAGCCCGAACAATGCTCGGCCTTGAGCTACAGACTAAGCAAAAATCGGGCGAGTTTCGCGCTCTGCGCAAAGAAAAATTAAACGGCGCAACGAGGCAGATGAGACCGCCTTGCCTTAGCAATCACCCGGCCACAGTGCCAAGCGCAGCGGGTGCCATCCGACCTCAATTACGGCGCGGTGGCGGCTTCTAGATGCGCCAAAAATCGATAGGCCTGATGCGTGGATTCGCCGCACATTTCCAGATTGCCCTTGAGACTCGCGCAGACCTTGGGGCGCAGAGGGTCCATAAAAATCCCGCAACGGGCGTCGTCCGCCAAGTGCAGGCAGCGCACGCCCGCGGGTTTTCCGTTGGGCATGCCGGGGATGGCACTGGAGATGCTGGGTGCAATACAGCAAGCGCCGCAGCCGCTACGGCAGGCAAAAGCAGCGTCAGGGGCACTCCCCATCGCCACATTGCCGCCGATAATGTCTTGCTGCATTGCCGCACTCCTTCACACCACGTCATTCGCGCCGGAAGGCAAAGGCCCTTTTTCGGGCCAAGGCTTCAGGCAGAACCTTCAGGATACCCGCTTCGTCATGGCCGACGTTCACCCACCCCACCCGCAAGTCCTCGCAGAACTGATCCAGCAATTGGATTTGGAGCGCTTAGAGCAAAACCTGTTTCGCGGTAGCTCAAGGGATTTAGGCAACCGCTCGCTGTTCGGCGGGCAGGTCATCGGCCAAGCCTTGATGGCCGCGCAGCGCACGGTCGAGGGCCGCATTTGCCACTCCCTGCACGCCTACTTTTTGCTCCCCGGGGATGCCGCAGCGCCCTTGGTCTATGACGTCGACCGTCTGCGCGATGGCAGCAGCTTCTCCGCCCGCCGCGTCCAAGCCATCCAACATGGGCGGCCGATTTTTTCGATGATTGTGTCCTTCCAAATCGAAGAAAGCGGCTACACGCACCAAGCGACCATGCCGGACGTGCCGCCGCCTGAGCAGCTCAAAAGCATTGCCGAACTGCGCGATGCCTGGATAGCGGCGGCCCCGCCCATCAGCCAGCGCGCCGTCAACGCCATGAACCACGCGGTCGCCGTCGAGTTCAAGCCGGTGAAGCCTTGGAACCCCTTGGCACCGACCATTGAAACGCCTGACCAAGCCATCTGGTTTCGCGCCGTCGCCCCCATCGGTGATGACCCCCTGCTCCACCGCGCCATGCTCGCCTACGCCAGCGACTTCAACCTGATCGGCACCGCTACCCGCCCGCACGGCGAGAGCTGGTACTCGCCCCGCCTGTTGATGGCCAGCCTAGACCACGCCCTGTGGTTCCACCGCGACTTCCGCATGGACGACTGGCTGCTCTATGCGATGGACTCGCCAAGCGCTGCCGGTGCGCGTGGCTTTACGCGCGGGCAGATTTACACCCGCGATGGCACCTTGGTGGCAAGTGTGGCGCAGGAGGGATTGATTAGGCCGGTGCCGGAGAAGAAGGCTTAGGCTCTACCTCGCAGCCCGCGTAGCCGTATGCAATGCTGGGGCTCCTCGCAGGACTGGGCGCAAACCCAGATTTCATCGGAGCTCATATGCTTTTGCTTCTGCACTTGCGCTCCGGATATCACTCATTCAGCACCAAAAAAAACCGCAGCAGAGCTGCGGTTTTTTTGGTACCGCTCAACCTTCAACAAGGTTTGATTCTCAGTGGCTGTATTCAAGCTGACCACGGATGGCACCGGATGGGAACTCCGGATTGTGGATGTTGATATAGAAACCCTCACCGTTGCTGAGAATGCGCCGGACGATGCCGGTTTCGCCGGTGGGGAATGCAAGGGCCCCGTTGGGCAGTCGCTCACCCTCGGTAAGGCAATCCGCGGCTTGGCCATCTTGCGGCCATGCGAGATTGGCAACCACCGGACCGTTACTACCGGCCGCGGCTTCATGGATGTGCGCAGCACGTCCGCCGCCGGGGCCTAGTTCAAGGCCATCGATATTGTGAACGCCGACGAGCAGATAACACAGAGTGAAGGGATCACCATCAATGCCAAAAACGTAAGCCTCGCCGCGCCCGTTTGGGTCTCCCACGATGCGCGAATTACTGGCACCGGTGGCTACTTCAGAGCGGCCATCTAAATCCGCCTCGAGCACGGGATTCAGGTGGCCTGCTAGGGCTGCTTGCGTACCCGCGAACAGTAGGGCGGCGCTCGCAGGAAAGCTACACATCAGTTTGCTCTTGAATTGCATGTTGCATTCTCCAATTGACTGAGGGTTTTTTAAAAATCAGCGGATTAACAAACTTCCTCCACTCCGCATTTGCGCGGCACTCACCGCGCTGACCTTATGGTAGTCGTCAAAAGGAATTAGTTCCGTGGCCGCGAAAATTCCTGCTGAACGGCGTTCCGACCCTCTGCGCCGCACGGGCAACACCATGAAGTTGTTCAGATTCCTGTGCGCAATTGGCTGGCGTTGCCTACTGTACCTGCCGCAAACACGCCTTAAACCCTTCCGTTAACCGCTGGCGGTTGAGATTGCGGCCAATAAATACGA
>CAZHTI010000109.1:6267-7452 GCA_964535755.1 uncultured Salinisphaerales bacterium | reverse complement strand
CTCAGACCAAAACGTGCCGTCTTTGATCGGTTTAGTCAGCACCTTGGCGGAAACGGTTTGCGGTCGGTGGTCGTAGAGATTCAGCGGCCCGCCGCTGCGCAACAACCCCCAACTTAGTGCAGTAACGACGGACGCCACTAGGACATACCTGACCTTTTGAGTATTCGTGCTTTTAACAAGCGCCCACGCACCGCCAATGCCCAGAATCGCGGCGATTTGGATGAGGCTGTACACGTGCCTGTGGTCGGCATTGAACTCGGCGAATGCGATCCACAGCACGACTCCGGTTGCGGCCAGCAGTACTGCGCCAAACCCAGAACCCTGACGGCGGAGTGCGACACATCCAGCCGGTGCCAGCAGAATCAGCAAGACATTGATGTGCCGGTACCACGCGGTCCAAAACCCCGTCAACTGATCGATCCCCGGTTCGGGGAAGAAGCGGCTGTAGAGCATCGTCGGCGGCAGCGCGACGATGCGCTGCCAAGCGTCCGGCAGTTCCCAAATGCAGGTGAAGGCAGCAGAAAAGTAAAAGGCTTGATCAGAAAACGGCACTTTGGTGACGTAAGTTCCTAGTTCCGGTTGTTTGGAAAATATCGCCGGGTAGAAGAACCAATTGGCGGTTTCGTAGATGCTGCGGGCACCGAAGTAATGGCACTGCACCATGAAGAAGTTAAAGCCGCCGTTGCTGCCGGTGGGCTTGTACGACGCCCTGTCGCTAGCAACCCAAAGGGCTAGGCCAGCGAGCGCGAACACGGCAGTCGCTGGCAGGACATAGGCTGCGACCGCCCTAAATCGGCCCACACCTTGCGGAGCCGCGCAGAGCAGCATGAGTGTGGCCACCGCAGCCGCCAGGCCAAACGAGGCGCGGACTTGGCAGGTGAGCGCCCAGAAAACCCCAGCAAGTGCCATCCAGAGCAGCGGCCGCGCAGCCTCCTGTGCCCGTACTAAGGCCCATAGAGAGGCGATAAAGAACAGCTGCGCAAAGTGCTCAGAAATGATGAAGGTGTTGAGAAACACCAAGGGAAAGAAAAACCCACAAAAGCCAGTGATCCAAAGCGCCAGAGCCACATTGCGCCAGACCATAGCCGCTAGGTGGAAGGTCAGCGCCAGAGTCGCCGTGCTGTTGATGACATTGAGTACTAGGGCAGATTCGAGCTGGTAGCCAGTCAACCCAAATAGTGCTAA
>CAZHTI010000109.1:3291-6167 GCA_964535755.1 uncultured Salinisphaerales bacterium | reverse complement strand
GCATGGGCGTCGCGCTGATGCAAGAACACTGGCTTGTGCAACTCCACCGCCAGTTCAAGCTGTGCCACGAATGCGGCGCGTTGTGCGGCGTGACTCGCAAAGTTGCGAAAGTAATCGAGCCCACATTCGCCTAAGGCGCGCAACTCAGGGTGCTGAGCGCAATCACGGATCACTGCGATGTCTTCCGCTGCCCATTCCTCGGCATGGTGGGGGTGGACGCCCGCCGTGCACCACAATTGCTTTGGGTATTGCTGCGCGAGTGCGAGCGCGTGTTGATTCGATGCTCGCGATGAACCAGTGACGACAATTTGCGCTACCTCTGCGGCTCGCGCACGAGCAAGGACTGCGGGGAGATCGTGCGCAAACGATTCGTGAGCCAAGTTCGCGCCGATATCAATCAAACCCATGACTCAAAACTGCCTGTAAAAGTTAAACGCAAGGCGAAAAAAAGGAGCCCGCTAGGGGCTCCTATTAGACGTGCCGCAATCTACTGATTACTGCGCGGCGTCCGGCATCGCAGAGCCGGAATCCACCCACTTCTGATATTGCTCGATGGCATCGACGTGGCTATCTGAGACCGCTTCAAATGGGTCTGCACCGCCGACATTCTCAGTGTAGCCGCCGCTGGTATTGCCGCCGTTCGGAGGCACCGCGGGCGCTGGGTCTGGGCTGTCATCTTGGTCGATGACTTCTGCCAGCGCATAGCCGATGCCGATGGCACCGACGGCCAAGAGCGTCCAATCAATGGCAGTGATCACCGTGCCGCCGCCGTCGTTTTGATCGTGGCTGATCGTGCGGTAGGCAAACGGAATGCCGTTCATCGCAGCGCCTTGGAAGCCGAAGCGGTCAAAGGCTAGTTGCGCCAGCGGTGGCAGGCCGCGCACTTGCGCGAGCGGGTCGCGGTCGATGCGCATGCCGTAGAAGAAGTTGCGATCCTTAGCAGCGGCCTTGGTGCCGCCAAAACTCATGGACACATAGGCCTGAGGTTGGAGATCTACCTCAAACTCAGGCTGCACTGCCCATGCTAGGCCGAGGCCGATGGTCATTGTGGCTGCTGCTGCCAGCACGCCCTTGGTGGTCTTCCGCATTTCGTTGCCTCCCGGCACTCAGTGTTCTTTAGTATTCGCCCCAGCGCGCCGGGGGCGAACCTCCAACCGCGCTCGCTGCAATATAGTTTGGCTGGAACGGCCCTTGCAAGGTCGAAGCCCGTAAACGGTGCAAATTTTCAACTTATCTGGTTTTTGTATGAATTTATTGTCACCTCTGCCGCAGCCCGGCCGCGCTGAATCCTTAATGCTGATGGGCAGTGCAGGGTGGATTGAATGCCTGTTGGAGGCCCCCAAATCGCCACCGGTTGGACTTGCCGTAATTTGTCACCCGCACCCACTCTACGGCGGTGCGCTAAGCAATAAGGTTACCTATCAGTTGGCACGAACCGCCTTAGCCCAAGGTCTGATCGCCCTGCGCTTTAATTTTCGCGGTGTGGGTAAGAGCCAAGGTCTGCACGACGAAGGACGCGGCGAAACGGACGACGCTGTTTTGCTGGGCGCTAGCCTGCGCGCCGCCTACCCAGCATCGCTGCCGTTGGTGCTTGCTGGGTTTTCCTTCGGCAGTTTTATCGCTTTGCGCGCTGCGGCATCGCTAAAGCCTGAAGGGCTGATGAGCGTCGCGCCGCCTTTCGCCAAGTATTTTGGCGGCATGAGCATGCCGCAGCACCCAAATTGCCCTTGGGCGGTGCTCCATTCCCAAGATGACGAAGTGGTGCCGTATACCGAGGCCGTAGCCAGCTTGGAGCGCTACCAGCCGCAACCGGAGCTCACCACGGTGGATGGCGCAGGTCATTTCTTCCACGGTCGGCTCGCCGATGTTGATGAGTGCTTCCGCGCGCTCATCCATAAGGCACTGGCATAGCGGATGGACTACGTTCTCGCGTCGATTTTCGCAGCGCTAGGTGCCCTCGCTGCGTACTTTTCTTACCGACGAATCCAGCAGTTCAAGTTGTCGCTCATCGCGATGCTCAGGCGGCGTGAGTTGCTGCCCTTGGATCACAGCTCTGACCAAGCATTCCTACTGGAGCTGCAAGCCGAGCTCGCGCGAACACAGTCGCTGGAGGCCAAAGCTGCCGACTTAGCGGGCCAAGTCGAGCGCTTTCAAATCGCTGCGGACCGGCTGCGCAATCAGGAGTCGGTGTCTGCGGAGCAACAAGCGGCCCTACGGCGGGAGGTGCAGAACGTGCGCCAAGCGCTGGGTGAGGCCATCCAAGCCTTGGAGACCTCCAGCGCCGACCTCAAGCGCAGCCGTGAGGAAGTCGCGAGTGCCAACCGCGCACGGACCGATTTCATCGCCAATGTCAGCCACGAGTTGCGCACGCCGTTGAACTCGCTGATGTTGCTGTCGCGCAGTTTGTCTGCCAACAGCAGCGGCAATCTCACCGAGGAGCAGGCTGAAAGCGCGCAGATGATTCACGTCGGCGGGCAACAGCTCTTGCAGTTGATTAACGACATTTTGGATTTCTCCAAGGTCGAAGCGGGCAAGCTGGAGGTGCACCCTTATCCGTTCGATATCGAGGAGCTGCTCAGCGTGCTCGACCGCAGCTTCCGTCCCTTGGCGCGCGACCGCGGCCTCAAGTTTGTGATCGAACGCGCAGATGGCGTGCCGAATCGCTGGCTAACCGACCTAGGCCGCTTGCGGCAGGTGCTCAATAATCTCTTGAGCAACGCGTTTAAGTTCACCGCGCACGGCAGCGTCACCTTGGTGCTTGAGCCCGAAGCGACCAAAGACGGCAGCGCGCCACGCATGCGGTTTTCCGTCCATGACACGGGGATCGGCATTGCCACCGCGGACCAGAGCAGAATCTTCCACCCGTTTGAGCAGGC
>CAZHTI010000109.1:0-3191 GCA_964535755.1 uncultured Salinisphaerales bacterium | reverse complement strand
GGTGATCGCGAGCGATTTTTGGCATTAGGCGCGAATGATTATTTGGCCAAGCCGATTGATTTGGACCGTTTGCTTGCCAAACTGGAAGCCCTGATTACCGCAGCGTCAGCGCGCGAATGAGCAGATTCCCTCGGTAATCGCAGCGGTAGGCCCTGCGCTGCCTAACTTTTGTTTGCGAAAAGTCAGGCGCAAGGTGCACAGATTGGTGACAATGCGCTCACCTGCATTTCCCTTAAGGCTTCGTTCATGAGCGGTGATAGGCCAGCAACAGCGCAGATTCGCCCAAAACTTTTGGTGGTCGATGACGTGCGCGCCAACCGTTTGGCGATGCGCCTGCTGTTCGAAAAGGTGGAGGCCGACGTCATCGAGGCTGAGAGCGGCTCGGCGGCACTTCAGGCGTGTTTGGATCACGAGTTTGCCCTCATTCTGCTGGACGTCCAGATGCCCGGCATGGACGGGTTTGAGGTCGCGAGCGTGCTGGCATCGAGCCCTGATACCCGCGAAGTCCCCATCATATTTGTGACGGCTGCGTTCGCCGACGATATCAACCGGCTCAAGGGCTACCAGTTGGGCGCGGTGGACTACATCGCCAAGCCCGTCAATGACGTGATTTTGATGTCGAAGGTCGAGGTATTTCTAGAGCTTTGGCGCAGCAAGCAGCAGCTGCTGGAGCTGCTCGATGAGCTCGGCGAGCGTAACCGGCAGCTAGAGGCGGAAATCGCCGAGCGCAAGCGCGTCGAGAGCTTAGTCCGCCACCAAGCGCAGCACGACAGCCTCACGGGCTTGCCGAATCGCCTGCTGTTTTTGGACCGCGCCGATACGGCTGCCAGCCGTGCGGCGCGCAGTTGTGAGGCCTTCGCGATTTTGTTTTTGGATCTCGACGGCTTTAAGGCCATCAACGACACCTACGGCCACGCGGCAGGTGACGACCTGCTGGTGCAAGTGGGTCGCCGCTTAGGGGCTGGCATCCGCAAGTGCGACACCGTGGCAAGGCTCTCGGGTGATGAGTTCGCCGTCGTATTAGAGGACGTACTGAGTGCGGCGATGGCGCTCTCCGTCGCCGAGAAGCTCTGTGATTCCGTGGCCGAGAGCTACTACATCAGCCCATCAGCGATGGTCGATGCCGAAAGCGGGCAGTTGATCCCCCCCGCAGGCCCGGTCTGGGTGCGTATCAGTGTCAGCGTCGGCGTTGCGGTATTCCCCGAGCACGGGCGCACGCCAGAGGCACTGACCAATGCCGCAGATGCGGCGATGTATCTCGCTAAGCGCAGTGGCAAAAACTGTGCACGTCTGGCGGAGTCCAGCGGCCATCGTAACGAAGTACCCAGCCAAGCCTCGTGAGGCGGCTGGGTGCCTAGGCCGCGCCTTGCAGTTCGTAGATCGCAATTTCTGCAAACAGATTCGGTGCAAAGGCGATGCTGCGGCCGCTGCGGTGGGCGCGGTCTAGCAGCAATTTGCGGCGAATGGTCCAGCCGCGCGCTTTAGCCAGTGCTTCGAAATCTTCGACGCTACAGAGATGGATGTTGGGGGTGTTAAACCACTTCTCCGGCAGGGCGGCCGTCACCGGCATGCGGCCGCCAAACATCAAGGCCCAGCGCACCCGCCAGTGGCCGAAGTTGGGGAAGGTGACGATGGCGGTTTTGCCGACGCGGAGCATTTCTGACAGCGCCACGTCAGGCCGCGCCAAAGCCTGTAGGGCTTGGGTCATGAGCACGACGTCAAAGCTCTGTGCGTCGAAGTCGCTCAGGCCTTCGTTGAGGTCGGACTGAATCACGTTGACGCCCACTTCAATACAGGCGCGGACGTTGTCGGGGTCAATCTCTAGGCCGTAGCCGTAGACGCCTCGGGCAGCCGCTAAATGGGCGAGCAAGCTGCCGTCGCCGCAGCCCAAGTCGAGCACGCGCGCGCTCTGCGGGATCCAATCGCTGAGTACGGCTAGGTCAGGCCGCAAATCGGCGCGCAGGTTCATGGGCGGCACTCCGCAGCGACGCGCTGCAAATAGCCGCGCAAGACGCCGTGGTATTGGGGGATGGGCATCAGGAAGTCATCGTGACCGAGGTCGGACTCCACCAAGGCGTAGCTGACCTTTTTGCCGGCAGTTACCAGCGCCCGAACAATCTCGCGCGAGCGTTCCGGCGAGAAGCGCCAGTCGCTAGAAAAGGCGACGACCAAGAAGCTGGCCTGCACGCCGGCATAGGCCGCAGCAAGGTCGCCACCGCAATCGCGGGCAGGGTCGAAGTAGTCCAGCGCCTTGGTCATCAATAGGTAGGTATTGGCGTCGAAGCGATCGACAAAACTCAAGCCTTGGTGCCGCAGGTAGCTCTCGACCTCGTACTCCACGTCGAAGCTAAACGCGGGTGCTGCCGAGCGCAGCTCCACGCCAAACTTGCTGCGCATGGAGGAGTCCGACAAATAGGTGATGTGCCCGAGCATGCGGGCGAGCATCAGGCCGCGAGAGGGCACGACGTGGTGGTCGTAGTAATGGCCGCCGTGGAATTCGGGGTCGCGCAGAATCGCCTGCCGAGCAATCTCGTTGAAGGCAATGTTCTGGGCCGATAGCTCCGGTGCTGAGGCCAGCACCAAGGCATGGCGCAGGCGGGTGGGGTAGTCGATGGCCCACTGCTGCACCTGCATGCCGCCCAAGCTGCCGCCGATGACTGCGGCCCATTGCTCAATGCCGAGCGCATCGGCCAGCAGGGCTTGGGAGCGCACCCAATCGCGCACGGTCAGGAGTGGGAAGTCCGGCCCCCAGTTTTTGCCGGTGTCGGGGTTGATGCTGTTGGGGCCGGTCGAGCCCTTACAGCCGCCCAGGTTGTTGAGGCTGACGACGAAGAAGGCGTCGGTATCGATGGGCTTGCCGGGGCCGATGCAGTTGTCCCACCAGCCGGGCTTTTTATCGCCCGCTTCATGGATACCGGCGGCGTGATGGTCGCCTGAGAGTGCATGGCAAATTAGCACCGCGTTGCTGCGCGCCGCATTAAGGCTGCCGTAGGTCTCCACCATCAACTCGTGCTCGGGCAGCACACGGCCGCAGTCCAGAGTCAGTGGCGTTTTAATTCGCCACTTCTTGGGGACAACAAGCCCTACCGAGCCGGTCGCCATCAACGGAACAGAAAGGGCAGTGGAATCAAGCGATTCACCACCTGTAGGGCGAGGATCACCGCCAGCGGCGAGAGGTCCAGCCCCGATAC
>CAZHTI010000108.1:0-7661 GCA_964535755.1 uncultured Salinisphaerales bacterium | reverse complement strand
TGATTGGCCTGCTGCGGGTTTTACTGTTCCCAGAAGTGATCTGGGCCAGTGATAAGGACCGCGCTGCGCGGTTGCAGCAGCGTAGTCCCTAGGTTTGGTAGCGGTTAGGTCCCAGACCCGGCTAGCAAGCAGTCACTGACTTCAATGAGTACCCCAGCAGTCGCCTGCCAAGGCTTGGCGCCGTAGGGCGTCCTAGCCCTCGCCAGCATCCTCACGCACCTGCGGCGAGGTTGTAGTAGCCGCCTTCAGCCCGCTCATCGCTGCCAGCTTGGCAGCGGGCGGCGTATCGCTGGCGAGATAGAGCGTGCGGTGCGGAAACGGAATCTCGATGCCGCGCTCGTCGAAGGTCTTCTTCACCCGGCGAAGGAACTCGCGCCCAACTTCCCACTGCATGATTGGCGGTGTTTTGATGCGGCCCTTAATGACCACAGCGGAATCACCAAGCTGATCGACGCCAAAGATCTCGGCAGCTTCCAGAATCTTGGGGCCGAAGTGCTCATCATTGCGCAGCGTTTCGGCCACTTCGCGGAGGGTGGCAATGGCGATGTCAGGGTCTTCCTTGTAAGCGATGCCGATGTCGAAGACATAGGCCGACCAGCCGCGTGTCAGATTGCTGAGTGTGGTGACGTTGCCATTGGGGAAGACGTGTACGGTGCCGGAGAGATCGCGCAGCACCACGGTGCGCAGCGTCATCGCTTCCACCAAGCCTCCGGTGCCATTGAGCGTCACCACATCGCCAACGCGCAGCTGGTTCTCCATCACCATGAAGAAACCGGTGATGACATCCTTGACGAGGGACTGTGCCCCAAAGCCGACAGCCAGACCCAGAATGCCGGCCGATGCGAGTAGCGGTCCGACCTCCACGCCCAGTTGCATCAACATCACCAGTGCCAATGTCACGAACAGCACGATGCGCACCACCTGCGTGAGCAGGCGGACCAAGGTCTCGACCCGCTTGCGGGCCTCGAGCGGGCTCTCGTTGCCACTGCCAGCCTGCGCGATAAGGCGAGCCCCCATGCGCCGTAACATCACCTGCACGCCACGCGACAGGAGCCACCAGAGCACCAGCACCACCAGCACCCGCAGACTGCCTTGGGCGAGCGCTGCGAGATTGATTTGTTGCAGTAGATCGTTGGTCATCGGGTCCTTCCGAACTTAGCCCGCCGTGGGCCGTGGGCTTTAAGCGACCCGCCGAGCAGGCAATGGTTCCCGTGGCGATCGTTTGCAGAGCGCATTGCGACGCTGCTCAATGTTTGACTTCGGCGTCTTCCGCCACCTCACCTGCCTGCTTTAATCCGACCTCTGAGGCAATCGGGCCGATGGTTTCGAGGATGGCGACGGCGGCCAACACGATGGCAGCCAGCTGGCTACCAAACTCCGGATAGAGATCGCGCGTGCTTTGGGTCAAACCAATAGCGAGTCCCGCCATCGGCACCAGCGTCAAGCCAGCCGCGAATGCCTGGCCTTGCCGCAGGCCCAAGGCGCGCGCACCGAGCGTCAGCGCCAGCTGCTTGCCACCGTAGCGCGCCGCCACGAAGACGACGGCTGCAAGGCCGCTGGTGACGAGATCGCCCAAGTGCAGATTGGCGCCGGCGACCACGAACAGGATGAGAAAGAACAGCTCGCCACCGCGCCCGAACTGCACCTGCTTCAAGCCCTCGTGGGTCTCTAGGTTGCGCACAAATAGGCCTAGTGCCAGCAAGGTCAACAAGGGCGAAAGATCCAGCAGGCGGGTCAGGCCCAGTGTGAGCAGCACGAAGCCCACCACCAGCGTGAAGGAGTCCTGTCCCGGCTTGACGAGGCGATGCGCCAGCCAGATCAGTAACCAAGCCATCGCGTAGGCCAACAGTGCCGAACCAAGCAGCTGGACCAGCGGCTTGATGATGGTGAAGGGCGATGCCTGCCCCTGCGTGAAGTGCAGGAAGGGCAGGATGGAGGTGAACAGCAAGAAGGCCATGACGTTATTGATCGCCACCAGCTTGAGCGCGAGATCAGTGACTGGCCCTTTGGCATTGATCTCGCGACAGACCATCAGCAACACGGCAGGCGACGAGGAAACGCCGACCGCAGCGGCCAGTGCCGAATGCAGTACCGACACCTGGAACAGTTGCAAGGCGATGAAGATCGCAACGAACGTCAGCAAGGACTCGAACAGCGCGACGCTCATGACCGCCCGGTTGCTGCGCAGGTCGCGCACATCCAGCAGCAAGCCGAGCTGGAACAGGATCAGCCCTAGGGAGACGTCCACGAAGGCGCGCGCGCTGTCGAGCATGGCGGGTGTCAGCAGGCCGACGCCGCTGGGGCCCAGCAACAAACCAACCAGCAGAATGCCGGTGATGCCCGGCACCTTGCCGCTGCGCGCCGCTAGCCCTGCACCGATCAGACCTGCGATAACCAAGAGCCCGAACAACAGCAGGGTGTTGGTTTCAAATGCTGCAAATGGCATATCGAACCGCTGCAAAAAGGGCTGCGGAGGGTAGCTCAGTGGCGGCTGTGCGTGGTAGTAACGTAATGCTCGACAGCGGCTTGGCTTGACACATCCCGCCGATGCGCCAAACATGTCCACATGACGACCGACTCTCTTTTGTCCAGGTCGCCTCCGCTGCTTCGTCCGAACATAGCTTTGCTCTCGGACTTTGACGGCACTCTTGTTGAGCTGGCTGCGCACCCCGACGCGGTGTCGCCCTCGGCAGGATTGGCGGGTTGGCTGTACCAGCTTGAAAAACATCTCGGCGACGCGCTCGCCATAGTCACCGGGCGACGGCTGCGCGAGGTGGACCGCCATCTCGACCCTCTGCGGCTGATGGGTGCCGGTGCCCACGGTGCCGAGTTGCGGGTGGCGATTGCCGGCAAGACCACGCCGGTGATTGCGCCGCTGGAAGCGACGGTGATTACCGCCATCGAAACCGCAGTCGCGCCGCTGCCTGGGGTCTGGTTGGAGAACAAGACCTTCGCACTCGCCGTGCATTTTCGCCAGAACCCCGCTGCCGCTGCGGCGTGTTTTGCGCGGGTGCAGGAGGCCGCCAGTCACCACGCGCAGCTAGAGGTCTTCAGCGGCCATGCGGTGGTTGAGGTGCGGCGCAAGGGGCTGGGGAAGGGGCCTGCGATCAGTTTTCTCTTGCAGCACCCGGCGTTTGCCGGGCGGGTGCCGGTGTTCATTGGCGATGATCTCGCCGATGAGGAGGGCTTCGCCGTGGTGCAGGCGCTCGGTGGCCACGGCATCAAGGTTGGCACGGATGACACCGTGGCCCGCTATCAACTAGCCGACGTGCCCGCCGTGCATCGCTGGCTGTGTGAATCCCTCATGCAACTGCGGAGAACCCCATGAGCACAGTTAATCTTGGTCTCATCGGCAACTGCTCGGTCAGCGCCTTGCTAGATGACAAAGCAGGGCTGATCTGGCACTGCCTGCCGCGCTTCGATGGCGACCCGGTATTTCATGCCCTGGTCGATGGCAGTGCGCAGCCCGCACAGGCTGGGGCGTGGCGATTCGTGCTGGAGGGATACACGCTTAGCGAACAGCACTATGTGCCTAATACCGCCGTGCTGGTGACGCGTCTATTCGCAGGCGATGGCAGCGCGGTGGAGATCACCGACTTCTGCCCGCGCTTCGAGATTCGAGGTCGCCAATTCCGCCCCCAGCAACTGGTGCGACGCCTGCGCCCGCTGGCCGGCACGCCACGTATCGCAGTGGAGTTGAACCCGCGCTTCAGTTACGGCGCTACCGCACCCACCATCACCCACGGCTCCAATCACATCCGCTTCGTGGGGCCGGAGCGTACTCTGCGGTTGACCACCAATGCGTCGGTCAGCTACGTGCTGGCCGCCACACCGTTTCTGCTCAGCGAACCCTTGAGTTTCATCCTCGGCCCCGATGAAACGCTGCGCGAAGGCGTTGAAGCCTGCGCACGCGATTTTCAGGAGCAGACCGAGCGCCACTGGCAGCTCTGGGTGCGGCGGCTGGCGCTGCCGCTCAAGTGGCAGCAACAGGTGATCCGCGCCGCCATAACTCTCAAGCTCTGCACGTTTGAAGACACCGGCGCGATCGTCGCGGCGATGACCACGAGCATCCCGGAGGCGGCACACACGACGCGCAATTGGGACTACCGCTACTGCTGGCTGCGCGATGCATTCTTCGTGGTGCGCGCACTCAACTCGCTCTCGGAAGTCGAGACCATGGAGCACTATCTGCGCTACCTCGCCAACGTGGTCGGCACGGGCAGCGAAGGCGGCCACCTACAACCGGTGTTTGGCATCGCACTGGAAAAAGCCTTGATCGAGCGCGAGGCGGCCGCTCTCGAAGGCTACCGAGGTATGGGGCCGGTGCGAATCGGCAATCAGGCGCATGAGCATTTCCAGCACGATGTTTATGGCAATGTCATCCTCGCCGCTTCGCAGGCTTTTTTTGACCAGCGACTTCTGCGCAAGCCGACCGATGCCGACTGGCAGCGCCTGCAACAGGTCGGCGAGAGCGCTTGGCGCGTCTACCGGCAACCGGACGCCGGAATGTGGGAGTTGCGTACCCGCGCCCGCGTGCACACGTCCTCCACCCTCATGTGCTGGGCCGCCTGTGACCGGCTAGCAAAGATTGCCGCGCAGCGGGGCGAGCCGGAGCTCGCTGCGCATTGGCAGGCCCGTGCGGAGGTGATCCGCAGCGCCATCGACACCGAGGCTTTTAGCCCGCTGCTCAACAGCTATACGGAATCCTTTGGTGGAAGCGATGTCGAGGCCGGTTTGTTACTGATGGCCGAGGTGGGGTACACCGCACCGAGCGACCCACGCTTTCTCGGCACGCTCGCGCTCATCGAGCAGCGCTTGCGGCGCGGGTCTTACCTTTTTCGGTACGCCGCAGCGGATGACTTCGGCCTGCCGGAAACCGCCTTCAACATCTGCACCTTCTGGTATCTCGATGCCCTCGCCCGCGTCGGCCGCAAAGCCGAGGCGGAGGAACTGTTCGAGACCATGCTCGCGCGCTGCAATCCGCTCGGTTTGCTCTCCGAAGACGTGCATCCAGAAACCGGCGAGCTGTGGGGCAACTACCCGCAGACCTACTCGCTGGTCGGCATCATCAATGCCGCCATGCGGCTCTCGCCGCCCTGGGAGAGCTCGGTTTGACCGCTGGCAAGGGGCGGCTGATAGCAGTTTCCAACCGCGTCGGCCCGATCCGCGACACGCCCCAGGCCGGCGGACTCGCGGTGGCGCTGGTGGATGCACTGCGCGAGCGTGGCGGACTGTGGTTCGGCTTCGGCGGCAAGCTCGCAGCCCATCCCCGCGAGGCGGTTCAGCTCGACAGCTTTGAGGGCCTGCACACCGCCACCATCGAACTCAACAATGCCGACTACGACGGCTACTACAACGGCCACGCCAATGGCTGTCTCTGGCCGCTGTTCCACTTCCGGCCCGATCTGGTGCGCTACCGGCGCGAGGACTACGCGGCCTACCTGCGCGTCAACGAGCGTTTCGCCGACGCGCTCGCACCGCTGTTGCAGGACGACGACATCCTCTGGATCCACGACTTCCACCTGATCCCGCTGGCCTCAATGCTGCGCGCACGCGGTTGTCAGCAGCGCATCGGATTCTTCCTGCATGTGCCGTTCCCTGCGCGCGATCTGCTGCTGACCCTGCCCAACCACCTGCACCTGCTGCAACAGCTCTGCGCCTACGACCTCATCGGCGTGCAGACCACGGTGCATCTCGAACGCCTGCATGACTGCTTCGCGCTGCTGCTGAATCTGCCACGGGCGGCCGATGGCGAAACCTGGCAAGCCCCGGCGCGAAGCCTGCACACTGGCGCTTTCCCGGTGGGGATTGATGTCGAGACCTTTGCCGGTTTTGCCACCCAGCCGCGCGCGGCGCGCACGGTGACGCGTATGCAGGCCGAGCTGCGGGGGCGCGTGCAGATCATCGGCGTGGATCGCCTCGACTACGCCAAGGGCCTGCTGCGCCGCCTCGATGCCTATGAGCGGTTTCTGGAGCAGCATCCGCGTGCGCACGGCCGGGTCGAGTACCTGCAAATCGCACCCATCAGCCGGGGCGAGGTCGGTGCCTACAAGGACTTCCGCAAGCAGATGGAGCTGGCATCTGCGCGCATCAATGGCGGCTACTCCCGCTATGACTGGACGCCGCTGCGCTACCTCAACACCCCGCTCAAACGCGCCACGCTCGCCGCACTCTATCGCGCCAGCAAGATCGGCTTCATCACGCCACTGCGCGACGGCATGAATCTCGTTGCCAAGGAATACGTCGCCGCACAGGACCCGGCAGACCCTGGCGTGCTAGTGCTCTCGCAGTTCGCAGGCGCAGCACGGCAGATGACCGCTGCCGTCATCGCCAACCCCTACGACGGCGATGCGGTCGCTGATGCGCTGGAAACCGCGCGCCTCATGCCACTCGAAGAGCGCCGCGAGCGGCACGCCGAGTTACTCCGCGGCCTCAGGGAATATGACGCTCACCGCTGGCAACATGAGTATTTAAGCGCCCTGAGCCAAGCCGCATGAACACGGAGATCCCCAACGCTCTGGCCGAGCCGACCCTAGTGATGGATGTCGGCGGCACCCACACCCGTCTGGCACTGGCATGGCCCGCAGTTAACCGAGTGCGGCTTTCGGCCGTGGAAGTCATCGCCACTCCGCGCGGGCAGCTTGAAGAAGCCATGCGGATGTTCCTAGCCAAGCACGCCAACCCTCCGCTGGCAGCCATAGCCATAGCTGCCGCGGGGCGCATCCGTCGTCTGCCGGGGCGCACCACGGTCAGCC
Organism: uncultured Salinisphaerales bacterium; assembly: GCA_964535755.1. Classification (GTDB taxonomy): domain Bacteria; phylum Pseudomonadota; class Gammaproteobacteria; order Nevskiales; family Nevskiaceae; genus Stagnimonas. The sequence goes on along the minus strand of CAZHTI010000108.1, from coordinate 906 downwards.
TGACCAATGCGGCACTCGGTATCGAACGCGAAGACCTGCAAGCTCGCTTTGCCGTGCCGCGCGTACATCTGGTCAATGATCTCGCCGCCATCGCCGCTGCCCTGCCGTGGTTAGCCGAAGACGAGCTTAGGCGCGTTGGCGGCACCCGTGCTGCCATTCCTGGCCATCGACTTGTTGTCGGGATCGGTACCGGGTTTGGTGCAGCCGCACTCACGGCAGACGGAAGCCTGCTGGAAACCGAAGCAGGTCATGCCGACATCGCCGCCGTCACCGCTAGCGAGCGCCGTTGGCTCGACCTGCTCGCCCCGCTTGGTCGCTGTGCGATCGAGCAGGTTCTGTCGGGGCCGGGTTTGTTGAGGCTGCACGAGGTCATCTCGCAGAAGCCGTTGACACTGCATGAAGACTTGCGCAGGGCGCACGCTCTGGGCGAACCCGCCGCACTCCGCACACTCACTGCTTTCTCGACATGGCTAGGCCGTACCGTTGGCAATTTGGTACTGAGTCACGGTGCGTGGGGCGGCGTCGTGCTAGCAGGCGGCGTACTTGAGCGCCTAGGCAATGCCTTTGACGGCGACGCCTTCCGACAAAGTTTTGAGGATAAGGCTCCGTTCTCATCAGACCTTGCAGCGGTACCTGTGTGGCAGGTGCGGCACGCTCAGCCCGCTCTACTGGGGCTGGCGCGGCTGGCGCTGGCGTAACCCGAACTCGTCGTGCTCACTCGCTGGCGCGGGTCGCGATTTAAGTTCGGTCCACTAGTAGGGCAAGTTTGCGAGAGTTGACTGGGTTGGGCGCTGGTATCCCAAACGATGCCGCCATCGGCTTGGGGTAGGGTCCTAGTTTCGGACTGCGCACTAGAGCCCGACGACCTGCTTAAAGCCGCCCCAAAACATCCGCTTGCCATCAAAC
>CAZHTI010000107.1:0-7689 GCA_964535755.1 uncultured Salinisphaerales bacterium | reverse complement strand
CCATGGCCGCCAAACCGCTAGACCCAAACCTCGCGCGCTTGCTGCATGCCGAGCCGCGCCAGCTAGAGTTCCTCAACGGCCTGCCCGCCGCTGCGCAAACCCAGCTGAGCAAGGACATTGAAGCCGCGCACAAAGCCCATGCCGACCACATCCATCAAAAGATGAATGAGGCCTTGGAGCAGATCCCGTGGTTGTTGCGCGCCCCCATCAAAAAACTCTTTGGCCTCTGATCAGCAACCCATGAACATCGACCGCCCGACCGAACTCCGCCGCCTGGCCCTCGTGCTGCATAAGTCCGAGGGGCAACTCGGTTACTTGGATAGCCTCGATGGTGCGGCGCTGATGAAGCTGCGCACGCAGCTGCAAACCAGCCTGCTCGATCGCTTCAGCAATCTGTTCGAGAAGCTCGCCAATAGCGGCAAGCTGGCGCCGGATGCCTTAAGCGCGCTGCTGTGCAAGAAGGTGTTTGGCCCCAGCCTCACCGCCAACATGAGCTACTACGTCCCCACTGATCGCTCGGTGAAGATGTGCAAGCACTTTGATGAGAGCTTCATGGCGGACATCGCCCGCAACCAAATCCCTGAGCGCGCCAAAGACCAGTTGGAAAACCTGCCGGTGGATTTGATGAAGGGCGTGACCCGCGAGCTGATTAAGTCCAAGGACTACCCGATCATGGGCGGCTTCACCGACCACCTGCCGGAGGACAAGGGCCAGGTGCTGATGAAGGAGATCGACGACCCCGCCGACAACATCCGCATCTCCAGCTTTGCCCAGCGCAAGGACCGCATCGCCCGCCTCGCCGTGAGCATGAACGACACCCGCTTGAAGCAGCTGATTGAGGCTGCCTTCCAGAGCGAGGCCTTCATCCATGAGGTAGGGCTAGTGACCGCCGAGATGAGCGCTGATGAGCAAACCCGCATGGCCAAGCTCACCGATAGCCTCAACCCCGCGCATCGGCCCAAGGCCAAGCAATTGGCTCAAGCCAGCGGCATCGCGCCGCGCATGCAGGCCTACTTCGCGGCCTAGCGCGCACAGGCGCTGAGCATGTTGGCGGATCTGCGCGCGCTGACCGCCCGCATGGCGCACGCGGGCCGGCTGGAGCAAATCCTGCTGCGCCCGGCGCGCGACGTGGCGATGCTGCGGGTGCAGTCCGTGGCGGCTCTGGTCGGCAAAGGTTTGGCGGGTGATCGCTCAGCGGCCAAGCCATTAGCCCGAGTCGGCGGCAGTGCGCGGCAAGTGACGCTGATACAGGCCGAGCACCTCGCGGTGGTCGCCAGCCTGCTGCAACGCGCAGAGCTAGATGCGGCCATCCTGCGTCGCAATTTGGTGGTCTCTGGCATCAATCTGCTGGCGGCCAAGAGTTTGTTCAAAGACCAAGCTCTGGTGCTAGAGATTGGTGCAGTCCGCCTGCAAATCACTGGCCCTTGCGAGCCTTGCAGCCGCATGGAGGCCGCGCTCGGCTTTGGTGCCTACAACGCGCTGCGCGGGCATGGTGGGGTTACTGCGCGGGTGCTCTCGGCTGGGGTGTTGTCGGTGGGCGATTCGGTGCAGATAAGCGCCGCCAGCTCAGGGGCTGTGCTCCTCTAGGTAATAGGCCAGCGGCAGACGCTCGAAGGCGGGCTTGGCGAATAGATAGCCCTGAAACATCTCAACGCCCTCATCGCGGAACCACCAGTATTCCTCAGCGGTTTCTACCCCCTCGGCGATCACTTCGATGCCTAAGTCCAAGCAGGTGCGCAGTACGCCGCGGATGATCGCTTGGCGCGGGCCACGGCTTTCGATGCCGCGCACGAGGGTGAGGTCGATTTTGATCAGGTCAGGCTGGAATTCCGCCAGCAGATTTAGCCCCGCATAGCCGGCGCCAAAGTCGTCAATCGCCACTTTGATGCCGCGACCACGGTGCTCATTGAGCGCCGCAATCAAAGCCCCGGTGTCGTCGATCATTTCGTGCTCGGTCATCTCGACGATCAGCTGGGTGAGCGGCAGGTGTACGGCCTCGGCGGCTTGCAGCGTGCTGCGCAGGGCGGCGTCGTTGTGCTCTAGGGTCTTCGGCGAGAGGTTGAGATTAAGGTGGGTGACGATGCCCAGGCGTGCTGCCAAGGCGACCGCAGCCATGCGCGATTGCTCGTCAAACTGGTGGTAGGCCGCGCCGCTGAGGTTATGCAGCAACGTGCTCGCGGGTTCGTTGTGGCGGCCACGGACGAGTGCCTCGTAGGAATAAATCGTGCCGCTGGGGGCGTGGATGATGGGCTGAAAGGCAAAGCTGTATTGGTCGGGCGACGGTGCCACTGGGGTGCGGGTCATGGCAGCGGCTGGCGCTTAGCTCTCGGGGGGGAGTTGCATCCCACCGAGGCTTTCAAAGGTCGGCGCAGCAATCCACTGGCCTTGGAACAGGCGGATGCCCTCACTGCGCAAGAATTGGTATTCCCCCAGGGTCTCGATGCCTTTGATGAGGATGTCGATGCCGAGATCGCCGCAGGTTTGGGCAATGCCGCGAAAGATCGCCTGACGCGGGCCGTTGCCGTCGATGTGCCGGATGAGGTTCATGTTCAGGGCGATGAGGTCGGGCTGGTATTGGTCCAGCAAGCTCAGGCCGGCATGCCCTGCGCCAAAGTTATCGATAGCCACCTTAAAGCCACTGCTGCGGTGCGGCTCGATCAGGCGCGCAAAGTGGGTGTGGTCGCTGATGCGCTCGTCTTCGTCAATCTCTAAGGTGATGCGGCTGGGGCTGATGCCCAAGCGCTCGGCCGCTTCCAGCGTCGACGTCACGGCGGTGGGGGATTTATCCAAACTCAGCGGCAGAAAGTTGAGGTTGAGGTCAGTGCTCAGGCCGAGACGCGCGGCGAGGCCGATGGCGACGGCGCGGCTGGATTCATCAAATTGATGCAGGTCTTCCGGCCCAACCTGTTGAAAAATCTGCCAAGCAGGCTCGTCGTTGAGGCCGCGAATCAGTGCTTCGTAAGAAACCACGCTGCGGCTGTCGGCGTTCACGATGGGCTGGAAGGCAAACGAATAGCGCGGTGCCTTCGGCAGCGCGGGGCGTAGACGGCTTTGCCCACCCTGATGAGCCCCGCCCAACTTGGCGCGCCAGCGGCCCTCCTTGAAGGCCGCGAGCAGCTTCTTGGCGCGGCCTGAGTTCAGTTGCGCCAAGCAGGAGCCGTCGGAGAAGAAGTCGTTGAGGCCGGAGATAAAGCCGATCTCGCGCGCGCTCATCTGCGCAGAGCCCATGGTCCAATCGGCAAAAGAACGCTGCACGATGGGCTCGCGCAGGATGGTCGTTACCTGCCCGTGGCGTGGGTCTTTACTGATCTGAGCAAACAGTGCGTCTAGCGCTTCGGGCGCGCCTTCGAGAATCTGGAAGAAGCTTTCATCGGCGTAGAGCAACATGCCGGAGATATCGAGCCGCGCATTGTTGTCGCGTGCACGCCGCAACAGCTCTGCGAGCTGCGCTTCGTCAAAAGCCTGCGTGGCGCGGCTGGTATAGATGAGATGGTAGAGATTCGACATAGCGGCTGGTTCTTTTAATCCCTGAGGTTTTTAAGGCACTCCCGATGGCAACCATAGCAAGCGCTTAGCGCGCTGCTGCGGCGGCGGTTCGGACGGCAGCAATGGGCGGATGCAGTAGCACGCGCGCAAAACCGATTGCTGCTTAAAAAACGAGGCGGCAAGTAGCGGGCCAGCGTTAGGCTTGCGCCCTGCCACTCACTGCCGCCCTGAGCATTTATGCCTGCACCTGATGCCAACCGCTTGCCGACACCCAGCGCAGTGCTCAGCCTCGGCCAACTGCTCGGCCTGAGCGACGACCCCCGCCCGGCCAGCTCGCCGCTGCATGACAAGCCGTATCTGGTGTTTGAAGCACACTGCGGGCCTGCGCTCAGCGCCGCGCAAAAGACGCGGCTCAAACACTGGCTCGGCGAGCAAGCCGTCCCCGTGATCGCCTTAGGCCACGCCCAAGAGCCCTTGGCCGCTGCGGCGGACGTGGTGCTGCCGAGCTGGGAGGCCGCCGCACCCTTGCTCACGCGCATAGAGCGCACGCCGCACGCCGCCAGCATCTTGGTGCAGTTGCTGCGCCTGACCAGCAAGCTGCCCTTGGCGGATGCGCTGGTGGCGGAGTCACTCGCTTACGCCACCTTGCAGGCTGGGCCTGAGTTCGCCGCGTGGCGTGCGGGCTACACGCCGCCTAACGCGCCCGAACCGGACGAAGGCCCCGCCGTGCTGATCGAGCCCTTCGCCAACGTCCTCAACCTGCGCCTCAACCGCCCCAACCATCGCAATGCGATGACCGTAGAGATGCGCGACGCGCTGATCGAAGCCTTAGAGCTGGCCCTTGCGGACCCGCAGATTCACGAAGTCCGCATGCGTGGTGAAGGCCGCTGTTTTTCTACCGGCGGGGACCTGCGCGAGTTCGGCACCGCCCCCAACCCTGCCGCCGCCCACGCGGTGCGCAGCATCGCCCTGCCGGGCCGCTTGCTCGCACGCTTGGCTGAGCGGGCCTCGGTGCTGGTGCACGGCGCTTGCGTCGGCTCAGGGATCGAGTTCCCCGCCTTTGCCAGCCACCTGATCGCCCGCGAGGACGCGTGGTTTCAGCTGCCCGAACTACAGTTTGGGCTCATCCCCGGCGCTGGGGGTTGCGTGAGCATCCCGCGCCGCATTGGCCGCCAACGAACCGCGTGGTGGGTGCTCAGCGGCGCGCGCATCAACGCCCAAACCGCGCTGGATTGGGGTTTGGTGGACGGGTTGTCTTGATTGGGGAGTTGGGGAATCGTGCGGCGTGAGCGGCCCAGCCCAGCCGCTAAAAAAACCGCCGCTTCTTGAAGTAGATCAACAGTCCCGCGCCCAAGCCGACGATCACGAAGATTGCCAACAGATAGCCGTAGCGCCACTTCAGGCCGGGCATGTGCTCAAAGTTCATCCCCCAAATGCCGGTGAGCAAGGTGAGTGGGAAGAACACCGCCGAGAGCACCGTTAGTGCTTGGACGATTTTGTTGGTGCGGTGCGCCACACTGGAAAAATGCAGCTGCACGGCGACCTCGATGTCGCGTTGCAGGGCATCGGCGTGGCGCTCCACACGGCCAATGTGCTCGCGCAGGTCATTGAAGCGAATCCGCTGGCCCTCGCTCAGCTCTTGGCGCATGGTGCGCCGCCAAGCGTCGAGCACTTCGGTGTTCTTCTCGCAGAGCATCTCCAGCGCGTGCGCCTGCTTGCGGTAGCGCAGCAGCGCCTGCCAATCGTTGAACGGGCTCTTGGGGTCCATCAGCGAGTCGCCCATGCGGTCTAGGCGGGTTTCTAGCTCGTCGGTGATGGTGAAGTAGCGCTCGACCATGGTGTCCAGCACCACATGCACGATGCCGAAGGTGGTGGATGGAAAGCGCAGGCGGCTCTCCAAAAACTTGCGCTTGACCACCTCAAACGAATGGTTTTCCGCCGCCCGCACGGTGATCAGCAGGCGGTCAAAAAAGAAAAAGGCCGCGCTCTTGGTGACGATCAGCTCCTCGCTGTTTTCGCAATCCTCCGGCGTCAGCGCTTGGAAGATCAGCATGTCGTAGTCGGCGGTGCCCTCGTAGTAGCTCGGGTGGTCGCCGTTGAAGCTGTCGGAGAGGTGATCCTCGTTGATGATGACCCCGGCTAAGCGCTCCGCCCACTCCGGCCAAGAGCGGGCGCTGCTGCGGGTGAAGTCCAGCCAGATGAAACCGTCCTCCTCCGGCAGCGCGATCGGCTCCTCGATCCGCTGCGGCCGCGAGCCATCACGAAAGAAGCGGTAGGCCTGCATCCTCGCCCCCTAGCGGCCTTTCAGCAGTGAGCCCAGCACGCCGCGCAGCAATTGGCGGCCTACCTCCCTGCCCACCGTGCTGCCGACGCTGCGCACCACGCTCTTGGTCGCTGCTTCAAACACCGTCTCGCGCGTGCGGGCAGGGGCTTTGGGCGCTGGCGCAGGCGCTTGTGGCAGCGGGCGGCGCTGCGCGGGTGCGTTGCCGGTGCTGGTGGGTGCTGGGCTGGCTGAGGTGTTGGTCATCTGCTCCCACCAGTTGCCCAGCGTGCTGCCGGAGGCCGGTGCTGGGGCGGCAGCGGGCGCGGCCTCGGCGGCATCGCCACCGTCCAAAATCTCATAGGCGGATTCGCGGTCCACCAGTTCGTCGTACTTGCCCTTGAACGGGCTGCGGCTAATGCACAGCGCGCGTTCTTCCGGCGTGATCGCCCCCATGCGTGAGCGCGGCGGGCGGATGCGGGTGCGCTCCACCACGCTGGGCACACCACCCGCTTGCAGCGTGCTCACCAGCGCCTCGCCGACGCCCAATTCCATGATCACCTCGGCGGTCTTGAACTTAGGGTTAGGGCGGAAGGTCTCCGCGGCGCTCTTCACCGCTTTTTGATCGCGCGGGGTAAAGGCCCGCAGCGCGTGCTGCACGCGGTTGCCGAGCTGCCCGAGCACCGTCTCGGGTAAGTCCAGCGGGTTCTGGCTGATGAAGTACACGCCCACGCCCTTGCTGCGGATCAAGCGCACCACCTGCTCGACCTTCTCCACCAAGGCCTTGGGGGCGTCGTTGAACAGCAAGTGCGCCTCGTCAAAGAAGAACACCACCTTCGGCTTCTCCGAATCGCCCGCTTCCGGCAGATTTTCGAACAGCTCCGACAGCAGCCAGAGCAGGAAGGTCGAATACAGCTTGGGCTTTCGGTAGAGCACGTCCGCCGCCAAGACATTGATGATGCCGCGGCCGCCCGGCTCGCAGAGCATGAAGTCTTTGAGGTCAAGTGCGGGCTCGCCGAAGAAGTTCTCGGCACCGTCCGTCTCCAATTGCAGCAAGGCGCGCTGGATGGCCCCGACGCTCGCCGTGCTGACCAGACCATATTCGGCAGACAAAGTCTTCGCGTTCTCCGCCACATGCGTCAGTGCCGCGCGCATATCTTTGAGATCCAGCAGCAGCAAGCCGTGGTCATCGCAATACTTAAACACCAAGTTCAGCACGCCCGCCTGCACGTCGGAGAGGTCCATCAGGCGTGCCAAAAGTGTGGGCCCCATCTCGCTGATCGTCGCCCGCACCGGGTGGCCGGAAGTGCCGAACACATCCCAGAAAACGACCGGGTTGGCCGATGGCGACCAGTCCGGCATGCCATTGGCGGCAGCCCGCTCCAGCAGTTTGGGGCTGGCCGTGCCCGGCATTGCAATGCCGGAGAGATCGCCCTTCACGTCCGCACAAAACACCGGCACGCCCAGCTCGGAGAAGCCTTCAGCCAGCACCTGCAAGGTGATGGTCTTGCCGGTGCCGGTCGCACCTGCCACCAAGCCATGGCGGTTAGCAAAAGCACCCAACAAGTACTGCTGCGCATCGGCTTTGCCGAGCAAAAGGTCATAGGACATGAGCGGAGGAACCAAGAGCGAGAAGATAGAGGGAAGAAGCCCGCCAAACGCCAGTCGGCTTGGGCTTGCCAAGGCCCAAGCCAGCAAGCCCCAAGCCCGCTGATCGCCAGCGCAAGATGGCCGCGCAGTGTGCCAAGCCGCGCCGAGACTTGCACCTGCCCGCCGCCTCGTTTATCTTTCGCGCCCTTCGCAGCGCCCCCCAGAGCAATCTGGCACCTCAGCGCCTGCGCAGTAGTAGCGGTAAATGCCGGGGTCGTTAGCTCAGCCGGTAGAGCAGCTCGCTTTTAACGAGTTGGTCGATGGTTCGAATCCATCACGACCCACCATTTACC
>CAZHTI010000106.1:0-7799 GCA_964535755.1 uncultured Salinisphaerales bacterium | reverse complement strand
GCATGGCTCAACACCGCCCGCACCTTAGCCATGCCGGCTTCAATGCTGGCGTGGATTTCATCGTGAATGCCGGCACCGGCTGGCGATAAACCCGCGGCCCAATTGACGCTGACGGCAAGGCAGGCGTAGCGCAGGCCGAGCTCAGCGGCCAGTGCGGCCTCCGGCATACCCGTCATGCCGACCAAATCGCAGCCGTCGCTTTTGAAACGGCGGATTTCTGCCGGAGTCTCCAAGCGCGGGCCTTGCGTCACCGCCATCACACCGCCTTGACCGGCGTCCACTCCAGCAACCCTAGCGGCTTCGAGCAGGCTGGCGCGCAGCGCTGGGTGATAGGGCTCGCCAAGCTCGACGTGCTGCAAGCCGCTTCCCGCGCTGCCGTCGGAATAGGTATGGGCGCGGCCATAGGTGTAGTCGATGAAATCGATCGGCAAGGTAATGTTGCCGGGCGCAAACCAAGGGGCAATCGCACCCACGGCGGCGATGGCGATGACATCCTTCACCCCTGCCTCGGCCAGAGCTTTGAGATTGGCGCGGTAATTGATGGCATGTGGCGGCAGCTTGTGGCCCTCGCCGTGGCGGGCGAGGAAGATGGCGCTCACGCCATACACCTCGCCTATCAGCAAGGGCGCAGAAGGCGCGCCATAGGCGGTCGTCACCTCGCGGCGTTCTTTTACGACCAGACCCGGCCAAGTGTTCATGCCGGTGCCGCCAATCACTGCAAGCGTCGTAGTCATAACTTCAGCCGATTTAGAGGCCTTTAACGGCGTAGATGGCGGGCAATTGCCGCCAGAGTTCGCGCACGTCCATGCCGCAGCCAAACACGTAGCGGTCGGGCACGGTCACGCCTATGTATTCCGCGCTCGCGCCAGCAGCACGTCGGTCGTGGATTTTCTCGGCGAGCACCGCAACCTTCAGGCTCTCCGGCTGGAATTCCAGCAGTGACTTACGGATCGCCGCCAAGGTGTGGCCCTCGTCCAAGATGTCATCGATGACCAGCACATGTCGCCCAGCCAAGCGCTGATCGGGTTGGCGCTTCCAAATTAGCCCGCCGCCCTCGGTAGCTCCGCGGTAGCGGGTAGCGTGGATGTAGTCGAGCTCAAACGGCAGCGTCAGCCTTTGCGTGAGTTCGCTGGTGGCGTAGAGGCCACCGTTCATCACACACAAAATCAGCGGAAACTGGCCTTGGTAATCACGGCTGATTGCTGCCGCTAGGCGGTCGTAGGCGGCGCGAATTTCCGCAGCGCTGACCAGCAGATCCGCCTCGGCGAGCAGGGTTTCGGCTTCTTCAGGCTTCATGGCGCGAGGGTATCGGCAAGTTTCACCACGCCCGGCTCGCGGCGGTAGAGTGCTTTCAAACGGTTGCTGGAGGCGCGACTGGGTTTGATGTCCTTGATCGCATCCAGCAGTGCTTCGAGGCCGGGACGATCATTGCAGACGGGGATCATGTCGCAGCCAGCCTCAAGGGCTAGGCGCGCGCGGTCCTCTAGGGTGCCCGCGACGGCCGCGCCGCCCATGCTGAGGTCGTCGCAGAAAATAGCGCCGTTGTACTTCCAGTCTTTGCGGATGAGGCCTGCAATCCAAACCTTGCTCAACGAGGCGGGCGTGGGATCCATCGCCGTGTAGCGAACGTGGGCCATCATGATGCTCTCTAGGCCACGGTCCATCAGCGCCTTAAAAGGTGCTAGGTCGGCCTCGATCGCCGCCCAAGGGCGACGATCGACCGGGAGGTCATGGTGGCTATCGGCAGCCACAGCGCCATGGCCGGGGAAGTGCTTGCCGGTGGCGGAGAGCCCCGCATCCTGCAGGCCACGGGTAAAGGCTGCCGCCAAAGTGCTGATGGTGGCGCAATCGCCGGCAAAGGCACGGTCGCCGATCACTTGGCTGACTTCGCAGTCGCGGTCCAATACCGGTGCAAACGGCAGGTCAAAGCCGAACTCCGCGAGCTCGTCGCCGATCAAGCGGCCGTAGCGGCGGGCTTCCTCGATGGACTTGGGCTGGCTCTCTTCAAACAGTTTGCCCAGCGAGCGCATCGGCGGCACGCGCGCGAAGCCGACGCGGAAGCGCTGTACGCGCCCACCTTCGTGATCCACTGCCAGCAAGGGTCGCGTCTTTTTGACGGCGAGGATGTCCTTGCACAGGGCGCGCAATTGCTCGCGGTCGTGATAGTTGCGGGTGAACAAAATCACGCCGCCGACTAATGGGTGTTTGATCAGTTCGCGGTCCGCTGCCGTGAGTTCCTGCCCGCCAACATCGGCCATCACTGGCCCCAATAAAGTGCTACTCATGCAGTGTGACGAACGTCCCTATGCTGACAATTTCAAATAATTCGATGACATCTTTGCAGGCCATGCGTATGCACCCGTGCGACGCAGCTTCACCTAGTTTATGGGTATCTGGCGTGCCGTGGATGTAAATGTAACGGCGGAAGGTATCGACACAGCCCAAACGGTTGTAGCCAAGCTCGGTGCCGGATAACCAAAGGATGCGGCTCAAGATCCAATCACGGTTGGGGTAAGCCTCCGCCGCTTGCTCCGAATAGACAGGCACATCCTGAGCTACACGGCGCGCCTTGAATACCGTACCCGAGGGCATCCCCGCTCCAATCTTGGCGCGGATGATGTGCCGCCCACGCGGCGTGCAGCCCGAGCCCTGAACCTGGCCGATGCCGTTGGCACCGGTGGAGATCCAGTATTGCTTTACGCACTTACCATCGCGCCAGAGGTTGAGCACCTGCTGGCGCAAGCTGATGGTGATTTCTATTTCGGCTGGGGCCATTGCTGGTAGGGAGTCACGGAAAGGGCATGGTTGTAATAACGCGCGTCCATCGTCACTTCTTCGCCCAGCCATTCTGGCCGCGCAAAGCTTTCTGCTTCGTGACCCAGTTCAATTTCGGCAACCACGAGGGGCGCGTTGTCGCCTTCAAACTCGTCCACTTCCCACAGATGACCTTGGTGCTGAACGTAATGGCGGGTCTTGAGAATCACGCCGTTGGCGAGGGTGTTGATCATCTCCTCAGCCTCATCGGCAGGGATGGTGTACTCGTACTCGGCACGCGCAGCGCCAATCACCGCCGCCTTGACATTCAAAACCCCGATGGCTTGCCCTCCTTGGCGCGACAGCGGCTCACTTTCCCCGGCCCCGGCCCGGCCATCCATGGCCAGGCGCCCGCCGACAGGAATGTCCACTGGACATTCCTTTATGTCGGCGGGCCCCTCCACCCGCACCCGCACGCTGGCTTTGCTACCCAAGGGGGCCAAGTAGCCATGCCGCATCGCAATGGTCTTGTGCGCCTGCTGCCGCCACGCATCGCCCACCACCAAGAACTTTCTTTCGATTTCCAGCGCCATTTTTTTAGCCTTTGATGAACAACGCCATGCTTTCGACATGCGCAGTGTGCGGGAACATATCCATGACGCCTGCGCGCGCGAGGCGGTAGCCGGCCTCCGCCAGCACTTTGCTATCGCGCGCCAAGGTGCCGGGGTGGCAACTGACGTAGAGGATGCGCGAGGCGCCAAGTTTGGCGATGTATGGGGTGATGGCCTCGGCCCCTGCCCTAGGCGGGTCGAGCAGAATCGCGTCGTAGGGGCGCTTGAGGTAGGGCATCAGCGCCCCCGGTTTGGGCTCAGGCTCAAATAGATTGGCGACGTGCCATTCCACGTCTAAGCCATGCATCGTGCAGTTATCGCGGCCGCGTTGGACTAACCCGGCCTCGCCTTCCACCGCCGTCACTTGGGCACCAGTTTGCGCCAGTGGCACGGTGAAGTTACCCAAGCCGGCAAACAGCTCCAAAACAGTCTCGCCGGGCTTGAGCGCCAGCCAATCCAAGGCTTGGCGCACCATCGCCTCGGACAACGGGCCGTTGACTTGGATGAAGTCGGATGGCTCAAAGGCCAGCAGCGTGTCGCTGCCGTCCGGCGAATAGCGCAGGCCACGCGCAGGTGGATTGAGCGGGGCGATGCTGTCCAAGCCCTTGGGCTGCAAAAAGATTTCAAACCCATGCGTCTGGCCAAAGGCGGCAAGGGCAGCGCGGTCGTCCTCACTGGGGTTTTGCATCACCCGGAACACCAGCGCCACGTGGGTGCCGCAAGCGGCCTCAATCTGCGGCACGGCTTGGCGGATGCTCAGGCCATCGATCAGCGCGCCCAAGTCCTTGAGCTTTAAGCCGACTCTGGGGTCGAGCACGACACAGCGCTCTAGCTGCGCCAAATAGTGGGCGGAGCGCTCACGAAAGCCGACCAAGGCCCCGCCTTTTTTATCGACGATTTTCACGCCCAAGCGCGCGCGCCGACGGTAGCCGTAGGACTGCGCTGTAAGGGCCGTTGCGACGGTTTTTGGGCTAACGCCGCCGATACGGTTTAAGGCTTGGATCAGCTCGTCCTGCTTGAAGAGGATTTGCTTCTCTACCGCCAAGTGCTGCAGCGCACAGCCGCCGCAGACGCCAAAGTGCGCGCACACCGGCGCAACGCGGTCAGGGCTAGCGACATCGACCGCCAGCAACTTGCCCTCGTCCTGACCATTACGGCGCGAGGTGTAGGCGAAGCGCACCGTCTCGCCCGGCAGCGCATCGGCAATAAACGTGACCTTGCCGTCGATGCGGGCAACCCCTCGGCCTTCGTGATCTAGGCCGGTGACTTGGGCAGTGAATTCGCCTTGCGGCAGGTTTTTATGGCGGCGGGACATTCGAGAAACTAGGTAGATAGAAGTAGCGGGCCGCTCAGCGCAGCGAGCGCGCCGCTGAAAGCACCCTGCGCCCATGCGGCAAAGGACTGCTGGTGGGCCGCTGTGACGAGCCCGCGCGCGGCTGCCCACCGCAGTGCTAAGCGCAGGTGCAGGACGGCATTGCGCGTGACGACGGCATCGGTAGCGAGCGCTGCTGCGCCACGGCGCGGGCGGCTACAGGCCTCGCCCATCGCAGCGGCAAACTCCTGCAAGCTCAGGCCCTGCGCGAGCGTCTCCAACCCAACAAATGCGCCAGCCGCGCTACGCCAAGCTGCTTGCGGCTCAGGTTCTGCCATCGGCAGCGGCAGGCCGTGGCGCAACGCACGCGCCTCCAATAAGGCCCATGTGTGCTCGGGCTGCCAAGCCAGCAGCGGCGTGGCACTTGGTGACTGCGCCTGTTGCACCTGCTGGAACAGATCGCGCAGCAGTTCGGCCTCGCTCGCTCCAGCGCCAGCGAGGGCGCGGCAGCACCAAGCTTGGCCATCCCAACCGGCGACAGCGACGGCACTGATGCGCTGCAATGCCAGCGGCCAAGCGATAGGCTCATCGGCAATGCGGCGCAGCGTGGCGATGGCCTGTTGGGCTTCAGCGTCGGAGAGTGCGCCCAAACCATAGGCGCGTTTGGCGGCGCCGAGGTCAGGCTCAGTCGCCAGCGCAATCACCAAGGGCGGAGTGCTGTGCACCCTTATTCCGGAAACACGCCAGTGGAGATGTAGCGGTCGCCACGGTCGCAGACAATGCTGGCGATCACCGCGTTCTCGACTTCGCGGCAAATTTGCAGCGCTGCCCAGAGCGCACCACCGCTGGAGGGGCCGCAGAACAGGCCCTCGCGCTTGGCGACCTCGCGCATCGTGTCCTCGGCGTCTTTGCTGCTGACTTCGATGATGCGGTCAACCCGCGAGGCGTCAAAAATCTTCGGCAGATAGGCCTCGGGCCATTTGCGAATACCGGGGATGGAGCTGTCGCCATCCGGCTGCACGCCGATAATCTGCACCGCTGGGTTTTGCTGCTTGAGGTAGCGCGAGGTCCCCATGATGGTGCCGGTGGTGCCCATGCTGCTGACAAAGTGCGTGATGCGGCCACGTGTGGCCTGCCAAATCTCGGGGCCGGTGGTCTCAAAGTGCGCGCGGGGGTTGTCGGGGTTGGCGAATTGGTTCAGCACCTTGCCCTTGCCCTCGCGCTCCATCGCATCGGCCAAGTCGCGTGCGCCCTCCATGCCCTGCTCTTTGCTCACCAGAATCAGCTCGGCACCAAAGGCCTTCATCACCGCGCGGCGCTCCACCGATAGATGCGCCGGCATGATCAGCACCATGCGGTAGCCCAAGGCTGCCGCCGCCATCGCCAGCGCAATCCCGGTGTTGCCGCTGGTGGCTTCAATCAGGGTGTCGCCGGGGCGAATCTCACCGCGCTCGGCCGCGCGGCGAATCATCGAATACGCGGGCCTATCCTTTACCGAGCCGGCAGGGTTGTTGCCCTCCAGCTTTAGCAACAACTGGTTATTGCCAATCTCAGGCAGGCGGGTCACTTGCACCAAGGGCGTGTTGCCGATGGTGCTGCTCAAGGTGGGGTAGGACATCCGGCTATTTTAAGTGCCGGTCGGCGCTGCCATGAAATAAATCAATGGCGATCTGCCTGCGGTGCGGTCACTGGCGCTGGTGCAATCTGCGGCTCGCCGCACTCCAACACCACAAAGGCCAGCACGCGGCCATCGTCATCGCTTAAAGATAGGTGGCAGCGGAGTACGCCAGCGGCGGCTAGCCGCGCCTGCATCGCCGAGCTAAAAATCAACTCCGGCGCACCGCTTGCCGCGCGCGCGACGCCGACATCGTGATGATTCACGCCCGCGAAACCAGTCCCCCATGCCTTTACGAAGGCCTCCTTCGCCGCAAAGCTCTTGGCAATACGATTAACGGGGTCGCTCAAGCCTTCAAGAGCTGCGCGCTCCTCCGGCATCAAGATTTTGTCGATGAATCGCGCACCGTGGCGGGCGTACACGCGCGCGATGCGGTCCACCCGCAATAGATCCGTGCCGATGCCAAAGATCACGCCGCACGCTCGGGTTCGATCAGCATCGCATCACCGTAGCTATAGAAGCGGTAGCGCGCTTCGATGGCGGCGGCATAGGCATCCCGCAAACGCTGATAGCCACCGAAGGCGGAGACCAGCATCAACAGCGTGGACTCCGGCAAGTGGAAGTTGGTCAGCAATAAATCCACTGCCTTAAAGCGATAGCCCGGCGTGATGAATAAGCGGGTGTCGCCTTCTGGCGCGGCCAAGTTGCCGTCCGCGCCAAACGCAGACTCCAGCGCCCGCGCCACGGTAGTGCCCACAGCCACCACCCTGCCGCCGCGCGCACGGGTTGCCGCCAAAGCAGCCGCCGCCTCCGGCGTCACGCGGAAGCGCTCGGCGTGCATTTGGTGCTCGGCCAAGTCCTCCACCCGCACGGGTTGGAAGGTGCCCGCGCCGACGTGCAGGGTGACGGTGGTAGTCGCTACTCCCTTCGCCTTGAGTGCGGCCAGCAGGGGCTCATCAAAATGCAGGCTGGCGGTGGGCGCGGCGACGGCACCGGGGTCTTTTGCGAAGATGCTCTGATAGCGGCTGTCATCATCCGCCCGCGCCGCGCGGCCAAAGTAATGCGGCAGCGGCAGCTCGCCGTGGCGCTCCAATAGTTCCAGCACGCTGCCCTGCCCTAACCAACGCAGCTCGAACAAATCGCCCTGTCGCCCCAAGAATTCAAAGCTGCCATCGGCGACTTGAATCAAAGCACCCGGCTGCGGCTTTTTGCTCGCCGCCATCTGCGCGAGAACTAGGCGCTCATCGAGCAGGCGCTCGATCAGCAACTCCACGCGGCCACCCGTAGCCTTTTGCCCATACAGCCGCGCCTTGATGACGCGGGTGTCGTTGAACACCAGCAAGTCGTCGGCGCGCAGGAGGTCGGGTAAGTCGAGCATCCGCCGGTGCTGCAGGCCATTGGCAGCGACATGCAGCAGACGGGACGCGGAACGTTGGGGCAAAGCCTCGCTGGCGATCAGCTCAGGCGGCAGGTGGTAGGTGAAGTCGCTGCGGTTCATCGCAATATT
>CAZHTI010000105.1:5977-7821 GCA_964535755.1 uncultured Salinisphaerales bacterium | reverse complement strand
CGCCTGTGGCGCTGGCACTTCTGGGCGGCTTTTTTGGTGATCCCTTTCGTGCTGCTGCAAGCCAGCACCGGCACGCTCTATGTGTGGGCCAACGAGTGGGCGGACTGGGCGCACCCTGAGGCGCGCTTCGTAACCCCCGCGCTACAGCGCGCGCCGCTGGAGGATCAAGTCAATGCCGCTCTGAGCGAAGTGCTCGCCAGTTACCCCGGTGCCAAGGCGGAGCGCTTGCTGCTGAGTGACTCGCCGCAGCGCAGTAGCTTGCTGTTGTTTGACGATGGCTCTGGGCTGGAGATTGCGAGTTTCATCGACCCCTACCGCGCTGAGGTGCTGGCCGTGCTCGGCCCTTGGCAGTGGCTGCCCGGTTGGAGCCGTGCGCTGCACGGTGGCTGGCCGTTTGGCAAGTACGGCAGCTGGTTTCTGGAGCTCGCTGCCTGTTGGTGCATGGTGATGATCGCCACCGGCCTCTATCTCTGGTGGCCGCGCGGCATCTCCCTTGGCCGCGCCCTTTTGCCGCGCTTGGGCCAAGGCCAGCGCGTGCTTTGGCGCGATTTGCACGCCTGTGTGGCGGTGTGGATTTCGCTGCTCACGCTGGCGTTTTTGCTTACCGCGCTGCCGTGGACGGAGTTTTGGGGCAAGCAAGTGCTGCGCCCCATGCAAGTGGCACTCAATCAATCCGGCCCAGGGTTTGGTGCGCGTGGGTTGGCCAGCACACCGCAAGACGCAGCCGTGCCGATGACGTTGGACCAAGCACAGGTACTTGCGCAAAGGCAGGGTTTACACGGCACGGTAGAAATCCGCATGGCCTATGCCGCGACCGACCCCATCCAGATTCACTCGCGCCGTGCCCGCGCGAGTGATGAGGTGCAGCTAGTGGCCGACCGCTATTCCGGCGAGGTGCTGCGCCGCACGACTTGGGCGGACTACAAAATCATCCCCAAAGCGATTGCCACCGGCGTCGATCTGCACGAGGGCACCTTCTTTGGCCGCGCCAATCAGTGGCTCAACACCCTGCTCTCGGCGGCACTCATCTGGCTCTGCCTCACCGGCCTCGTGAGCTGGTATCTGCGTAGGCCCGGTAAGGGCTTGGCGGCCCCCGCGCGGCAAGTTCCACCGGCCCCGCGCTGGCTGAGCGCCGCCGCTATCGTTAGTGGTATCGCACTGCCGCTGCTGGGCTTGAGCCTGTTGCTGCTGTATTTGCTCGATACCCTCACGCAACGCTTTTGGCCCAAGCCGGTCTGAGCAGCACGCTGCTCTGCCAGCCACCGAATCCGTTTCTTTTTGGAGTTTTTAAGTATGCCGAACCGCAACCAACCGCCTGCCCGAGCTGCGTTTGTAGGCTTAGCACTGGCCTTGGCTCTGGGCCTGAGCCCCGCTGCCGCATGGGCAGAAGCCAGTAGCAAAGCGCCCGCCAAAGCGAGTGCGAAAGCCGCCGCGGCCAGCGTGCGCGTGCGCGATGCCTTTAGCTACCCAACCCCCGCGCCCGGCGTGCCTGCGGCTGGCTACCTAACACTGACCAACGCCGGCAAAAAGGCGGATCAGTTGCTGTCCGTCACTAGCCCGGTCATCGACCGCATCGAGATCCACCGCATGACCATGCGCAGCGGCGTGATGGAAATGCGCGCGCTCGATAAACCCCTCGCCCTAGCCGCCAACAAGACGGTTCTGCTCGCCCCCGGCGGGCTACATCTGATGCTCTTTGCCCCCAAAGCGCCGCTGCGAGTAGGTGAGCAAGTGCCGCTGACCCTGCACTTTGCCAAGTCCGCGCCGGTGCAGACGCAGATCATCGTGCGCGAGCGGCCGGTGGAAGAAGCGGAGCACGATCACAGCCACCATTGATTCGGGAA
>CAZHTI010000105.1:2431-5877 GCA_964535755.1 uncultured Salinisphaerales bacterium | reverse complement strand
TCGGGAATCGGGAATCGGGCAACGGAAAAGCTGCGACGGCTAGCGGCTAGTCAGGCTTGGGCAGCGGGCTTAGGTACTTCTGGCGCAGGTCTAAAAAGGGTTTCTCGATGTTGTGGTAACACAGCCAAGACACCGCCAGCGTCACCGGCATCAGCACGAGCAAGGCAGTGACGGTGGCGTTGGCGTCGGGGTTGGCGAAGGGGCGGAGAAACCACTCGCGGTGCAGGATGATGGCCGCTGCGACCATGTGCAGCAGGTAGATGGAGTAGCTCATCTCACCGACCTTGGCCAGCGGCCAATAGGCGCGATTACCGCAGAACTTGAAGTAACTGAGCATGAAGGCCACGCACACTAGGGCATCGCTGCTGCACCAAAACACCTTGCCGAATCCCTTGTAGTTGAAGCTCCCAACCGCGTTTATCCACAGCGCATAGCTGCTTAGGAGCAGCAGCCCGCCCAAGCCCCAAGCGCTGCGTTGGATTGCCCCTACCGCCGGCGCAAACCAGTGCGCACGGTGGATCCAGACATAGCCTAGGTACATGCCGGCGATGAACTGATCGATGCGGCCCAAGATGGTCGAGTAGCTCAGCAGATGCGGGCTAAAGTCCATGAGTGTTGCCGAGGTGCGCAGGATGACGATGGTGAGCCAGAAGCCAAACAGGCGGCGCGGGCCATCCGGCTGCGAGAGAAAGCGGCTCAGGAAGGGGAACAACAGGTAGAAGTGCCACTCGACGGTAATCGCCCAGAACATGCTGGTGTATGACCCGCCCGAGAAATAGTGCTCGACCCAGCCGTTTGGCCCCGGCTCACGCAATGGCCCCAACGTGAGTGCGTTGATGATGCCCGCCACGCTCAGGCGCTCTGGCCTAGTCACCACTGCGAGGGTGAGCATCAGCACCACCAAGGGCGCGGTGCGCAGCAGGCGGTTCTTCAAAAACGCCCCGTAATGGATGTGCTGGTTGAGCGCTGCCGCCGTAAAGATGAAGCCCGAGAGCACCATGAACAGTGCGACGGCGATGTGGCCTTCAATCAGCAAGGCGCTGAACAGATTGGCGTCCGGCCAGCCCTTCTCGTAGGTGAAGGGGGTTTTGAACTGCATCTGGAAACTAAACCCGTGCATCCCGTGATAGAGCAAGATCAGCAGGGCGGCGATGCCGCGCAGGTGATCCACCGCCGGCAAATAGCGCAGATTGGGGCTTTGCATGTGATCGCGTGGGTGACGAAAAAGAGTTTGGTCAAATGCGTCGGTGGATGTGGTTTTTGGGGCCGGACGCTGGGTAAGTGTGATTGACCTTGGCAAGCCGCGCAGAACTGCCCGTCACTTTGAGAGCTTTGCGGCAGCGCCCAACAAAAAAGCCCCGAGCATGAGCGCGCGCGGGGCTTTTTGGCCGCCTAGGGCGGCTACTTGGTGTGGTTCATCTCAAAAATGGCATCAACAATACTGCGGTGCTCGGCATTGGCGGCGTTGCGGAAGGTCTCGCGGTAGTCGCTCATCTTCTGCTTCATGCCAGCGTTGAGAAACAGCGAAGGCACCGCGCCGCGGTGGACAAACCAAATGCTGTCGTCGCCGTCGGCTACCTTGTCGTGCAAATCCCAGAAGGTGGCACCGACATAGCCCTCATTGATATTGGTCGTGGTGCAGGCGTCGATGGCGGCGGGGTCTTCTAGGCTGCGCTTCATGTTGCTGTTGTCGTCGCGATTGGTTTTTACCCAGCCCACCATGTAATTGGCAAAGCCCTCCATCAGCGCCCCACCTGCGGTGTAGCAGCCAGCCAGACTGTGGCTGCCGCCGGTGCCCTCGGGGCGCTCGTTGTTCCAGTACTCGTAATTCAGCTGGTGGCCCAGCTCGTGGATGATGGTCTCGCGATTGGTGGCGTGGGTGGGGATCAGCCAGATGTTGCCGCCGGTGTTGGCACAGCTCCAGATGTTGCCCGAGCTGCATTCAAACGTGAGGTTGGGGAAGATCACCTTGATCGACTCACTGCGCAGCGGGTTGATGTTGCCCTGCCAGTAAATACCTGACCACAACTCCATCGCATCTTGGTAGAGCTCGCCCAAGCCACGGCCATTGCCGGTATTGGTATCGGCCCACCAGCTGCCCTCATCATGATTCGCCACGAGCGCGCCACGCTCTGGGCCTACCCAGCGGTAGGTTTCGCCATCGTTCGTTTGCGGCGTGTAATAGCGGTTGAAGGCCACGTATTGGAACTGCACGGTGCTGTTCGCTGGCTGGTTGAAGCTCAGCGTCCATCGGCCGTTCCACTCCACCCAGTCCTCCGCCGCGATGCTCCAGTTACCGCCGTTGGGCTTTACCCAAGCGCGTGCGCGCCAGCCCCAAGCCGGATACAAGACGGCGTCAATCCCCATGTAGGAAAACTCACCACTGGCCGTGACCACACCACGGGAGAGCTCGCGGCTGCTCTCTTCGCCTAGGCTGCGGTCAGCGTCGAGCTCCTCGCGCAGCAGGTTGGTGTCGGGCTCCGGGCTCAAGTCGCGCCTGCCGCCACCGCTGTCGGTCGGTACTCGGCGGCTTAAGCTGCGGTCTGGCCTGCTGGCCCAGCGCCGCAGCGCCGGTTGGCGATTTTCTTGGTAGCTCTTGCTGCGCGTTAGGTCTGAGCGCATCGGGGCGGCGGAAAACACCCGCCCCATCCCTTCGATGCGCTGTGATCCGAGCTCAATGAACAGTTGCTCATAGCTCGATGCCTGCGCTTGCAGCACCCGCCGCCGCGGCTCCACTTTCACCCAGTAGTAGAGCGGCAAAATTTGCGAATCCTGCGGCACTTTGCCGCGCGCACTGGTGACCGAGATCGGCAGCTCGATGGCCCACTTGCCCGCGCGCCCGATCTGGCCTTTGTACGCGATGTAGCGCCGCTCGCCGGGCCGCAAGGTCGCACGCTCTAAATCGAGTTGGAAGATCGCACCGTTTTGCCGGTACGGACGGCTGCTCAGAATCAGCGTCTGCTCGGTGAGGTTTTGAACCAGCACCTGCCCTTGGATGCTGCGGGCGAGTTGGCTGCGTGCCTGCTCTGGGTAGGCAAACCGAAGGCTTTGGATTTCGTAGGCCTGCGCTATGGATGCGCTGGCACTCAGAAACACGAGAGCGGCCAGCAAGCGCCGCAGTGTTTGGTAGTAAGTCATGGTGTCCCTCATTGGAATGCGCCAATCCCTGACGCACGCAAAAGGTATTGCAGACTACTCGGAGCCGGCAGAGCCGCTGGTCACCTAGGGCGGCGATCTGTGCGCAAGGTCATAGCGCACAGTACGGCGCGGCCCAATTTCGCGGGCTCATTCGTCGTCGCTGACCACCAAACCCAATTCCTTGATCTTGCGGGTGAGGGTATTGCGGCCCCAGCCGAGGCGGCGTGCGGCTTCGATGCGCTGGCCATGGCAGGCAACGAGGGCGGCCTCTAGCAAGGTGCGCTCGAACACCAAAGCGGCGACGTCCA
>CAZHTI010000105.1:0-2331 GCA_964535755.1 uncultured Salinisphaerales bacterium | reverse complement strand
GCCAGCGGCAGCTCAAACCCAGCGCGCGCCTTGATCTCGGCCGGTAAATCCCCCAAGTGAATGAACTGGCCCGGTGCCATCACCGTCAGCCAGCGGCAGGTGTTTTCTAGCTGACGAACGTTGCCCGGCCAGTCATAGGCGGCGAGGGCAGCGAGCACCTCCAGCGGGGCTTGCTTGCACTCGGCTTTTAGCTCATCGGCAGCGCGCGATAAGAACAGCCGCGCTAACTGGGGGATGTCCTCGCGGCGCTCGCGCAGGGCGGGGATGCGCACGCGGATAACGTTGAGGCGGTGGTAGAGGTCCTCGCGGAAGCGGCCTTCCTTCACCAGTTGATCGAGGTTTTGGTGGGTGGCCGCGACCACGCGGACATCGACCTTAATCGGCGCGGTGCCGCCGACGCGATAGAACTCGCCGTTCTGCAATACGCGCAGCAGGCGGGTCTGCAAGTCCGCCGGCATGTCGCCGATTTCATCCAGAAACAGCGTGCCGCCGTCGGCCTGCTCGAAGCGGCCCTTGCGCTGGGTAGCAGCGCCGGTAAACGCGCCGCGCTCGTGGCCGAAGAACTCGGACTCCAGCAAATCCTTGGGGATGGCTGCGGTGTTGACGGCGATGAAGGGTTCCTTCGCACGCGGCGAGGTCTGGTGCAGCGCGCTGGCGACCAACTCCTTACCGGTACCCGATTCACCAGTGACCAGCACCGTGATGTTGCTGGCGGCCAAGCGACCGATAGCGCGGAACACCTCCTGCATTGCCGGGGCTTCGCCAATGATGGTGGCGGACGGCGCGTCCTGCGGCTTGGAAAGTGCGGCGCGCGGGCGGGCAGCGCGGCGCACCAAGCTGGCAGCGGCATCCAAATCGAAGGGCTTGGGCAGGTACTCAAAAGCCCCGCCCTTGTAGCTGGAGACTGCGGCGTCCAAGTCCGAGTGGGCGGTCATGATGATCACCGGCAGCTCCGGCCAGCGCGCGCGCACGCGGTCGAGCAGCGCAAGGCCATCGATGCCGGGCATTCGGATGTCGCTTACCAGCACGTCGGGCCGGTGTTCGTCCAGCTCGTTGAGCACCTCCACCGCGCCCTCAAACACCCGCACCTGCATGCCTTCGCGGCTCAGGGCTTTCTCCAACACCCAGCGGATGCTGGCGTCGTCATCGACGACCCAAACCTCGATGGCAGTAGCTGTGGCGGTCGCAGAACTCATGGAGTGGGTAGGTCAAACGGCAGATAGATGGAGAACACGGTGCTGCCAGCGCGGCTATTGCATTCGATCAAGCCGCTGTGGCCGTGGACGAGGTACTGGGCAATCGGCAGGCCTAGGCCGGTGCCATCGGGCCGAGTCGTGACTAGCGGGTAAAAAATCTGCTCGATCATCGACTTGGGGATGCCCGGCCCGTTGTCTTCGATATCGATCTGCGCCAGCAATTTGTGGCGCACGCCGTTGATCGTGAACTGCCGCTTGGTGCGGCTGCGCAGCGTGATCGTCGGCGCGGGGTTGCTGGCATCACTCGCCAGAGCCTGCATGGCGTTGCGCACGAGGTTGAGCATGGCTTGGATGAGCTGCTCGCGGTCGGCGGTAATGTCCGGAATGCTCGGGTCGTAGTCGCGGACGATCTGCAAGCGGTTGCTGCCTTCCGCCTGCGCCAACTGGCGGACGTGCTCCAACACCTCATGAATATTGAGCTGCGCCTTTTGCGGCAGGCGATTGGGCCCGAGCAGGCGGTTGACCAAGTTCTGCAGCCGGTCGGCCTCTTTGATGATCACCTGCGTGTATTCGCGGTGCTCGCTGTCGGGGAACGCGCGCTCCAACAATTGTGCCGCGCCGCGAATCCCGCCCAGCGGGTTTTTGATCTCATGCGCCAAACCGCGAATCATCGCGCGGCTGGCTTGGTGCTGGGCGGAGAGCATCTCATCGCGGGAGATGCGCAGATGCCGCTCCAAGGGCAGTAGCTCCATCACCAAGCCGCGCAACTTGCCGTCTTGGAAGGGTGTCACCGTCCAGTCCACCGTGTGCTTGGGGTGGCCGTTGTGGGCCAGCAGCAATTCACGCTCGATGAAACCCGCAAACAGAGACACCGCCTGCTCCAAGCGCTGCTCGTGCGGCAAAAAGTAGGGGATGGCCGAGAGCAGAGGCTCGCCCAATGCGTGCTTGCGGCCGACGCCGAACAAAGTCTCCGCCGCCGTGTTCAGCCCCACCACCCGCAGCTTCTCGTCCACACAAATCACCGCCGTGCTCAGGCCATCGAGCAAGGATTCAGAACGAACTTTTGGGGTGCGGGAGAGCAAAGCCATGCTCCGGTAAAGCAAAGGTCAGGCCAAGTTTTGGCGCGTAATGCACA
>CAZHTI010000104.1:0-7890 GCA_964535755.1 uncultured Salinisphaerales bacterium | reverse complement strand
TAGCTCAAATAATTCGCCAGCAACTTGCCGAGTTTGGGTGCGAGCACCGTCATCTCATTCTCAGCGGTGCCACGGAACTTGTTCCAAGCCTGTTTGACCCCATTGATCTGGCTAGTGGCGATCAGATCATCGGTGACGCTGAGCAGGCGGCTGCCGGCTTCATCGGCATTTTTCGAGAGAAACACGCCGAAGTCGCCGTCGCCACTGGTTTTGAACTGCTGGAACAAAGGGTCTAGGGCTTGGGCTAAGTCCGGCAACATGCGCTTAGCGGCGCGCTCAGGCAGATTGGCCTTGGCGGACTTAATCATCCCCCAGCTGGCTTTGATCGCCATGCCCTTAAGGCCACTAATGTTGTTGATGTGCGCATCGAACAATTGCGCACAGTCTTGGATTACGGCGTCCTTATGGTGGGCGGCCAATAGAATGTCGGGCAGAGTCTTCATGGAGAGAATGAATGTCGGAACAGGAAAAACCCGCGCAGCCTACCATCACGCGGCTGAAAACCAAGCCGCTGGAGCGCAACCTTGCGTTGGCGCGATTGGGGGTTGGGGCAGGGGCGCGCATCGCTGCACACAGCATTGCCAATATCTTTCGTGGCAATGTCGAGCGCAGCGCTTCAGACCGCGCCTTCTTTGCGCAGCAGGCGCAAATCCTGGCCGACGAACTAGGCCAGCTCAAAGGTTCGGTGATGAAGGCGGGGCAAATGCTCGGCTTGTTTGGCGATTACTTCTTGCCGCACGAAGCCGTCGAGGTACTTGCCGGCTTGCAAGACTCCACGCCACCAGTGGCTTGGAGTTATGTCGCCCCGCAGTTGGAGAAAGCTTTAAGCCGCGCGAAGCTAGATGAGCTAGAGATAGAGCACACGCCCATCGCTGCCGCGAGCTTAGGCCAAGCCCACCGCGCCTGGCGGAAGTCTGATCGCCTGCCGCTAGTGGTGAAGATTCAATACCCAGGCGTTGCGGAGTCGGTCGAGAGCGACGTCAAAACCCTCTCACGCCTGCTGCTTGCGAGCCGCCTGACGCCTGCCAACCTCGACCTCACGCCGATTTTCGCGGAGGTGCGCGAAATGCTGCTGCAAGAATGTGACTACCAGCAGGAGGCAGATTTCACGGAGGCTTTTGGCGAGCGTTTTGCCACTGATGAGCGGGTGGTCGTGCCCAAAGTGCTGCGCGAATACTCCAACGCACGCGTGCTGACGACGACCTTTGAGCAGGGCGTGTCTTTGCAGGACGCATCGGTACGCGCACTCCCGCAGGCCGCGCGGAATCATCTCGCAAGTACCTTCGCGGAATTGTTTTTGGAGGAGTTCTTCGACTGGGGCTTGGTGCAGACCGACCCCAACTTCGGTAATTACCGTGTCCGCCTAGATCCCCACGGCGGCCTGCCGAAACTGGTGTTATTGGATTTTGGGGCTTGCCGCAATTTCTCTCGCGATTTCATTCGCAACTACAGTTTGGTCGTGCGCGGCGCGCTCAATCGGGACGCCGAAACCTTGCGCCTCGGGGCAGAGGCCATGGGCCTCATCGCGCCAGACTTCCCGGCAGCGGCGCTAGAAAATCTCGCGGCACTTTGCGCCTCCATCGTCGAGCCCTTCAACCCGGATACCGCCCCGCCCGAGCGCGTCAATGCACGGCAGGAATACTGCTTTGCGGGCTCGGATTTGCCGATGCGGGTGAGCCAGATGGGGGCTAAGAGCGCGATGTCGATGTCCTTCCGCATGCCGCCGCGTGAGATCGTTTTTCTGCACCGGCGCTTAGGCGGCGTGTTTATGGCGCTGGTAACTCTGAACGCGGAGCTCGACCTCCGTAAGGCAGTTGCAAAGGCCCTGCAAAAGGTCTGAGTGCCAGATGTGCGGAACTGCGTTCGCGCTTATCGGTCTATCTGCCACGTTGCGCCTGCGCTTGTTTAGCCTCGCTTGCAACGTGACAAAAGCCGGTTAGCATCCATTGCTTCGCGGCGAGGTCTCAACGCGAAAACTATCCACCCCCTGAGGAGAAAACCGGACATGAAAAAACTGTCCCTGACGCTTGGTGCATTCGCACTGGCCGTCGTCGCAAACCCTGTGTTTGCAAAAGTAGATGCCGCCGAAGCTGGCAAGCTCGGTACCACATTGACCCCGGTTGGCGCTGAAAAAGGCGCAAACAAAGACGGTTCTATCCCCGCTTGGAAGCCCGCCCCGCAAAAGGGTGCGTTGAAGGGTGAGTTCGCCGTCAACCCCGCGCTGGACGCTGAGAAGCCGAAGTTCACCATTACCAAGGCGAACATGGCGCAGTACCAGGCACAGTTGACGGAAGGCCACAAGTACTTGTTGAAGTCCTTCGACACGTACAAGATGAATGTCTACCCCAGCCATCGCTCTGCGTCGTTCCCGCAGTTCATTTACGACACCACCAAAGCCAACGCCACCACCTGCGTTTTGGAAGGCACCGATATCTTGGATA
The DNA here is from genome assembly GCA_964535755.1 of uncultured Salinisphaerales bacterium. GTDB lineage: Bacteria > Pseudomonadota > Gammaproteobacteria > Nevskiales > Nevskiaceae > Stagnimonas. The sequence continues at coordinate 5,449 of CAZHTI010000104.1, read as the reverse complement.
ACTGCAAGGTCGGCTTCCCCTTCCCAATCCCCAAGAGCGGCGCGGAAGTCATCTGGAACCACAAGTTGAAGTGGCGCGGCAATTCCGTCACCCGCTACAACAACCAGATGATCGTGCAGCCCTCTGGCGAGTTCCAACTCACCAAAATCGTCGAGGATGTGGAGTTCTCCTACTCGCGTAACGACGACAAGGGCGTGCCCTTGACGAAGACCTCGGGCGAGTTCTTGAAATATCTGTCGCGCACGGTGTCTCCCCCACGCTTGGCCGGCACCTTCATTTTGGTGCACGAGAAAGCCGGCACGGGTAACGATGGCCGCGCTGCATGGCTCTACTCGCCTGGCCTGAAGCGCATTCGCCGTGCGCCTACGGTCTGCTGCGACAACCCCTATGAAGGTACCGACGGTCACCAGTTCTACGACCAAGTCGATATGTTCAACGGCGCGCTCGACCGCTACAACTGGAAGCTCGTCGGCAAGCGCGACATGATCATTGGCTACAACGGCTACAAGATGGCCGGCCCTGCGACCAAGTTCAAAGACATGGCCAAGCCCAAGCACATGAACCAAGACATCGCGCGCTATGAAGCGCACCGTGTCTGGGTGGTCGAAGCCACCATCAAGGCCGGCACCAGCCACACCTTTGCCAAGCGCGTGATGTACGTCGATGAAGACACTTGGAACATCGTCGCCGAAGACGATTACGACACCCGTGGCAATCTGTTCCAGTTCCACGAGGGCAACATCGTTTGGGCACCCAACGTGCAGGCCGCAACGACGATTCCAGAAGTCATGTACCACCTGACCTCGGGCCGTTACTTCATCACTGCCGTGTTCAACGAAGACAAGCCGGTGGACCTCACCGCAGCCTTCAAGCCGGACTACTTCAGCGCCACTTCCGTGCAGAAGATGTCCACTAAGTAAGCTTTGTGCGGGATCAAGTGCCGCTGGGAGTCAACGACCAGCGGCATTTTTTTAGCCACCAGCCTTCTTGCTACTATTTTTGAGGAGAGTCCATGAGCACCAAAACTACCGTCGAGCACCAATTTGATGCAGGCGTCGAACCTGTTTTTGCGATGTATTCAAAAAAGGAGTTTTTTACCCGTAAATATCAAGAACTCGGTTTTGAGAACATCGAAATTACCGACTACAAGGTGACTGCTAGCGGGTTTTCAGTCACTGCCCGTTACGATGCGAAGAACGATGCCCCGCTGCCCGACTTCGCCAAAAAGTTCATGAGTTCCACGGTCACGATCGTGCAAACCGACACTTGGGACAACGCCAGCAAAACCGGTAAGTTGGCCATTGAAATTAAGGGTGTCCCCGTCAAAGTCAGCGCGGAGATGAAGCTGGTTTCGCGCGGCAGCGGCTCGGTGAACCAGATGGCCTTCGTGCTCTCCTGCGGCATCCCGCTGATCGGCGGCAAGCTGGAATCGGTGCTGGCGGATGACATCAAAGCCAAGGCCAGCAAGGACGAAGCGGTGTCCCGCAAGCTACTGAAAGAGCTTAGCTAACCGCCATGTCCGCGACGCCGTTGCCCGAGGGTGAGCCTAAGCCCGTGGAGCCCGCCGAAGGCGCTGCACCGCGCCGTGAAGTGAGTTTCGCCCAAGCCGCTGCCAGTGCCGTAGCAGCGCTGTTTGGTGTGCAGTCTCAGGCGAATCGCGAGCGTGACTTCAACGCCAAAAGCCCAGCCAAGTTCATCTTGATGGGTACGGTGATGACCTGCCTGTTCATCCTCTGCGTGCTGTTTGCAGTGCGCTGCTCGATGGAGCGGGCAGGGGTGGTGCCTTAGCGCACTCCGCTGCTGTGCGTCTTAACTTCGCGCAAGCGGCGCGCGCCTAAGCCGATACGCCGCGCAATAGCCCGCTCGCTGCGGGCTTTCTTTTTTGACGATCTGCCAACATAACAGCACCTGTTAGGCTCACGTCCGCTAGAATTGGGGGATGAACTTCAGCATCCATCTCGATGAAGCCACGCTGGCGCGGCTCGCTGCCGCGGTGGATCGCCTTGGTATGCCGCGCAACCGGCTGATCGCCGTGGCGGTCAAGGAGTGGTTGGAGCGTAATGAAGCGGCAGATTGGCCCTTGGCTCTGGCCGAGCATTTCCGCAACCCAGCCCCCGCCTTGGCGGCGGAGACGCTGGATATGGCCGCGTGGCGCGCGGCGCTGGATGAGCCCAAGGCCGCGCCATGGGCCTAAGGTTTCTCTTGGATTCGGCGACGGTCATCGCCGCCGTGCAAGGACGCTTGCCCGTGGTCTTGCAACTAGGCCGCTGCAAGCCGCAAGAAGTGGCGGTGAGCGTGTTTAGTCAGATCGAGGCAGAAGCCGCCGTGCAGCGCGGCGCACGCCACGAGCCGCGCCTGACGCGCCTGCTCAAAGAGTTTTTGACTGCGGTCAAATTGCTGGAGTTTTCTGCTGCCGACGCGCAAGCCGTGTTGGCCTTAAGCCCCTATTTGCCGAGCGGCGGCGAGCGGCTCACGAGCACCGAGTTGTATCTCGCAGCGACCGCGCTGCGCCACAACCTGCGGCTGATTACCGCCACCCCAGAGCGCTACGCAGTATTGCCCGGCGTCAAGGCCGAAGCTTGGCGCTAGGCCAGTCCGAATCTGCTTATCCCCTTACTTTTTTACTTAAACGGAGTGATGTCCATGTCCCGCATTTTTAACTTCAGCGCCGGCCCTGCCACCTTGCCAGAGCCCGTGCTCAAGCAAGTCCAAGACGAGCTGCTCAACTGGCATGGCGCTGGGATGGGCGTGATGGAAATGAGCCATCGCGACAAAGAATTCATGAGCATCGCAGCCGCCGCTGAGGCGGACATCCGCAGCGTGTTGGGCGTGCCCAGCAATTACAAAGTGCTGTTCATGCAGGGTGGAGCAACGGCGCAATTTGGCATCGTCCCGCAAAACCTGCTGCGCGGGAAAACCAGCGCCGACTTCATCCTGACCGGTGATTGGGGCAAGAAGGCGGCAAAGGAATTTGCCAAGTTCGGCAAGGCCAAAGTGGCCGCGAGCAGCGAGGCAGACAAGTTCAACCACATCCCGGAGCGCAGCAACTGGCAGCTGTCTGAGGACGCGGCCTATGTGCACATCACCAGTAACGAAACGATTCACGGGGTGCAATTCCATGACTTCCCGGACACCGGCAGCATCCCGCTGGTGGCCGATATGAGCAGCGACATTGCCTGCCGCCCGCAGGACATCAGCAAGTTCGGGCTGATTTATGCCGGGGCGCAGAAGAACATTGGCCCGGCTGGCCTGACCTTGGTCATCGTCCGCGATGACCTCATCGGCAATGCCTTGCCCAACACGTTTGGCATTCACGACTACAAGCAGGTTGCGGATAACGATTCCATGCTCAACACGCCGTCCACCTTCAGCTGGTACGTCTGCGGTCTGGTGTTCCAGTGGCTCAAAAGCGAGGGTGGTCTAGTGGCCATTGGCGCGCGGAACGAGCGCAAAGCGAAAGCCCTGTATGACTACATCGATAGTCAGAATTTCTACGCCAATCCAGTGGCGAAGCAGAACCGCTCGATCATGAACGTGCCGTTTACGCTGGCGAATGCGGAGCTCGATGCGGACTTCCTCAAAGGTGCCAAGGCCGCTGGTTTGAACGGCCTCAAGGGCCACCGTGCCGTTGGCGGTATGCGTGCCTCCATCTACAACGCACTGCCAGAGGCGGGCGTTGCGGCGCTCATCGACTACATGAAGGAATTTGTGCGCGTGCGAGGCTAAGGCGCGCACAGCCGTGGGACGTGGAATGGGGGACGTGAGATGCAGGGCGTCAAGCCCACCCCACCTCCTACTTTCTACCTCCTACTTCCAACGTCCCACGTCCAACGTCCAACGACCAAAAAATGTTCAAAATCCAAACCCTCAACAACATCTCCCTGCTCGGGCTTGAGCGCCTGCCGCGCGACCGCTACGAGGTCGCCAGCGACATGCACAACCCCGACGCCTACTTGCTGCGCTCGGCGGATCTACACAAGGCAGAAATCCCCGCGAGCGTCACCGCGATTGCCCGCGCCGGGGCCGGCACCAACAATATTCCCGTCGCAGCGATGAGCGCGCGCGGCGTGCCGGTGTTCAATGCACCCGGAGCCAATGCCAATGCAGTCAAGGAGTTAGTGCTGGCCAGTCTGCTGATGGCCGCCCGCAACATCCCGCAAGCTTTGGAGTTCGTCAGCAAACTAGACGGCGACGACCACGCTCTGCACAAGATGGTCGAGGATGGCAAAAAGCACTACGTCGGCTTTGAGTTGCCCGGCCGCAGCTTAGGCGTGATCGGCCTAGGCGCGATTGGCGTCAAGCTCGCCAATGCCGCGCTGGAATTAGGGATGACGGTCTATGGCTTCGACCCCGCGATGACTGTGCAGAACGCTTGGGCGCTGAGCAGTGGCGTGCGTCAGGCTTTGTCCGTCGATGATCTCGTCAGCAAATGCCAATTCATCAGCGTGCATGTTCCCTTGCTCGACGCCACCCGCGGGCTCATCAATGCCGACCGCCTCAAGCTGATGAAGAAACAGGGCGTCATCCTCAACTTTGCGCGTGCGGAAATCGTCGATGAGATGGCGGTGATCGAAGCACTCGCCCACGGCAGCCTGCACGCCTATGCCTGCGACTTCCCAAGCAACGCGCTCAAAGGCAACCCCAGAGTCATCGCCACCCCGCACTTGGGTGCGAGCACCGGCGAGGCGGAGGACAACTGCGCCATGATGGTGGCCGACCAACTGCGCGAGTTCTTGGAGCAGGGTAACGTCCGCAACTCGGTGAACTTCCCCGAGGCGGTGATGCCGCTGCTACCGGGCAAAACCCGCCTCACCATCGTCAACGCCAACGTGCCGAACATGGTGGGCCAAATCACCACCGCGCTGGCGAAGCACAACCTCAACATTGCTGATCTGCTCAACAAGAGTCGCGGTGACATTGCCTACACCTTGGTGGACGTCGATAGCGCGGTGGCACCTGACGTGGTGTCCGAAATCGCGGCCATCCATGGTGTGCTGAAGGTGCGGGTGATAGAGGCCAAGTAATATTGGCCAATCGCTGCGTACCTTCGCGCAAATTCGGGATGGAAATTTATGGGCCTGATTTATTCGGACATCGAAGTGCGCAACCCCGTGCAGGGCCAGATACAGGGGATGACGACAAGAATGTTGGTTGACAGCGGAGCTTTGCACCTTTGCCTACCTAAGCACATTGCGCTTCAGTTGGGACTCAGCGAACTGGAAAAGCGCGAGGTGACCTATGCCAACGGCGACAAGGCATTGGTGCCCTATATGGGGCCGGTTGAGCTACGGTTTGGAAACCGCCGGTGCTTCACCGGTGCCATGATTTTGGGCGATGAGGCATTGTTAGGCGCCATCCCCATGGAAGACATGGATCTGGTAATTCATCCGGCAACTAGGACTTTGAGTGTGAATCCTGCCAGCCCGAATATCCCTGCGTCGGTTGCTAA
>CAZHTI010000103.1:0-7945 GCA_964535755.1 uncultured Salinisphaerales bacterium | reverse complement strand
CGGTCGCCCAAGGGGGCGATGCGGCAGTCCTCCACCTCACCGCCGCGCTCGCGGATTGCACGGAATAGCTCCAGCGCCACGTTCGGTTTGGGCGCTGCGAGTACGGTGATGCTCAGGAGCTCTGGCGTTTGGGTCATGTGCAAAAGGGGCGGATTGGGCCTTGAGTTTATCGAACCAGCACCGAGAACTTCGAACCTGCTGCGCATATTCGGTTTCTGGTGCGCAGCAGCGGGGCAACCGAGGCAGCGGCGTTAGCCGGAGCCAAGCGAATTCCCGCCCTCCGAATTGCCTGCATGCTCAGGGGCCAAGCGCCGCAGAGCTGGTGGAGAGCTGGGCGGCAATTAAGGCGCGAACCTGCTGCTCTGCCCAGCTCTCCAATTGCCAATTGTGGATGAACCCGCAATGCCCGCCGTGGCGCGTGGCGGCGTACGCGACCACCGCGCCGCGCACGCCTAACCCAGCAAAATCAGTGGGCGGGCAGACGGAGTCGTCCTCGGCGGTGAGGATCGCGACGGGAACTGCGGCGGCCATCAATTGCGCGGGAGTGAGGGTGTAGGCGGCGAGGTAGTCGTCGAGACTTGAATAAGGCGTGTGCTCCGCGACAAAGCTGCGGGTGATTTCGACAAAGCACTCAATCTGCCGCTGTTTGGCGAAGTCAAAGCGCCCCGGCCAAGCGGCCTCCTTGGCGCGCAAGGTGCGCTTCCATTTATCGAGAAAGTAGCGCTTGAACAGCTTGGGCCCTTGGTTAATTCCCTTGAGCGTTGAATACGGGTTGATGGCGGGGGAGATGCCAATGCAGAGCTTGGGTGCCAGCCCGCGCTGCTGCCCGTGCAGCGCGAGCCGCAGGGCAAAGTTGCCACCTAGAGAGAAGCCAATGACGAATAAGGGCAAGTCGGGCCGCAGGCCTTGGGCACTGCGTACGGCCTCCAACACCTCGCGCAGGCGAGCCGAGTGGAACATCTCGGCATTGAGACTGTGGCTGCCGCCGTGGTCGCGCAGGTTTAGCCTTACCACCGCATGCCCAGCCTGATGCAGCGATGCCGCCATGCTGTAGAGGTAGTTGCTGTCGTGGCTGCCTTCCCAACCGTGAATCAGCACAACCAAGGCCGCAGCCGTCGCTTGCGGCGTGTAGTGGGCGATCAGTTCCACCGGCTGATCGTCTTCATCCTGCACCTTAAAACTCAGGCGCTGGCTGATGGCGTCCAGCAGCACACCGCGCCGCCGCCAATATATTTTTGCTGGCCGTTTGGTCGCTAGTACCGACTGCAGCAAGGGGCTGCGCAGCCCGTAGGCGGGTAGGAATGGTGAAAGAGTGCTCATGGGCCGCATTTTAGGAGCAGCAGGGACGTGCGAAAGGCGCGCACATCGCCCCGTTTGCATTGAGCCCCCTGCCGCCGCTGCCGTAAAATGGCCGATTGAACTGATAGAGCGCTGCCATGCCAGAAACCTACACCTCCGCCAACGCCCAGTTGGGTACGACCAAGTTCATTTTCGTCACCGGCGGCGTCGTGTCGGCATTGGGCAAGGGCATCGCCGCCGCGAGCTTGGGCGCGATTCTCGAATCGCGCGGCTTGAAGGTGAACATGATCAAGCTCGACCCGTACATCAACGTCGATGCCGGCACCATGAGCCCCTTCCAGCACGGCGAAGTCTTCGTGACAGAAGACGGCGGCGAGACCGATTTGGACTTGGGCCACTACGAGCGCTTTTTACGCGCCAAGACCACCCGCAACAGCAACGTCACCACCGGGCAGGTCTATCGCAACGTGCTGGACAAAGAACGCCGTGGCGACTACCTCGGCAAGACCGTTCAAGTCATCCCGCATATCACTGATGAAATTCAAGCCGGCATTCGTCGTGGCGCCGCCGGTGCCGATATTTGCTTGGTGGAAATCGGCGGCACGGTGGGTGACATCGAGAGCCTGCCTTTCCTGGAGAGCATCCGCCAGATGGCAGTGGAGCTGGGCAAGAGCCGCACCATGTTCATGCACCTGACGCTGGTGCCTTACATCAAGGCGGCGGGCGAGATGAAGACCAAGCCGACCCAGCACAGCGTGAAAGAACTGCGCACGATTGGCATCCAGCCGGACGTCCTGCTGTGCCGGACAGATCGCCCACTGCCGGAGGCAGAGCGCCGCAAGATTGCCATGTTCACCAACGTGCCAATCCGCGCGGTGGTGTCCGCGGTGGACTTGGACGACATCTACAAGATCCCCGGCTGGCTGCACCAGCAGGGATTGGATGAATTGGTCATCGAGCACTTTGGCCTGACTCAGGGCCATAAGGCGGATCTGCGCGAGTGGGACGACTTGGTCGAGAAGCGCATCAACGCTGCCGATGAAATTACCGTGGCGATGGTCGGCAAGTACGTGGACTTGGCGGACGCCTACAAGAGCCTCAACGAGGCCTTGATTCACGCGGGCCTGCACACCGGCTGCAAAGTCAAAATCCGCTATGTGGACTCCGAGCAAGTCGAGAGCCAAGGGGCAAAAGTGCTGCAAGGTGCAGACGCAATCTTGGTGCCCGGCGGCTTCGGTGAGCGTGGCGTCGAGGGCAAGATCATCGCCGCTCGCCACGCGCGCGAGAGCAAGCTGCCTTACTTGGGTATCTGCCTCGGCATGCAGGTGGCGTGCATCGAGTTCGCCCGCAACGTGGCCAACCTCAAAGATGCCCACTCGACCGAATTCGCGCCCAAGAGCCCTAACCCGGTTATCGCGATGATTACCGAGTGGAAGGATGCCAGCGGCAAGGTAGAGAAGCGCTCAGCCAAGAGTGATAAGGGCGGCACCATGCGCTTGGGCAGCCAAGCCTGCAAGCTCAAGGCAGGGTCCAAGAGCCGCGCGCTCTACAACGCCGAGACCATCTACGAGCGTCACCGCCACCGCTACGAGTTCAACAATCTCTACCGCCAGCCGCTAGCGGCGCACGGCATGGACTTCGTCGGCGTCAGCGAGAACGAGGACTTGGTGGAGATGATTGAACTGCCCGAGCATCCTTTCTTCATCGCGGTGCAGTTCCACCCCGAGTTCACCTCCACCCCGCGTGACGGCCACCCCTTGTTTGAAGGGTTCGTCAAGGCGGCACTCGCGCATCACAAAGCGCATTTGGGTTAGGGTTTTCGTCGGGAGACGGAAGATGTTGGGCGGGGCTAGGGTCGCCCGACGTCCCAAGCTCATCGCTGGTGGATTAGCGGGGCGATGCGTCCAGCTCTGCGGGCTCGCAGCCAGTCGCTTGGCGTGTCGAAGTCGCGACGGTGATGCTGGGCCAAGCTGATGCGGCCACTCCGACCTAGACGCTCTAGTGTTTGCTTGAGCTCGCGGCCACTGCTCCAAGCAATGCCGCGCAAATCGGGCAGCGGTTGCCGCGCGGCAAACTGCACATAGCCGCCATCGAGCGCGGGCGTCAGGTGGTAGTCGGCCGTGCGCAGTGCGTGCGCGGCGGCGTGCAGGTCGCTCAACTCCAGCCAAAAGGCATCACTGCCCACCAACAGCACGGGGCCATGCGATAACTCCGCTGCTAGTGCACGGCGCATTTTTTTGCCGAGGTCGCCCATGGCTTGCCGCTTCAACTGCGCTCCGTAGCGCCGTGCGCAGCGCTGGAAGAAGGGGTGCGCCGTGCTCGGGCTGCAACTGAGCACTAAGCGGAGGTTCGCCTCAGGCGTGGCCCTATTTTCACTGCGCAGTTGACTCCCCAGAGCGAGCAAATGCTCGACCAAACGCATCTGCACCCAAGCAGCACCGCGCGCCCCGAGCTGGGGGATGAGGCGAGTTTTGCAGCGGCCAGGCTCTGGCGCGCGGGCGAAGACGAGCAGCGTAAGCGCCACGCTTGGGCGCGCTAAACGCGCAATTTGCGACGGCGCAGCAGCGCTAATCCAAAGAGCCCGAAGGCGGCAAACGCCCCGCCACCGCCACCGCCGCCAGAACTGCCACCGCTCGAGCTACTGCCACCGGAGCTGCCGGAGCCCGGGGTGTTCTCCACCGCGTTGAAGCTAAGGCTGTAGGGCAGGCTGCCTTGGTCGTAGTTGACGACGGTGACGAACCAAGTGCCTGCCAGCGGGTTTTCGATCACCACATTTTCGTTGCCGGATGCCTCGCCGCCAATCTGGCTGCTGGGTGCATCGGTAAAGAAGGTCTGCTCTCCGGATTCTGGGTCCACGCCAAGGGAGATCTCGTATTGCGGGGGCGTGCTGCGCTTAATTAAGAGGTCGATGTCCTGCGTCGCACTCGAGGTCAGCGTCAGGCTGCGGTAACCGTTTGCGGTCGCCGGTAGGTCGAACTGATAGGTGTGGAATTCATCCTGCGGGCTGCTGCTAAAGCTGGCGTTGGTGGTGAGCCGATTGCTCAGCTTGCCCAACTGCACGTTGAAGTGCCGCACCGCGCTATAGCCAGCGCCTGCGATGCGGAAGCGCAGGACCGCCACTTCGTGTGCAGCGTCGGCACTGATGCGCACTGGGAAGCGAAGGGTGGTGGTCGCCCCTTTGGGAAGGCTGGCAATGGTTTGGCTGCTAGCACCGCTGGAGGAGATGCGGCTGGAATCGCTCTCCAAGGCGACGTTCAGACTACTGGCGCTCTGCCAGAGATTTTTAAGGACCACCACCACATCTAATAGCTCGCCGGGGTCCGCAGCTTGGTCGTTATCGCCACTCGCGGAGTCGTCCAAGCGCAGGCTGTTGATGACGATCGAAGGCCTTGCCGTTAAGTCCAGCGATGCATCGGCGTTGACGCGACCACCTACCGTCAGCCGATTCATGGCGTTGGCGCCTGGTTGCGCACCCTCAATCAGCCTTGCCTTTACTTCATTAGCATCTGCCGAAGGATGTACGGCCCGAACCAGCGCGGCGACTGCGGCGGTGTAGGGTGAAGAAAACGAAGTGCCGCTGATGGACTGGTAAGTGTTGTTGACCGCCGTCGTCAGAACCCTCTGCCCCGGCGCTGCGACATCCACCGTGGTTGGCCCGTATTGACTGAAATCCGCCAGCCGGTCGCGCCGATCATGGGCGGCCACGGCGATCACGTTTTCGAGATCGAAATTGGCCGGGTAGGCGGCGATGGCGCGATCCGTGTTGGAATCCAAATTGCCGGCGGAGGCGACGAGCACGATGTCCGCATCGCGCAGGCGCTGAATGGCATCACGCTCGGCATTATTGAGCTGCGGTGCCCCAAAGCTGGCATTGACCACCCGCGCGCCCTGCTGCCGCGCGTAGTCGAGCGCACGCACCTCGGTCGCGGTGTCATAGGCAAAGCGTAGGGGCATCAACTGCACGCGCCACAAGGGCGCGGCAATCCCGACCCCATTGTTACCGACCGCACCGGCCGCACCGGCGACCAAAGTGCCGTGGGTATCTGAGGCTGACCCCGGGCTTGCATCGGCGTCTTCGCGGCCATCGGCGAGGAAATCCCGACCGGTGATGAAGTTGCCCGCGAGATCGCTATGGTTGAGCTGGAAGCCATCATCCACCACCGCCAACTTGACGCTGCTGGCGTCGACGCGGTCTGCGGTGCCGTTGTTATCCGCATCCCAAGCGAAGGTACTCGCGAGGTCTGCACCCGCAGTGCCCGCACCGGCACTGTCCGCTTGCCCAGTATTTTTTAGTGCCCATTGCTCGGCGAAGCGGGTGTCATTGGGGATCACCTCGTGCTTGCGTTTGAGGTAATTGGGCTGCACCCAACGCACGTTCGGGTCGGCTTGCAATTGTGCGATGGCATCCTCAACGCGCAGGTAGCTCGGTAGCTGGAGCTGCTCGATGTCACCGTCCAGCATCAGTTGCTGCCGTTGCAAGCCCAGCCGCGCCTTGAGTGCCTGCGCCGCCGGGGCATCGCCCGCCAGCCGCTTGCTGCCATTGGCTAACACTGCGGGCTGCAAGCCGGAGCTATCGTGCTCAAAACGCACCAGCACCGTACCGGGGGCAACCTCAGGGGCCTGGCTCACGGAGTTCTTTGCGAGTGCAGCCTGTGCGGCTACGGGCGCGAGCGCGAGCGCGATTACAGCGAGCGGGAGAGTGTTCATGGTGTGCCTACGCAAAGAATGGCCGCGAAGATGCGGGCGGCGAGTGGGTGTCAGAGTACAAGAGGTCTGGCCGAAGACATGCTACCGCTCAAAAACTGAATCTCTGCCTTCAGACCGCCGAATACCGGCGAGATTCATCGCCTCAATACATCAGGGTCGCAGTGGCGCCCAGCCGCAGTAAATAGTCCGAGTCAGCATCCAGCAGCATGGCGCTCTCGCTGCGGCACTCTGCCACCGCCACCTAGCGCGAAACCACGCCTAGCCAAGCACCCGAGTAGCGACTAATATTTCTGCCGCTCGCGCTCTAGTCCGCGAGCTTTTGGGGTGGTAGCTCAGCTGGTAGAGCGTTGCGTTCGCAATGCAAAGGTCGGGAGTTCGATCCTCCTCCACTCCACCAAATTCTTAAGCCTCTTAGGCCGCGTGTTTCGACGCGGCCTTTTTGTTTGTCGGCGATCGGCTTGCTGGCAGCGACCTGCCTGCTAATCCTCGCAGCGCCGGAGCAAGACTTTGCTGGGGTCAACCACGGTGCTGGGGTTGAGGCCGAAGACGTCATTGAAGGCGCGGTCTAGGTGGCTCAAGTCAAAGAACCCGCATTCGAGCGCGATGTCCGTCCAAGTGCTGCCGCGCTGCCAGAGCCAGACCGCACGCCAAACTGCGGCCCAGCGTTGGTAGCTGCGAATGCCGCAGCCTAGTTCCGCCTTGAACAGCTGGCGAAAGCGGCTAGGAGAGAGTGCTGCCGCGCGCGCGAGGTCTTCGAGGTTGCTGCTGCCGGCGCGGTTGATGGTGGCGACGGCTTGGGCGATTCGGGCATCCAGCGCTCTTGGTCGCGGTGCTTCGCCGCTGGTGGCCTGAACCACGTCGGCGATGAGGTGCTGCAAGTCGGTGCAGCGGGCTTCCCCAGCGCCGACGGCAGATAGCTGGGGCAGCAAGTGCGCGAACTGCTGACGTTCTAGCGCGCAGAAATCCCGCGTACCCAAGAGCGGGGCGAGCGGCGCAAAAAATGCAGTCTCGATAGGCAGATCAAAAATGCGGATTTCGCTGCCGATGGCGTCGATGCGCTCGCGCGCCACGCCGGGGGCGATCAAACAGGCCTAGACGCGGATTGCCGCTTGCCCGGCAATCTGCAACTCAAAGTCTTGCTCGCAAGCAATGATCAGCGTGGCGGACAAGCGCCGGTAGGGCTGCTGGGCGCGCTCCAGAGTGAAATCGCGCGCGCAGAGCAGAAACCAGCGGGTGCCGTAGTAGATGGTTAGCTGGTGACTGTGCAGGCTCAAAAGTCGGTGCGCTGGGTTGGTATCTGGCGAATTCACCAGCCGAGATTAGGGCAATTTTCTCTGGGCAAATGTAGCTGCGCAGTCGCTGGGTACAAGCGCGGCGGCGTCCATTGTCCGGAAGATGCCCGTACTAAAAAAGTAGTTCTGCGGGTGGAGATCACGATGAACAAGAATACCGGCTGGCGCAGCGCGCTGTGCTTGTCCTTGGCGATGGCCTCGGCCATGGCCGTTTCCGCCTGCGGCGAATCGACGGGCACTGAAGACCCTAAGTCGGGCAGCTCCAGCAGTAGCTCAAGCTCGGGCGGCGCAACCAGCTCTAGCTCCAGCAGCTCGGGCGGCAGCACCAGTAGTTCCGGCGGTGGTACCAGTAGCAGCTCTGGGGGCAGTACCAGCAGTTCGAGCGGCAGCAGCAGCTCAAGCTCCAGCTCCAGCAGTGGTGGCGCGGTCGATAACACCGCTCCGCCGCCGAGTGCCAGCTTGGACCAGCAGGTTGCACAGGACGTGCCGACGATGGCCAATTGCGATTTTCTCGACCGCGCCTATTGCCAGTTCCCCTGGCCGAGCAACTTCTTCACCGTGGCGGACAGCACCACCGATACCAAGCTGCGGGTGAACCTCAACGCCGCGACCATGCCGCGCAACACCAGCGGTGTCGCCATCGTGCC
>CAZHTI010000102.1:5943-8167 GCA_964535755.1 uncultured Salinisphaerales bacterium | reverse complement strand
GGCGATAGTCGGCAAATTGGGCAGCTAGGCCTTCGCGGCTCAAGCCGTAATCCTCAGGGCTGTAGTCGTGGGCTTCGCGCTTCTCGCGGCCATTGGCGGCGAGCCAGCGGCGCATCGCGGCCTCGGCTTCAGTGCTCAGTGTGCGGCCCGCTTCGGCGTAGAGGCGCTGTACGAGGGCCATCGGCTCGCGTACGGTTTCTTCAAAGCGCACGTCGGTGAATTGGGCGGGGTTTTTGGCGCGCTCGGCAGCGGTGGCGGCGAAGGCGCGGGCCATCAAACCGGCCCATTCCGCGCCAATCGCCAGCGGCTGCGGCGCTTGGCCGTAGATGCCATGCAGCGTGTGGATGAAGCTGGCGATGCTGGGGATGGTATCGACCGGGTCGCGGTGGGTTTGGATGACGCGCGCGCCGGGGAAGTGTTGCAGCAGGTAGCGCATGCGCAGCAGGTGGTGCGGGGCCTTCAGCAGCCAATGCTGGGCGACGATGCCGCGCTGGCGCTTCTGCCACTGCAAAAATTGCAGGCAGCGCCGCAGCTCTTGGTAGGCCGGGCCTTCGTCGCTGCCATGCAGCCAGTCCATATAGCTGGGTACATGGGCGTAGGCATTGAAGGCGGCGCGGAAGCTGTGCTCCATCAACATCAGTTCTTCGTCGGCCTCGTCGGCGTTCATGGGGTGGATGGCCATGAGTTTGGGCATGGCCTCCACCATCACCGCGACCTCCGCACGCGCCTGCGTCTGCCGCTGCGCGGGGGCGGCGAGCGGCTCATCGGGGAAGGGCACCGGGTAGCGCGTCTCCCACCAGTGCATCGCGTAGTGGGCGGGGTCTTGCGCCAGCAGGCGTTGCAGCAGCGTGGTGCCGGTGCGCGGCAGCCCGACAATCACCCAAGGCGCGGCGATGACCTCATCCGCAATCTCGGGGTGGCGGGCAAACCAATCCTCCATGCGCAGGCGGTTGACCAGTAGCTCGACCAACTTGTGCTGGAGCAGGCCGCGGCCAAAGTCGCTGAGCTTGGCCTCGGCTTCCAGCGCTGCGCACAGGCGCTCCAGTGGTTCTTGATATTGCGGATGGCCGAAGTTGCTCAGGCCGGGGGCTAGGGCGAGCGCTTGAGCTTCTAGGGCGGGGCGGCTGAAGGCGGCTGGGGTAGTCATGACGATGAGGGCTCAAAGCGGGCAAAGGGCAGGCACTGCACCTGCGGCGTTGGGTGTTCGGCAGCCCCCACCCAGCGCAGGCACCAAGTGCCATGGCTGAGGCCGGTGGTGGCGAGCCAGTTCGGGTGGCCTGGGTCTTGGTGGGCGATGACGATGGTCACACTGCCGTCGGCGGCGTAGCGCGCGCCCGCACTGTTGAGATGGACGCGGGCGTAGCGATAGTCCAGCGATTCCATCCACCAGTTATTGAGTTGCAGATTCCAGAACCGGCAGGCGGGTGGCCGCACGGTGAGCACCAGCATTTCGTCCGCGCCCAAGCGCCAAGCCGAGTGGTAATAGTGGATGTTGGGGTCGCCGCCGACGCGCTGGCAGAGCGCTTGGTCGGCGGCGGGGAGCTGGTTGCAATGCGGCGCGTAGCTCTCCGCCCACTGCGCGAACAGCTGCGAAGTGCCGCGTACAAACGCCGCCGTGTTGCGCAGGCCCTGCTGCAAAAACTCTGGGCTCAAGGGCTTGAGCGCTTGCGGCTCCAGCAGCCGAATGTTCAGGCTGGCGGGCGCTTGGCAAGCACGGTCTGTGAAGGTCTGGCGGACGATGATGGCGTTACTAGCAGCCTCCAACGGCAGCCAATTCGCGGCATCGTGCGGGCGCGCAACACTGGCGATGATCTGGAAGCGGCCTTGCGCGTCGAGCACTAAATCTTGCCCATCGACAAAGCCCGTCGGCTCCATGCGGCCATTGGTTTCGTAGCCGCCTTTTTGGCTGCCAAAGCTCAGGTAGGGCGCGCCACCGCGCGTGCCCTCAATGACATAAGCATGGGCGCCAGAAATCTTCGCGAAGGCGTAGCGGTTGTCGGGGTTATCCGCGCCAATCTTGCCGGTCTCATGGCTCGGCAAAAAAAAGCCAGGCTGGGTGGCCTCAGCAAACTCCAGATGCATCTCCAAGCCAATCCGCAGCAGGCGTGTGAGGTAGCGGTAGCCCTCGGCCACGCTGCGCGCGTCCTTGGGTGCTGCGGGGTGGTCGATCAGCGTGCCAGCGGCTTTGAGGGCATCGCAAAACTCCGCCCATGCGCTGGCCTGC
>CAZHTI010000102.1:1947-5843 GCA_964535755.1 uncultured Salinisphaerales bacterium | reverse complement strand
TCGAGCAACGCCTGCAAGCGCTGGAAGACCAGCAACACATCTTGGCGCTCAAAGCCCGCTACTTCGCGGCCTGCGACGGCAAAGACCCCGCTGCGATGCGCGCCTGCTTTGCCGACGGCGAGGTCGCCATCGACTACGGCGTCATCGGCTGCTTTGCGAGTGCGGACGCCCTAGTCGCGGTGTTCACCGAGATGGCCTGCCACCCGCACATGGTCGAGATGCACCACGGCGTGAACCCCGAGATCACCCTGCACAGCGCCGATGCCGCCAGCGGCAACTGGGGCCTGCACTACCAACTGATCGACACCCGCAGCAACACGCTGACGCAACTCGGTGCCAGCTACCAAGACCAGTACCGCAAGACCGCCGCGGGCTGGCGAATCAGCGCCACCCGCTGTGTGGTGCACTCCACGCTGGTGCTGCAACTGGGCGATGACGCAGTGCGCGCGCTGGTGCGGGGGCGGGCTTAGCCTTGCGCTGCCGATGTGCGCAGCGGACTGCCAAGCCGCGCACAAGTCGCTCGCTGCTGACCGTCTCTAGGCGCTAGCATCCCAGCAACGAGCGTGCGGCGAACGCCGCCAGCGCCAACACATTGGGAGCAGCGCAGCTTGAGCCAGATCACCCAACTCATCGAGCAAGGCCTAGGCGCTGGCGGCGCGCCGTCGGACGCTTTGTTCGCCGCCGCCTATGCGGATTTGCAAGCGCTCGCCCGCGCGCGGCTGCGGCAAGCGGGGCCGATCACCCTGCTCGACACCCAAGCCTTGGTGAGTGAGAGCTGGCTGCGGCTCGCGGGCAAGGCGAGCTTGCAGGTGGAAACACGGCGCAAGTTTTTTGCCTATGCCTCGCAGGTCATGCGCACGGTGATTGTCGATTTGGTGCGCGAGCGCAGCGCGCAATGCCGTGGCGGCGGCGAGAAGGCGCTGACGCTCAACACCGCGATTGGCGATGGCCTTGCTGCCGACGACGAGGCGGTGCAAGTCCACGAGGCGCTGCAGTCGCTGGCGCAGGTCGAGCCGCGTTTGGCGCAGGTGGTGGAGATGCGCTACTTCGGCGGGCTGACTGAGGTGGAAATCGGCGAGGCCTTGGGCCTCACCGAACGCACCGTGCGCCGTGATTGGGAGAAGGCACGCCTGCTGCTCGCGGCAATGCTGGCGTCCTGAGTCAGCACACCAGCTAATGTCCGCTTTGTGCGCAGCATCACGTTTGTACTGACATGAAGCCCCTCCCTTGCCCTGCCGAACTCTGGCCTGAGTTCTCCCGCCTGCTCGACACCGCGCTGGACTTGCCGGACGCCGAGCGCGGCCTCTGGCTAGCAACCTTGCCGGATAGCAGCGTCAAACCTTGGTTGCAGGCGGCCCTGGCACAAGCCAATGCACTGCGTACCGCGGATGCGCTCAATGCCCCGAAGCTGAGCGCGCCGCCCGATGACCACCACGCGGGCCAATCCATAGGGCCTTGGCGCTTGCTGCGCAGCATCGGCAGCGGCGGCATGGGCGCGGTGTGGCTGGCCGAGCGGGCGGACGCCGCCTACACCCGCGAGGTCGCACTCAAGCTACCGCATGCGCATCTCATCGCCGGGCAATTGCAGCGCCGCTTCGCCCGCGAGCGCAATGTGCTGGCGGGCTTGAGCCACCCCAATATCGCTCGCTTTTACGACGCCGGGCTAAGCCCAGAGGGCCAGCCTTGGCTAGCGCTGGAGTACGTCGATGGGCTGCCGATCACCCAGTACTGCGCGCAGAAGGCGCTGAGCATGGCCGAGCGTATTGCACTCATCCTGCAAGTGGCAGCGGCGGTGCAGGCGGCCCACGCAAGGCTGATCGTCCACCGCGATTTGAAGCCCGCCAATGTGCTGGTGACGGCAGAAGGGCAGGTGAAGCTGCTGGACTTCGGCATCGCCAAATTGCTGGACGACCCCGCCGAGGCCGAGGCGCTCACCCAAGCCACGGGCCGTGTCGCCACACCCGACTACGCCGCACCCGAGCAACTCAGCGGCGGGGCGATCACCGTTGCCACCGATGTCTTCGCACTCGGCGTGATGAGCTTTGAGCTGCTCGCCGGCAGTCGTCCGTTCGCGCGTGCCGATGCCAGCAAGTTGGCCGCGCCACGGCCAGAAGCGCCGCTGGCGTCGAGCCGCGCGGATGCAGGCCAGAAGGCCGCTCTGCGCGGGGATATCGACGCCATCCTCGCCAAAGCGCTCGACCCAGACCCTGCGCAGCGCTACGCCTCGGCAGACCACTTTGCGACCGACTTCAATCGGCATCTCGCGCACCTGCCGATTACGGCACGGCGCATCACGCGGCTACAGCGCAGCCGCAAGTTCCTGCGCCGCAATCGCGCGCCCTTGGGCTTTGCGGCGGTGCTGTTGATGGTGCTCGCAGGCGGTGTGGCGGGTGTGTTGTGGCAGGCGCGCGAGGCTAGGCAGCAGAGTGCGCGTGCGGAGGCGGTGAAGACTTTTCTGATTGAGATTTTCAAAGCCAGCGACCCGCGCATTGCCAGCGAGCGCCCGCGCGGCAGCATTACCGCGCGGGAGTTGCTCGACCTCGGGGCTGCGCGCGTCGAGCGTGAGTTCGCCAAAGACCCGCTGACACAGGCCGAGCTCTACGGGGTCATCACCGACATGGTGCTGTTCTACGGCTATGACGAAAAAGCCGAGGCCATGCAGCAAAAGCGGCTGGCCTTGGGCCGCAAGGCCTTCGGCCCGAATCATCCCTACACCTTGTCTTGGTGGTTGTTCGACATCAGCCGCGCCGTCAACCGAGCGGACTTTGACTTAGCCGAGCAGCAACTGCGGCTGGCCGATGCCGCGATCCGCGCTGCCGGTTTGGACGACAGCGTGGTGCGCGCGCAGTGGTGGATCAGCCATGAGGCGGTGCTGACCTACCGCAATGCGCCCGCCGCAGAGCGCCGCCACGCGCTGGATGCGGCGATTCGCCTGTTGGAGCGGCACGCGCCGGACCACATCGACTACGGCACCGCCATCGCCAATCGAGCGACCAACGCCTACCACGCCGAGGACTACGCCACCGCCCGCCGCGACAGCCAGACCGCCATCGACGGCTACCTGAAAGCCAGCGAGCGCAACGACCTCCAACTCGCCGCCTTCTGGGGCAATTTGGGCAATGCCAACCTGCAATCCGGGCGCAGCTCAGAGGCCGTAAACGCCTACGCCGAAGCCACCCGCTTGCTGCGCGCGACCGGCACGCTGGATGACGGCTGGTACTGGCGCTGGGAGGCGAGCCACGCCCGCGCCCTGCACCTGCTCGGGCAGCGAGCGCAAGCGCGGGCGATGTTCGCCGCACTGATGCCGAAAATCCCAGCCAACTGGGACCAGTACCCAGACGATGCCTTTGCCTACCGTCTCTACGGCGAGCGCTTGGTCGCGGAGGCCGCCTACGCCGAGGCCATCCCTTGGCTGCAAAAGGCGATTGCCGCCTACGCCAAGCCCGGCAGTTATCCGCCGGAGCTGCCGGGAGCCCAGTTGCTGCTGGCGCGCGCGCTCTCAGCCCAAGGGCAACTGGCTGCGGCGCGGCAGGCCTTAGCGGCGGCGCAGAAGTACCTCGAACAACCAGCATTGCAAGCGCGTACGGACCAACTCGCCTACCGCGTCATGGAGGCCGACAGCCTGCGCGCCCTAGGGGATGTGCGCGCTGCTGCTGCGATGTATCAGCAGGTCATCAAGGCCGACGCGGGCCGGAACACCGAGGCGGAGGCGATGGCGCATGCCGGGCTCGCCGAGTTGGCCTTGGCGGCGGGTGACCGCGTGCGCGCAGCAGCCGAGGGCCGCATCGCACTCGCCCATTGGCGCAAGGCCAAAGGCATTAGGGATGCTGGATTAGAGGCGCGCCTGCAAGCCTTGCTAGCCCCCTAGCGCGCTGGCCCATCCGGTAGGGGCGAGG
>CAZHTI010000102.1:0-1847 GCA_964535755.1 uncultured Salinisphaerales bacterium | reverse complement strand
CGGTAGGGGCGAGGCATGCCTCGCCCCTACAAGTTGGTGCGGACCCCAGAAAGAACCCGCACCGTCTCTCATCTCCCGTCTCCCGTCTCCCCAAAAAAAGTGTCCGGTTTACCCGCTTCAGCCCGTTTGGATGCTTGAAGCCCAACAC
Organism: uncultured Salinisphaerales bacterium; assembly: GCA_964535755.1. Taxonomy (GTDB): domain Bacteria; phylum Pseudomonadota; class Gammaproteobacteria; order Nevskiales; family Nevskiaceae; genus Stagnimonas. The sequence goes on along the minus strand of CAZHTI010000102.1, from coordinate 1,699 downwards.
CGAGCACACCCATGTCACCCAAAACTCTGCTGCTACCGCTTGCCCTCGCCGCCACCCTTGCGCTGGGAGGCTGCGCTGGCGGGCCCATGCTGGATCAATCGCCCACCAGTCAGGCCTTGGTGAAACTGCCGCGCAAGAGCCAAGAGGCGCGGGTGGCGGTGGCGATTTATGAGGTCACCAGCAACCTGCCGGAGATCGCGCCGCGCGGTGCCACTGAGCAGTTCAAAACCGCGCTGGTGAAGAGCGGGCAGTTCCGTGTTGTCGAGCGCGCCAAGCTTGACCGTGGCGTTCTGCGCGAGAAGCAAATGAATGCCGCCGGGCAGAGCACCGGGAGCAGCGCGCAAAGCCAGTTGCGGGGCGCGGAATACGTCTTCCAAGCCGAAATCACCGAGCTCAACGGCGGTGCCAGCGGCAGCAGCAATGGCATCAATGTCGGCGGCTTCCAACTCGGTGGCGCTAGCAATAGCGATGAGCTTGGTCTCGACGTCAGCATCGTCGATGCCCACTCCGGCGACGTGCTGGACGCCGTCAATGTGCGCAAGACGCTGGGGGGCAGGGCGGTGAGCGTGGGCGGCGTCGGTGCCTTCATCAACACCGTGCTCGCGCAGAGCGGCAAGACGCCGAGCGTCTACACGCCGGAAGTGCAGCACCAGTCCACCCGCAAGGACAGCTTCGACGCCGCGCTCCGGCAGGCGATTGAAGAAGCGGTGCGCCAGCTGGCGCTGCGCTTTGATGCTGCGGCGGCCCAGCCATGAGCCGCGCCCTGATTCGCCAGTTGCTGGCGGCAGCCGCGATGGCGGCACTCGTACCAGCCGCCGCCCAGCAGCCCGACTACGGCTACGGCGCGCAAGCGCCTGCGGCCGGAGCGCCGTCCACCATCCCCGGCCAGCGCAGCGGTGGTTTGCAGGTGCCGCAAGTGCAGCCACCCCCTGCGGCGCAACGCAGAAGCCAGAGGCCACCGCCCCGCGGCAGCATTGATTGGGGCAGCGGTGCTTCGGGCAGCGGAGCAGCTTATCCGCAGCCGCAGCCGCAGCCGCCCGCACCAGCACCAGAAGCGCCAGTGGCGGCCACGCCCGCGCCCGCCGCGCCAGCGCCAGCCACAGCCATGCAGCCAGCGAGCGAAATGGCTAGGCCATCCAGCAACGCGCCGCTCGTCCCGGCCGACCCCGCGCCTGAGGCCGCAGCGATCGAGAGCAGCGCCGCCAGCGCGCCGCCGGTATTGCGCGTGCAAGAGGCAGCGCCTAGCCCACCGCCCGCGCCTGCGCCCGACCTGGGCCGCGCCAACGCGCAGCTATCCGAGAGCTTCCGCACCTTGGATGCTGACAGCGCGGTACGCGTGCAGAGCAACGTCGGCGCTACCAATGCCGTGATTCGCGGCAACGGTGCGGCGCGGATCAAGGGCGGCAGCGCCACGCAGGTGCAGAGCGAGCAAACCATCGCCGCACCGGCGCTGGTCTGCGCCAAAAACGGCAATACCCCGGTCATCAACCGCCTGCGTCCGGCCCAAGAGCAAGGCCTGATGCCCGGTGCGGCCTTGGTCGTGCAGGGCAATTGTTTTGGCAGCAGCGGCGGCACCGTGCGGCTGATGCTGCCGACGCCACGCGGGCGCATCCGCGCGGTCGATGCGCAGGTGCTCAACTGGGAGAACGGCAAGCTCTTCGCCCAACTGCCTGCCGACTTGCAAAACGTCGTCCCCGGT
>CAZHTI010000101.1:0-8406 GCA_964535755.1 uncultured Salinisphaerales bacterium | reverse complement strand
ACGTCCTAAGACCGCTTGAGCGCATCCCCAAAATAGGCGCGGAGCTTCTCCACCTTGGGCCGCGACACGCCGGCGATGTAGCCCTGATTGGGGTGCAGTGCGGCGTAGTTTTGGTGGTAGGGCTCGGCGTCAAAGAAGGCCTCCAGCGGCTCTAACCGAGTGGCGATTGGGGCCGAAAACACCTGCGCCGCTTCGAGTTGGGCGATGTAGGCGCGGGCAATCTCAGCCTGCTCGGCGTCGGCGTAAAAAATAGCGCTGCGGTATTGCGTGCCAACGTCATTGCCTTGGCGATTCACTTGGGTTGGGTCGTGCGCGACCGAGAAAAACACCCGCAGCAGAGCGCCAAAGCTAATCAGCTTGGGGTCGTAGCTGATCTGAATCACCTCGGCGTGGGCGCTGCGGCCGGTGCAGACGGCGTCGTAATTGGCGTCCTTAGCACTGCCGCCCGAGTAGCCGCTCACTACCGCGACCACGCCGCGCAGTTCGCGGTACACGGCTTCCGTGCACCAGAAGCAACCGCCAGCTAGCACGGCTTGCCTTAGCCCAGTGTCGCTGGGGGTTTCGTCCAACACCGGCTTGGGGAAGTCACTGGGCTTGATCTTCAAACTGCTGCCAAACAAGTTGCTGAGCATGGCGCGCTCCGAGGTGAACGGGGTTGACCACCAACATGGGGCATCGCTGGCAGTTTTGCTAGGGCTGCCCTTGCACACAGCCACTACACTGGCGCGATGTTAGTCATCACGCCCGACTTGAGCCTGCCGCTCGAAGAGCTCGAATTCACCGCGATTCGCGCCCAAGGGGCGGGTGGGCAGCACGTCAACAAAACCAGTAGTGCGATTCAGTTGCGTCTCGATGTGCCACGCTGCTCGCTGCCGGAGGACTGCCGCGAGCGCCTGCTGCAATTAGCGGGGCAAAAAGCCACACGCGAGGGGGTGGTGGTGATAAAGGCCCAGCGCTTCCGCAGCCAAGAGCAAAATCGCGCCGATGCCATCGCGCGGCTGCTGGTGCTGCTGGTGGCGGCGAGCGAGGTGCCGATTGAGCGTCGCCCCACCAAGCCCAGTCGCGCGGCCAAGCGCAAGCGGGTGGACGAGAAAACCCAGCGCGGGCAGGTCAAGCAACTGCGCAGCAAGCCGGCGGGCGATTGACTCTTCGGCTTTTTTTGCGCTCGCGCGGCTGCAACCGCCTTCTGATTGTGCGCGGCAGCCGCGACCACCCCACCCCTACGGGGCACCCCTCCACGGGAGGGGAATCCCGCTTTCCTCTCCCGTGGAGGGGTGGCAGGCGCAGCCTGACGGGGTGGTCTGCCATTGAAGTAGGGTTGTAGGCGCAGCCTCAGCACTTGCGCAGCTATCATCCCAAAGCCTTTCAGACCCCAAGAGATTCCCCCATGCTCCCCACGCTTGCCTACGCTGCCCATACCGCCAAGGCGCGGCTTGCCCCTTTTGCTTATGAGTGCCGCGAACCCGGTAGCCACGACGTCGGCATCGACATCCTCTATTGCGGCGTTTGCCACTCCGACATCCACCAAGCGCGTGCCGAGTGGGGCGGCGGCATTTTCCCGATGGTGCCAGGCCATGAAATCGTCGGCCGCGTCGCCCGCATCGGGCCCAAGGTCAGCAAGTTCAAGGTCGGCGACACCGTCGGCGTTGGTTGCATTGTCGATAGCTGCCGCACCTGCGGCTCTTGCGGCGAGGGGCTGGAGCAGTATTGCGAGCGCGGTATGGTCGGCACCTACAACAGCCGCTATTACGATGGCTCACCGACCTACGGCGGCTATGCCAAGCACATCGTTGTCGATGAGGCCTACACGCTAAAGGTCTCCGACAAGCTCAATCTCGCGGCCGTAGCGCCCTTGCTCTGCGCCGGCGTCACCACCTGGAGCCCGCTGCGCCATTGGAAGGTCGGCAAGGGCCAGAAGGTCGGCGTGGTCGGCCTAGGTGGTTTGGGCCACATGGCGGTGAAATTTGCCCGCGCTTTTGGTGCCGAGGTGGTGGTGTTTACCACCTCGCCCAACAAGGTGCCCGATGCGCTCAAGCTCGGCGCGCACAGTGTGGTCATCAGCAGCGAGAAGCCGCAGATGAAGGCGCATACCAACAGCTTCGATTTCATCCTCGATTGCGTCTCCGCACCGCACGACCTCAACGCCTACTTGGGCCTGCTCAAGCGCGAGGGCACCATGACCTTAGTCGGCGTGCCGGATAAGCCGCCGGAGATCTCCATGTTCGGGCTTATTGGCAAGCGCCGCAGCTTGGCCGGCTCGCTGATCGGCGGCATCGCTGAGACCCAGGAAATGCTCGACTTCTGTGCCGAGCACGGCATCACCAGCGAGGTTGAGCTCATCAAGATGCAGGACATCAACGAAGCCTACGAACGCATGCTCAAGGGTGACGTGAAGTACCGCTTTGTCATCGACCTCGCGACCCTGACCGGATAGCCGCCATGCAGTACCTGCACACGATGCTGCGCGTCAGCAATCTCGACGCCTCGCTGAATTTCTTCTGTAACCAGCTGGGCCTCAAAGAGCTGAGCCGCAAGGACTACCCCAAGGGCGAGTTCACCCTCGTGTTTTTGGCCGCACCGGGTAACGAGTCTGCGCAAGTCGAACTCACCTATAACTGGGCGCCCGAGCAACTCAGCGGCGGCCGCAACTTCGGCCACTTGGCCTATCGCGTCGAGAATATTTACGCGCTCTGCGAGCACCTGTTGACTCAGGGCGTGGTCATCAACCGCCCGCCGCGTGACGGCCACATGGCCTTCGTGCGCTCGCCGGACGGCATCTCGGTGGAGCTGTTGCAGGCGGGTGAGCCACTGCCGCCGCAAGAGCCTTGGGCGTCGATGCCCAACACCGGGGTCTGGTAGGCGGGCAATGTCAGCGCGGGCTCTAGCGGTGCTGGGGCTAGCGATGGCCCTGCTGTTGGCTGCTACAGCAAACGGTGCGGACACCTCGGTACCTGCTGCGGTCGGCGAGCAAGCTGCGGAATCGGTACAGGAGCTGAGCCCGCAACAGCAGCGTATGAAGGACTGTGCCGCGCTGGCGCGCGAGAAAGCGCTGCGCGGGGCGGCGCGCCGTGCGTTTTTTAGCACCTGCCTCTCCGGTGGTCAGGTGCAGGTGGAGTTCGGCGCGGTGGACTCGACCATTGAGGCCGCCGAGCCCATCGCCCCTTCCGAAGCACCTCCAGCAACCAGCGAGACAATTCAGAAAGCGCCGAGCACTCAGGGGCCTGCGGCTAAACCACTGCGCAGCGATGCCGAGCGGCTAGCTTTTAAGAAGCGGCTCGGTGCGTGCTTAGAGCAGCTGCGGCAAGAGCCTAAGACCGGTGCGGAGCGTAAGGTCTTCATGCAGCAGTGCTTGGCGGCGGACGCCGCCGCAGCGCCCTAGGGCCTATTCAATCCCCAGCTTTTTGATGCGGTAGCGCAGTGAGCGGAAGCTCATGCCCAGCATCGCCGCCGCGCGCGTTTTGTTGTAGCGGCATTTCTCCAGCGCATCGATGATCGCCTTGCGCTCTAGCTCTTCGACGTGGGCGTCAAAGGGCAGGTCATCGGCGGGCAGTGTCGCTGCGCCTGCTGGCCTTGCGTGACCGAGGGTGCTGCCAAAGTTCGGAACAATGGTGTTGCCAAAGTTGGGCGTCAGCGTATTGGTGAACTCTGGGGGCAGGGTATTGCTGCCGAAGGGCTGGCCTGAGTCAAGCCCTGGCGCTCTGCCGCTCAGTTGCAGGTCCTCAGCACTAATCCGGTCCCCATCGCAGAGCGTCAGTGCACGCTCCAAGATGTTCTCGAGCTCGCGCACATTGCCCGGAAAGTCATAGCTAAACAGCGCGTGACTGGCCCGCGCTTCTAGCCGCGGCAGGCGGGTAAAGCCAGCAGTCGGCGCGAGCCGTTTGAGCGCGGCTTCAGCCAGCAAGGGGATGTCGTCACGGCGCTCGCGCAGGGGCGGGGTGCGTACCTCGATGACATTCAGTCGGTAATAGAGGTCTTGCCGGAACGCGCCCATCGCCACCAGTCCGGCGAGGTTTTTGTGGGTGGCAGAAATAATCCGCACGTTGACTGGGTTTTCGTTCTCCGCACCCACCGGCCGCACGGCGCGCTCCTGCACAGCGCGCAGTAGCTTCACCTGCATGTGCAGCGGCAGGTCGGCAACCTCATCCAAGAACAAAGTGCCGCCTTCTGCCGCCTGAAACAGGCCCTGCTTGTCCTTGACCGCACCCGTGAAGGCACCTTTGACGTGGCCAAAGAACTCGCTCTCCATCAGCTCCGTGGGGATCGCGCCGCAGTTGACCGGCACAAACGGCCCGCTTGCACGCGGGCTGCGGGCGTGTACCAAGCGCGCCGTCAGCTCCTTGCCGGTGCCGCTCTCGCCGGCGATGTGCACGGGTGCTTGGCTGCGGGCTAAGCGGTCGATCATCCCGCGCAATTGCAGGATGGCCGCAGTGTTGCCGAGCAGGCCGCCGTCATCTGCGACTGGCTCGGGGATCTCCACTGTGGCGCTGGGCTTGCGCGTGGGAGGTGCTTCCTTCAGTTTGAGCGCTGCCGTGACCAGCTTGCGCAGAGTGCCGAGTTCGATCGGCTTAGAGACGAAGTCGAAAGCACCGGCTTTGAGGCTCTCCACCGCCATCTCCGCCGAGCCATAGGCGGTAATGACCGCAATCGGCAGCTTGTGGCTGACTTCGCGCACTAATTCCAAGCCCATGCCATCGGGCAGACGCATGTCGGTGATGCAGAAGTCAAAGCTATGTTTGAGCAGCAACTGCCGCGCATGGGCGAGGCTATCGGCGGCCTGCGTTTTGAGGCCCATGCGCATCAGCGTGAGCTCGATCAACTCGCGGATGTCCGCCTCGTCGTCCACGATCAGTGCGTGGCCGCTTAAAGATGTGCTCATGGGGCGCTAAGGGGTAGGGGATTCTTCGGGAGAGACAAACGTAATGCGGAACACCGCGCCGCCGCCGCGGCGATCATGCAGCGTGAGCTTGGCCTGATTGTAGGCACAGAGCTCGCGCGCCAAATAGAGGCCTAGGCCGGAGCCGCTGGTGGTGGTGGTGAAAAATGGCTCAAACAGGTGTTGGGCGTCGGCCTTGCTCACCCCGGGGCCATTGTCCTCAACCTCCAAAAATCCGCCCTGCGCATAGATGCGACGGGCGCGCACGGTGACCTCCGGCGGCGCGTCGTTGCTACGCCCATGCAGCCAAGCGTTATCGAGCAGGTTGAACAGGACTTGCTGCAGGTGGTTGGGGTCAAACTGGCAGCGCAACTTGGGCTCGATCAGCAATTGCGGCGTCTGCTGGGGCTTAGCCTCGGAGTAGGTACCGAGTGCGCGCGGTAGCCAGTCCGACAAATCCAACACCACGGACTGCCCCGCCGGGCGCGAAAGGTTGAGCACGTCGCGGACGATCACGTCGATGCGGCGCGAGTGACGCTGGATGATGTCGATCAGCTTGGCGTCGGTCGCGGAGTTGAGCTCCCCACTTTTGCAGGCCTCATCCAAGAGCTGCGCAGCATGGTGGATGGCCGACAAGGGGTTGCGGATTTCATGCGCGATGCTGGCCGAGAGACGGCCCAATGCCGCGAGCTTGATCTGCTGCGCTTGATCGCGGACGCGCGCGGCGTCTTCCAAAAGTATGAGGACGGGTGCGGTTGGCGAGCGGTGCAGGCGGCGAAACCTGGGCAGTAACTCGGAGGCCCCTTCGCGGACGGGCGCGATGGGGCCCTCTTGCGTGGCAGCACCGCTGCGCCAGCGCAGCAGGGCGTCATGCAGCGGCTGCGAATAGCTCGCGAGCGGCTCGCCAACGGTCTTTTGCGGCGCTTGCAGCAGCTCGGCGGCGGAGGGGTTGAGCGTACGCAGACGGTTTTCGTGGTCAACCACCGCCACGCCAGTGAGCATCGTCTCCAGCACGGTCTGGTTGAGCCTTGCTAAGTCCTCAAACTCAGAACCAACCAACTCGGCGAAGGCCTCGCTCTTGCGGGCACGCTGGGCGACTGCGTTGGCGGCAATCGCGGTGGCGAAGAACATCAAGCCCATCACGCCTGCTGCGGCGTAATCCGCCCGGGTGCCAAACCACGGCCCGTAGCGCAGCAGCTCCTGTAAGAACAGCGCCATCGTCGCACTCGCGGCGGCGGCGAGTGCCAGACGCGGCGTGAGCAGCAGTGACACCGCGAGCACTGGCGGCACCAAGAGCATCGCCAGCCCGCCCGGCACGCCGCCGGTGGCACTCACCAAGACCACAAGGAAGACGATGTCTGTCGCCAGATTGGCGAGCGCTTGCAGTGTCAGACTTGGCCTGCGGTACTGCCAAGGCAGGATGAGCAGCAGCGCGGCAATCGCATAACCAATGCATACAGCTTTGAAGGTTCCGGCGTGTCCGTCGGGGAAGAAGTCCGGCAGCACGCCAGTTTGCTGAATCGCCAGCAAGCCGGTCACGAGCAGCATTCGGTAGAGGTTTAAGCCCAGCAGTACCCGCCAATCGTCCGGAACTCCAGCGGGAGTCGTCGCGGCGGTGGGAGCGGCGCGGATGCCGCTCGGCGCCCACTTCATGCGGCGTCAGGCCCGCATTGCCGGCAGTTGGCGCGCATTGCAGCGACTTGCGAGCTGGGGATTTGGATGCCGCAGCGCTCGCAGCGCACCAGAGGGTCTTGGACTTCCGAGAACCCCTGCGGCGGCTTGCGCCGCTCCAAGGCTTGCAGCTGCCAGCGCCGCCATAGTCCGTAGGCGAGGTAAGCGAGCCCAGCGAGCACAAGCAGTCGAAAAATCAGGTACATGAGGGTGGGTCGCCTATCGCTAATGGGTGTTTGAGCTGCCGATGTGCAAAGTGTAGCCCGCAGATTTTTGCCGCAGCGCGGCGCTTTGGGCCACAATCGCGCCCCCACACCAGACAAATCCCAAGGGCTCCCATGAATCTCCACGAATATCAGGCGAAGGCGTTGTTCGCAAAGTACGGTATTGCCGTTCCGGAAGGCCGTCTCGCGACCTCTGCTGAACAAGCCCGCGCGATGGCGAAGGAGCTCGGCGGCGAGAAGTTCGTCGTTAAGGCCCAAGTACATGCGGGTGGCCGCGGCAAGGCCGGTGGCGTCAAGTTGGTAGAAGGCTTCGACGCCGTCGAAGAAGCCGCACGCAAAATGATCGGCCAGCGCTTGGTCACCAAGCAGACCGACGCCAAAGGCTTGCCGATCAACACCGTCTGGGTCGAGAAGCCCAGCAACATCGCCCGCGAGCTCTACGTCGCCGCGCTCGTTGACCGCGCACTGGAAAAAATCATTTTCATGGCCAGCCCAGAAGGCGGCATGGATATCGAAGAAGTCGCCGAGCACAGCCCGGAGAAAATCAAAAGCATTGCCGTGCACCCTGCCGCTGGCCTGCAACCCTACCAATGCCGCGAGCTGGCGTTCTTCTTGGGCCTCAATAAAGAACAAGCGGACCAGTTCACCAAAACGCTGACCGGCATCTACAAAATCTTGATCGACTGCGATGCTTCGATGGTTGAGATCAATCCGATGATCGTCACCAAAGAGGGCAACATCTTCACCCTCGATGCCAAGCTCAATTTTGACGAGAACGCGCTTTACCGCCAGAAGCCGATCGCCGACCAGCGCGATCTTTCACAGGAAGACGAGCGCGAGCGTGTTGCCCAGCAGTTCGACCTTAACTACGTCTCACTCGACGGCAACATCGGCTGCATGGTGAATGGTGCCGGCCTCGCGATGGCGACCATGGACATCGTCAAGCTGCACGGCGGGGAACCCGCGAACTTCTTGGATGTCGGCGGCGGTGCCACGACCGAGCGCGTCACCAACGCCTTCAAACTGATCACCTCCGCTCCCGACGTGAAGGCGATCTTCGTCAACATCTTCGGCGGTATCGTCCGCTGCGACTTGATTGCTGAGGGCATCATCGAAGCCACTAAGCAAGTGGGCTTGAAGATTCCAGTCGTTGCCCGTCTGCAAGGCACCAACATGGAAAAGGGCCGCGAATTGCTGGAGAAGAGCGGGCTAAAAATCACCCCCGTGAGCGATCTCACTGAAGCTGCCAAGACGGTTGTGGCTCTGGCGAAAGGCTAATTGCCTGCGCGTCCCACGCCCTACGTCCCACGTCTAACGGAAACCATCATGTCCATCCTCGTCAACAAACACACCAAGCTGATCTGCCAAGGCTTTACCGGCAAACAGGGCACCTTCCACTCTGAGCAGTGCATTGCGTACGGCACCCAAATGGTCGGCGGCATTAGCCCCGGCAAGGGCGGTAGCACGCACCTCAATCTGCCGGTCTTCAACACCGCCCACGAGGCCGTGAAGTCCACCGGTGCCGACGCCAGCATGATTTACGTGCCAGCGCCGGGTGCTGCCGATGCCATTCTCGAAGCCGCTGATGCCGGCATCAAAATCATCGTCTGCATCACCGAAGGCATACCGGTGAACGAT
>CAZHTI010000100.1:6702-8435 GCA_964535755.1 uncultured Salinisphaerales bacterium | reverse complement strand
ATGGGCAAGAAAGTCCCACCAGATTGGTCTGAATTGGGTGATGAGTTGATCGGCAAGCGCCGCTGGCGCTTGGGCGTTGTCGAGTTTGATGAGGTGAGCCGTGAGTTGCGACGCAACGGTGAGCGGGTGGCGGTGGAGCCCAAGCCCTTGGATTGCTTGATCGCACTGCTGCGGCGTCGAAACGACGTGGTGAGCAAGCAGGATTTGTGTCGCTGGGTGTGGTCAGGCCGCACGGTGTCGGAATCGGTGCTGACGAAGAGCATGGCGAAATTGCGCGATGCGATGGGCTATGACGAGCAGACGATGATCAAGACGGTGCATGGTCTTGGCTACCGTTTAGTAGCAGATGTCGTCGAGATCGAGCCAGAAGACTGCAAAATGCAATTGCGCGCACGGCATCCGCTGCCGCGCCATCCGGAGTTGCGGCTGCTGCGCTTGGTGGACGAGAAGCGCGGCCTGTGGAGTGGCGAGCGGGTGGATGATTTAGCGCCCCGGCTATTGATCGTCGGGTCTGAATCCAGCACGCGCTCGCAACTGCGGCGCGAGGTGCAGTTTTGCCGCAAATTGCAGGCGCGGCCGGAATCCGCCGCGTTTGCGGTGCCGATGCGCGAGTGGGAGCTGGACCAAGCGCCCTACTTTATTACCCGTGACCCCCTACAAGCCTCTGCTTTGCCCGATTGGTTGGCGCAAAACCAGAGGCTTTTGGCGACGCGAACCGATGAGCGCCTCGGCTTTTTTGCGGATATCTGCGAGGCAGTGGCGGTGGTGCATGAGGCGGGTCTGCACTTTGAGGGCGGCCTTAATCCGGACTGCTTCTTAGTGACTGAGTTGTCCGGGCGGCCCATGCAGATACAGGTTTGCACGGGGCTGGCTTCAACTTGGCCGCAAATTAGCCGGACTTTAGGGGTAATTCCCGAGCGCTACCTGGCGCCGGAATTACAGGAAGGCGTCGCGCCGTCGATGGCGTCGGATATCTATGCCTTGGGGGTGATTGGCTATCACTTACTGACCGGGCGCTGGACCGCGGCCTTATCGCCCGGCTGGGAGGGGATGCTGCCGGACCCGCAGTTGCTTGGCGTTTTGACGCGTGCGACGCACCAGAGCCTGAACCAGCGACTCGGCTCGGCGCGCGAGCTAGCGCAGATGCTGCGCGATTTGCCGCAAGCGCGTGCAGCGGCGCAACTGACGCGCCAAGCGCAAGCGCAAGCGATGGCGCAGGCGGCGACCCCCGCTGCGGTGCCAGTGGCGGTGGAGACGGCCAAAGTCAACCCGAAAGGCCGTGGCCCGGCCGTCAATGCGCGCCCGTGGTGGATCGTTTCTGTATTGATTGTGCTGGCTTTAGTGATCGTGATCACGCAGGTGCTGCGCGCGCACCACGCGCAGGCGGCCGTGGCCTCACAACAGGCTCGGGAAGTGGCGATCCACGAGGTGCTGGGCGAAGCGCTGTTGGCGAAGCTAGACCCCTACCAAAGTGCGCAGAGCCGCCAATCCTTGGCGGGCATCGTCGCCGATGCGGGTGCGGCTACCAGCAAGGCGCTCTGGGAGTCCGACCCGGCGGTGCAGCAGCGGCTGAACGCCAGTAAGAGCCGTGCCTTTATGGAGTTGGGGCTAATCCCGCAAGCCAAGGCCTTGGCCGCCGAGGGCTGGCGCCAAAGCGAGGCTCGTCTGGGCGAGAGGGACGCCGTCACCGTGCGTGCCGGTCTGCACTATGCCGCCGTGCTCACCTCGGCGGC
>CAZHTI010000100.1:3804-6602 GCA_964535755.1 uncultured Salinisphaerales bacterium | reverse complement strand
CAGTTCCTGCCCGCGCAAAACTCTTTGGCCCTGGGCCTCATGGCGCTCAAGGGGGATCTGCTCGTGGCAAGCGACGCCGCTCAGGCGCGGCTGGTGTGGTCGCGCGCGCTGAAACTCGCACGCGGGGTGCTGCCCGCCAAGCACGGCATGGTGGTATCGCTCCAAGCCCGTATTGCCCCGAGCGCGGGCGATCGTCAGGCGCTGGGTGAGGGCGGCAGCCAAGCGCGTGCTCCCGCGCGGCCCCGGCCCGCCGTGCAGCTTGCGCAGCGATCGCCCTAAGCCCTCGGCGTAGAGCTAGAGCGTGGTCGCTGGCGGCGGAGCAATCGCCCATCCAGACCGCAGTGTGGTGGCTTTTGGGCTTGGGTGCAGCGCGTCGCACTGCCCGTCGACCGCTCGCCAGCGCCCTGCGCGCCTTGCTCTGGTTCTGCAATCAATCTGACGCGGAACTGACACAGAGCCCCCCTAGATTGCTGGCGCTAGATCAGCCCAGCCCTACGAGCCGCGACGCGGCGCAATCTTGAGGATCTGTATGTCGCACCACCCCGAACAAAACGATAATCCTTCCGCTGAGTTCAGCGCCAATTCCTTCCGCACCCTGTTGGCGAGCGAAATTACCCGCCGCCAAGTGCTGGCCAAAGGGATTACCGCAACTGCGGCGATGACTGCTGGCAGCAGCTTTTTGGCAGCCTGCTCCGGCGGTGACGGCACCGGCGATTTGATGGCCCCCAGCCCCGCCGTCAGCAGCGTGCCCAGAAGCCTCGACGACCGCGTGCGCGTGCCCTCTGGCTATACCGCCACGGTACTCGTGCGCACCGGTGACCCAGTGACGAGCGCGACCCCAGCCTATAAGAACGACGGCACCGACACCGATTTTGCCAACCGCATCGGCGATCAGAACGACGGTCTCTATTACTTCGGGATGAGCGCGGCGGGGACGTTCCAGTTCGACAACTCTGCGCGTGGCCTGCTGGTTCAGAACCACGAAGCGATGTTGGAGCTGTTCTTGCACCCTGCCGGAACCAACTTTGCCCGCACCGGCGGCAACCGCCGCCCCAGCGCGCAGTGCCTGAAGGAGACCGAAGCGCATGGCGTCTCCGTGGTGGAGATCGCCCGTGGCGCCAGCGGCAACGCCCACAGCGTCAACTTGGCGAGCAGCAAGAATCGCCGCGTCACCACCCGCACGCCGATGCTGGTGTCTGGCCCCTTGGCTGGCGACGCACGCCTCAAGCACAAGAGCTACACGGCCAACGGTGTGACTTTTGGCGATGGCATTAACGTGCAAGGCACGCTGAACAACTGCGCCAACGGCTACACCCCTTGGGGTACCTACCTAGCGTGTGAGGAAAACTGGGCCGGTTACTTCTTCCGTGGCAAGGCGGACCAAACCCGCCGCGATGACATCGAGCGCTATTCGATCCGCACCATCAACGCGACTGGCTCCGCCACGCAGGACTTCGTCGGCTTCCAAGGTCTGAACTGGGACACTGCGGATGGCAACGAGGAGGAGTTCAAGCGCTTCGACTGCACCGCCACCGGTGCCGATGCGCTGGCGGACTACCGCAACGCGCCCAATACCTTCGGCTTCAACGTCGAGATCGACCCATTCAACCCTGCCGCAGCGATCAAAAAGCGCACGGCGATGGGCCGCATGGCGCACGAAGGCGCATGGCCTGCACCCGCGCGCGCGGGCAAGCCGGTCGTGTTTTACATGGGCGATGACGGTCGCTTTGAGTACATCTACAAGTTTGTCTCCACCGCCAACTGGAGCACGGCGGACGTCGGCGGCGGCATCGCCGTGGGCGATAAATACCTCGACAGCGGCAAGCTGTTCGCGGCGCGCTTCAATCCCGATGGCACCGGCGATTGGCTGGAACTGGCTCCGGGCCAGAATGGCCTTTCTGCCAGCAACGGCTTTGGCAGCCAAGCGGACGTGGCACTCGTCACCCGCCGTGCGGCTGACCTCGCGGGTGCGACCAGCATGGATCGCCCAGAGTGGGCGGCCGTGAACCCCACCACCGGCGAGGTGTTCTTCACCCTGACCAACAATTCCGGCCGCAGCAACGGCAACGCGACCGAGATGGCGGAAATCTACAAGGGCGGCAAGGACATCGAAGTCGATGCCGCCAACCCCCGCGTGGGTAACACCAACGGCCACATCATCCGCATCCGCGAAGCGGGCGATGACAACTCCGCCACCAGCTTCCGCTGGGAGATCATGGTGTTCGGTGCGCGTGCGGATAACGCTGGCAACAATCTCTCGGGCCTGACGGCGGACAATGATTTCTCCAGCCCCGACGGTCTGTGGATGGACCCACGCGGCCTGTTGTGGATCCAAACCGACGACGGCAGCAACTTCACCAACGGGACTGGCGCTGCCGGCTCCGGCACGCAGGCACTCTCCAACAATCAGATGTTGGTGACCATCCCGGGTGAATTCGGCCAGACGCCTTCGATCCGGCGCTTCTTCGTCGGGCCTAAGGGGTGTGAGATCACGGGCGTGGACATCACCCCGGACGGCAAGACTATGTTCGTCAACGTCCAACATCCGGGCGAGGGCACCGCATCTGCCGACATCAATGACCCGAGCAAGTACGTCAGCCGCTGGCCCGCTGGTAGCGACGCAACCGTCGCCCCGGCACCCTCTAGCACCGCCCGCCCGCGTTCTGCCACGGTGATGGTCACCAAGAACGACGGCGGCATCATCGGCATGTAAGTCTCCGCAGCAAGGATTTAGGCCCGCGCAAGCGGGCCTTTTTTTGGCCGATGCTGTTGCATCACCCTCCCGCAAGCCGGGCCAA
>CAZHTI010000100.1:0-3704 GCA_964535755.1 uncultured Salinisphaerales bacterium | reverse complement strand
AGCGGGCCTTTTTTTGGCCGATGCTGTTGCATCACCCTCCCGCAAGCCGGGCCAAAACATTTTCCTCTCCCGCCAGCGGGAGAGGGTGCCCCGTTAGGGGCGGGAGAGGGCCAGCAGATATTCCATATTGTTACTTAAAAAACAATTGGTTAATCCAAAAAAGCGCTAGCGCCGCAAACCTTCCACCGCGTGCACCACGCCGGCGCTGAGGGCCGCCCAAGTCTCCGCCGCACCACGGCTAGAGCCGGGAAAGGTGATCACCAAGCTGCTGCCTGCGAGCCCCGCGATCCCTGAGGAGAGCATCGCGTAGGGCGTGCGCAGGCCGCCGTAGCTGCGTGCCGCTTCCATCAAACCGGGGAGCTCCCGGCTCAGCAGTGGCCGCACGGCGGCGACGGTCTCATCGCTCTTGCCTAGGCCAGTGCCGCCGACGGTGCCGATCAGATCCACCCCTTGTGCCAACCAGTGCTGGAGGCGCGCTTGGATCTGCTCCGGCGCTTGCCCTACCACCTCCACCGCTTCCACCACAAAACCACTGCTGGCCAAGCCCTGTTGCAGGAGCTCGGCGGCATTGGCGCGTTTGCGGCCTTGAGCCACGGCGTTGCTGGTGAGCAGCAGCACGGCGCGGCCTTCTGGCGAGAGCCTGCGCGCGTAGTCGGTTTTGCCGCCGGCCTTAGCTAACAGCCGCACGGCGTCGATCTGCATGACATTGCCAGCGTGCGGTTTGAGCAGGTCATAGAGGGTGAGTGCGGTGATGCTGGCGGCGGTAAGCGCCTCCATTTCCACCCCGGTGCCGGAGAGTGTTTCTACGGTGACTTCGACATCGACTTGGGCGTCTTGCAGCGTGTAGCGAATGTCGATGCCGGTGAGCGGTATTTGGTGGCAGAGCGGCAGTAACTCCCAGGTTCGCTTCGCGGCCAACAGGCCAGCGGCACGGGAGATTTCCAGTGCGTCGCCTTTTTCTACCCGCTTATCGCGCAGCAACTGCACGATTTCTGGGGGCATATGGAGGCTGGCGACGGCGGTTGCGGCCCGTAGTGTCGTGGCTTTGGCGGAGATATTGCGCATCGCGACAGGGTAGCGCGATGGCGGCCCGCATACATCAGCTGTTCATCTAGCTCTCGATAATGCGCCGCGCTGCGACCACGCAGCCACCACACTTTTAGGGAGCTGTCATGTTTGAAAAAGCAACTGAATGGAACACCGTGTTGATGGGCTACGCCACCACGTTCGGCGTCAAAATCCTAGCTGCGATTGCGCTGTGGATCATCGGCGGCATCGTCATCAACCTGATTGGCAAGATCACCAACCGCGGCATGACCGCGCAAAAGGTGGACGCCACCCTGATCCGCTACACCGAAGCCGCGCTCAAAGTCGTCATGCGCATCGCCTTGGTGATCGCGATTCTCTCCGTCGTCGGGATCGAGACCACCAGCTTTGCCGCCTTGCTGGCCGCAGCCGGTATTGCCATTGGTGCGGCTTGGTCTGGCTTGCTGGCTAACTTCGCCGCGGGCACCTTCTTGATGATTCTGCGTCCCTTCAAGGTCGGTGATTTCATCTCGGCTGGTGGCGTGACTGGCGATGTCTACGAGATCGGCCTGTTCGCCACCACCATCACCACGCCGGACAACCTGCGGGTAACCGTCGGCAACAACAAAATCTTCGCCGACAACATCGTCAATTACACCGTCAACCCGTTCCGCCGCGTGGAACTGTTCTGCCAACTGGCCCACGGCGTGGATGTCCACGACGCCATCCAGCGCCTAAAGGCCGCATTGGCCAAAATCCCCAACACCACCGGCGCGCCCGACGTCGAGTTGCTGGAGTTCAACAACTACGGCGCCAAACTGGCGGTGCGCCCCTACTGCCACAACAACCACTACTGGCAGGTTTACTTTGACGCCAACAAAGCGATCAACGACACCGGCGCTGCGGCTGGCTGGCCAGCACCTGCGGTGCGGCAGGTCAATATGGATAGCCGCATTAGCTAATCAGCGTTGCCCTTTGCGAAGCAGCCCCGCCATTGCGGGGCTGTTTTGTTTGGACGATGGCTGGCGCGGAATATAGAGTCGGCCTCGTTCATCGGGCTGCAAGCTGGGCCGCAGGAAAGTGCCGCACCAAAACAAAAAAGCGAAAGGACTCCGCGATGAAAATGCTCTTGGCCTGGTTGATCAATGCCGCCTGTTTGATTGGTACCGCCTATGTCATCCCCGGCATACAGCTGAGCGGCTGGATGCCTGCCCTGATTGCCGCAGTCGCGCTCGGCGCGGTCAACCTCGTGCTCAAGCCTTTGGTGTCCTTGCTCGCGCTGCCGGTGACGGTCCTCACGCTGGGACTATTCAGCTTGGTGATTAACGCGCTGATGTTCGGGCTTGCCGCGTGGTTAGTGCCGGGTTTTGGCGTCGATGGCTTCTGGGCTGCATTTTGGGGCGCGCTGCTGTTTAGCCTGCTCAGTGCAGCGGTGAGCGCCTTGCTGCTGAGCTCGGATGACTAATCCGCAATAGCGCTGGTCGGTGGTTGCTCTGGCTTGGCTCAGCCGCCAAACTCTCCGGCTCATCGCACCCTTAAGCCAAACCGGAAGCCATAAGCCATGACCGCAATAACCGCCTTGCTCTGCTTCGCACTCTGGACCGCCCTGCTGGTCGCCGCCGTGTTTCTCTATCGCGGCACCCGGGTGCTCGGAGGCACCGCGATCAATAGCTGGCCTCGCGGCAATAAGCCGGCGTCAGACTTCCCGCTGATCCGCCGCATTGAAGACGCCCACGCCAACTCCCTAGAGAACCTGCCCTTGTTCGCCGTCATCGTGCTGGCGGCTGCGGCCTTGGGCAAGACTGCGCTCATCGAGCCCTTCGCCGCCTACGTCGTCTACGCCCGCGTCGGCCAGAGCTTGGCCCACCTCGCTGGCACCAGCGTGCCTTTGGTGATGCTGCGCGCCACGTTCTGGGCGGCGCAGCTGGGCCTGTTCTTCTTCATGTTCTGTCGGCTACTCGGCGCCTAAGACGGCTCCCGCGTGTACGCAACCACCAAAGCGCGGTTTCGACGCCGCTTTTACCGCACGCTGCGGTGGTCGCTGTTCATTGCCTTCGCCGTGGTGCTGCTGGGCAACCGTTGGGTCATCAACAGTACCGATGACTACGTCTTCACCAACTGGGCGCTGCTGCCGGAAAACGAAGTCGGCCTCGTGCTTGGGACTTCGCCGTTTACCCGCAACGGCAAGTCCAACCCGCACTTCACCGGCCGGATTGACGCGGCAGTCGAGCTCTACAAACTGGGCAAAATCAAGCAGTTGATCGTCTCGGGTGCGAACCCTGACGCCTACTACAACGAGCCGCGCAAGATGTACCAAGCCTTGGTGAAGGCAGGAGTGCCGCCTGCGGTGATCACCATGGACTTCGCGGGGTATCGCACCTTCGATTCCGTGGCGCGCGGCAAGTTGGTGTTTGGGCTCAATCGAGTCACCCTAATCACCCAGCAGTACAACGCCTACCGCGCCGTGTTTATTGGCAAAAAGCTGGGTCTGAGCACCGTCGCCTATGCCCCCGCCGGCGAGCAAAGCGGCCCTGCTTTTGTGCCTTATCTGCGCGAGGTTGCGGCTAGGGTTTGGGCGATCTTCGACCTCTTTGTCTTCGACAGCGCGCCGCGCTTTACCGGCGAGCCGGAAAAACTGCCCGTTGAGGGTCTTGACCCCCCGCCTGCCGAGCCGAAGT
>CAZHTI010000099.1:0-8720 GCA_964535755.1 uncultured Salinisphaerales bacterium | reverse complement strand
TGCTGCGGAAGTCATCGAGCGTTTTCAGATAGCCGCGCGCGCGCACCATGTATTCAGCCTCGGCCAGTTCCAGCACTGAGCCGCCGGTTTCGCCATTGGCCTCCTGCACCGCTTGCATCACGGCCTCCACGCGCAGCTTGAAGGCGCGCAGGCGCGAGGGATCGAGCACGATCTGGTATTGCTTGTTGAAGCCGCCGAGCGTGGCGACTTCCGCCACATTGGGCACGGTCTTCAGCTCGTATTTCAGGAACCAGTCCTGAAGTGCGCGCAGCTGGCTGATGTCGTTGCCGCCGGTTCGATCCACCAGCGCGTATTCGTAAATCCAGCCGACGCCGGTGGCGTCTGGCCCTAGCGCGGTGCGGGCATTGGCGGGCAGGCGGCCTTGCACCTGCGAGAGATATTCCAGCACCCGCGAGCGCGCCCAATACAGATCGGTGCCGTCCTCGAACAGCACATAGACAAAGCTCTCGCCGAACAGCGAGTAGCCGCGCACGGTCTTGGCAAACGGCACCGACAGCATGGTGGTGGTGAGCGGATAGGTGACCTGATCCTCCACCACCTGCGGGGCCTGGCCCGGATAGGTGGTGCGGATGATGACCTGCGTGTCCGACAGATCGGGCAGCGCGTCCAGCGGCGTCGTCAGTGTGGAATACGCGCCCCAGGCCGCGAGCATGATGGACGCCAGCAACACCAGAAAGCGGTTGTGGATGCTCCAGTGAATGAGGCGGGCGATCACGGGGCTTTCTCCGCTACGGGCTGCATCGCGGGCTGCATGGAATCCCCCATTGCTTCCCCCATCGAACCCTTCATGTCGGACATTCCCTCCATGCCCTCCGCCATGCCCGCGCCAGCGCCCATGCGTTGATAGGCACCGAGCAGGCTGGCTTCGGAGTCGATGAGGAACTGGCCCGACACCACCACGTTCTGTCCGGCTTCGAGGCCGGTGAGAATCATCGTCTCGCCATTGCGTTCCGGGCCGGTCGTCACGGCTGCGGGGCGATAGCGGCCCGCAGCCTCGGCCACCATCACCACGGTGCGCTCGCCGGTGCGGATCACCGCCTCGCTCGGCACCAGCAACACGTCCTGCTTGCCGCCGCCGAATAGGCTCACGTCGGCAAACATGCCGGGCCGCAGCGCGCCGTCGGCGTTGTCGAACACCAGTCGCGCACGCAGGGTGCGGGTGCCGCTGTCGAGCTGCGGATAGAGATAGTCCACGGTGCCCTCGAACACCTTGCCCGGCAGCGATTTGAGACGTGCCTCCGCGCTCTTGCCTTCGGCGATCCAGCCGGCTTGCACTTCGGGGATTTCGACGTTGATCCAGACCTGGCGCAGGTCGGCGAGCTTCATCAGCGGCATACCGGGTTCGAGCTGCGCGCCCTCGCGTGCCATCAGCTCCACCACGAAGCCGCTAGCCGGTGAGAACACACCGGATTGGCTACCCGCACCTGCGCCGCCGCCAAGCAGGCGAAGACGCTGCTGGCTGGCCTTGGCGAGTGCCGCATCGCCGGAATCCTGCGCCAGCTTCAGCTCCTGCTTGGCGGCAAACAGATCGGGCGAATAGAGGGCCGCGAGGCGCTGGCCTTTCTTCACCGGATCACCTTCGGCGCGGACATCGAGCCGTTCGATCCAGCCCGCCGTGCGCGACTGCACTACTACGATACGGCGTTCGTCGAGCGCGACGCTGCCCACGGCCTCCACGCGCTGGAAGAAGGTGCCGAGCGTGGCCGGTGCCACGCGCACGCCGAGGTTCTGCGCCATGCGCGGGTCAATCACTACGATGGTGCCGCCGCCCATGCCACCCGATTCGTCGGCGTATTTGGGCACCAGCTGCATGTCCATGAACGGCGATTTGCCGGGTGCATCGAACTTCTGCGTGGGCACCATCGGGTCATACCAGTAGAGGACTTTCTTGTCCTCGCTCGCCATCGCCATGCCGTCGGACACGCCCGGAGCGGACGCTTCCGCACGTTTAGTGAGCTTCATGCCGCAGATGGGGCAGCTACCAGGCTCGCCCTGCTTCACCTGCGGGTGCATGGCGCAGGTGTAGTAGGTCTTGCCTTCGGCGGTCATGCGCTTTTCGAGCTTGTGCTTGTGGGGCGCGTCGGGCTGGGCCAGCCACCAGCCGCCACCAGCGGCAGCGAGGGTGATGACGGTGAGCACCGCGATGGTTTTGGTTTTCATGGTCGTCTTCCTAATCAGGGTGCGAAGTAGCGCAGCTGCACTTGGTGCTTCGCGGAATCGAGTTGCAGGTCGAGCTGTTGCATGGCGAGTTCGAGCGCCATGCGGCGGGCGTCGAGCACGTCCTTGAGCAAGCCTGTGCCCGCGCCGTAGGCGACGAGTGCCGCCTCGATGCGCGCCCGCGATTGCGGCAGCAGGCTGTCGTCGTAGCGGCGCAGGCGCGATTGCAGGCGCTGCCAGTCGTCGGCGTTCAGACGGATCAAGGCTGTCTGTTCGCGCAGGGCATCCTCAAGCCGTGCCTGCTGCGCCGACTGCATCGCGACAGCGGATTCAAGCTGCCGATCCTGGCGATTGGCAGAGAACACCGGCAGGCCAATCTCGAATTGCAGTTGCGCATAGTCGGCAAACTCAGGCCGGTGACCATAGCCCAGGCTCACCGCCCAGTCGGGCCGGTAGTCCTGGCGGGCGAGACCAATATCAGTCTCGGCGACGGCGACCTTCTCCGCTTCCGCCAGAAATTGCGGGTGGGTGCGCAGCGCGGCGATCAGCGCCGGGGCGTCGGGTGCGGCATCCGCTGGCAGATCGGGACAGAGCGGATTGAATGCCGCTTCGCCGATCCAGCGTGCCAGCGCATTGCGGTAGTGGCGCGACGACTGGGCATAGCCATCGACCCGGTCGCGCAGCGATTCCACTTCGACCTTGGCAGCGAGCACTTCAGCCTGCGTGGCTCGATTGGTCGATAGCGCAATGGTCGCCGCCTGCACCTGGCGCTCGGCCTCGACGAGGCTGGCTTTGGTGAGGCGCAGTGACTCCTCGGCCTTCCACACATCCAGCCAGGCCAAACCCGCCTCGCGGGCAATCAGGCGCTCGGTGGCGCTGCGCTCGGCATCGAAAGTCTCCGCCTCGTGCTCGGCGCGTTCGCGCCGGAGCTGGCGCTTGGCCGCACGCGGGAACGCCTGCCGCACACCGGCCATGATCTGCGTGTCGGACTCGCGGCGCAGGGTAAAGCGGTCAGCGCCTTCCAGCGTCAAGTCGCTGATGCCGAGATTGAGCGTGGGGTCGGGCAACTGGCCTGCGGCAATACCGCGCTCGCGGGCGGCGCGAGCTTCGGCAGTGAGGGCATCGAGCTGGGGTTGACGCTCGATGGCCAGCGCGGTTGCCGCGTCCAGCTCCAGCGCGACACCGGCATCGTGGGCGGAAGGCAACTGAGCCGCCGCGTTGGACGCCAGCCAGAGACTTGCCGCGAGCGCGGCGAGTAATTTCATCTTCATGGAACTCTCCGAAAGGAGACCCCGCGCCTTGGCAGCGCGGGGTCTTGAGCAGACTACTTGCGGAGAGGGATGGTGTTGCGCGGGCCACCCCAGCGCACGGCATCGTTCGTGAGCGCCGCTTGCAGCGGCGCACCGTCAGAGCGGAGCGTAGGGATGGTCTGGCGGGGGCCGTGGAACGGCGCACCCAACTGGCGTTGCGGGGCTGATGCCGTGCTGGTAGCGGCAACGAGGCCGGGCTTCCAAAGCGGATCAGTGGGGCGTGCCTGAGCACTGGCAACGAAACCTGCTGCAAGAACAGCAGCAGTCAAAACACGGGTAAAGCGGGGAGTTGAAATACGCATGGCGAGCCTCTCGAATGACAGTAGGAGGTGCAGCCGGATGGCTGCACAGGTCATGAGCCATCACCGGCGCTAGGCGCGGTGATGGGCGGCTCTTAGAGCCGCAGGCGAGCAGTGGCTAAATAGGTTCGGGTGCCCGCACTGGGCGGGCCACGGGCAGGAGGGGGCAGGCTGATGAATCTGACCACCAGGCTGGCGATGCTCCATTCCCTCGCAGGCAGCACGGCGAAAACAGGGAGATCAAGAACGGGCGAGGCGGATACAACCGCTGGTTGTTGCTGATCGACCGATGACGAAACGGTGATGTCGCAGCAGGGCGTTTCCTCGGCGGAGCTGAGCGGCGATTTCTCAACAGCCAGCTCGTCCGTAACAACCCTGTGCTTGTCCTTGCAGCAGCACAGGGTGCGCACCAGGCTCTGGGTATCCATCTGGCACGCATAGCCCGTCGTAATCCACGACAGGCTGATGACGAGCAAAATGCTGATGAGCTGGCGCATGGGTTTCTGGGTGAAATCTGCCGTCACCTTAGACCTTGGGGCAACCCCAAGGTCAAGTCCGGTTGGTCTACGGCTCACTCCAGCTTATCCGCTTTGCACAAAACTGCATTCTGGCCAACCGTTGCAGGCCCAGAACTTTTGCCCGGCCCGCGACCCCTTGCGGACTGTTTTCTGCACCAGCTTTCCGTTTTTGCACTTGGGACAGCCCTGAGCCTCGCTGCCTGGATTGGCGGTAGCGGCTTGTCGTTTTGCAGCGGGGGGGCGTTTTGCCGTCGGCGGCTTCCCGCGTGATTGAGGTGCCGCCGAGGCCGGATGATCGGGCAAAACCACCTGAGCCTTAATCGCCAATACCAGCGTCGTCATCAACCCGCGTTGCTGCGCGAGAAAATCATCGAGCCCGCATCGGCCATTGGCGATTTCGTCGAGCGCCTGCTCCCAGAGGGCGGTAGTCGCGGCATCCTTGACGGCTTCCGGCACGGCAGCGATCAATGCCTGGCCTTTGGGCGTGCTGACGAGGTGCTTCTTCTTGCCGCGCCGCTCGACATAGGCGCGACTCAACAGGGTTTCGATGATGCTGGCGCGCGTAGCTTCGGTGCCGATGCCGGAGGTGCTTTTCAACACCTGGCGCAGCTTCACGTCCTGCACCTGACGGCCCACCGATTTCATCGCCTGTATCAGCGTGCCTTCGGTATAGCAGGCCGGAGGCTGGGTCTGCTGGTGCTCGACTTCAGCCTTGGCGCAGCGCACCGGATCGCCCTGTTTCAGGCGTGGTAATTGCGTCTGGTCGTCGTCGCTTTCGTCATCAGACTGCTCGGCAATCACGGCCCGCCAGCCGCTGACAACGAGCACTCGCCCGGTGGCGTGCAGCCGCTCGCCTTCGATCAACAGTTCGATGCGCGTGCGGTCGAGCTCATTGGCCGGATAGAACTGCGCAACGTAGCGCCGCCGGATCAGGTCATACACGCGGTGGTCGGCCTCGCTCATCTCCTTCACCGGCACGCACGCAGCGGTAGGGATGATGGCGTGGTGAGCGGTGATCTTGCCGTCGTCCCAGGAGCGCGAGCGCCTCGCAGGATCGGCCTTGCCAACGAGCTGGTTCATGGTGGCATCGCTGGCCGTGATGGCCGCAAGCACGCTGGCCGCCTCGGCGAACTGCGATTCCGGCAGGTAGGAGCAGTCGGTGCGCGGATAGGTCGCGGCCTTCCACTGTTCGTAAAGCCGCTGCGCGCTGTCGAGTGTTTCCTGTGCGCCCATGCCGAAACGGCGGGAGCATTCCTGCTGCAAGCCGGAAAGGTCGAAGGGCAGCGGCGGCGGTTCCGACAGGCGCTTGGTTTCGGCCAGCGCCACGCGGCCCTCGCGCCCGGCAAGACGCTGCGCCACGGTGCGGGCCGCAGATTCGCTGGTGCAGCGGCCCTCGGCATCCGTCGGCACGTTCGCGGGCTGCCAGCGCGCCTTGAAGGGTGTGTTGTTTGTCGATGGTGCGCAGTGCGCATGAATCCCCCAATAGGGTCGAGAGACGAAGTGCTCGATTTCGTGGTCGCGCTCGACGATCAGCCTCAGCGTCGGGGTCTGCACCCGGCCCACGGAGCGCACCCCGTCCGCGCCGCCTTGCGCACCCAGCAGCGTGAAGGCGCGGGTGAGGTTCATGCCCACTAGCCAATCGGCGCGGGCGCGGCCCAGTCCAGCGAGATACAGCGGCGCAGTTTTCTCGCCCGGCAATAATTGCCCCAGGGCTTTTCGGATCGAGGCCGGGTCGAGTGCTGATAGCCAGAGTCGCAAGACGCGGCCACGCCAGTTCAGGGCTTCGAGCACCTCGCGTCCGATGGTCTCGCCTTCGCGGTCGGCGTCGGTGGCCACCACCACTTCGCGGGCCTGCTTGATGAGCGTGCGAATGGCGCGAAATTGCTTGGCACCGTCCTTTCTGACTTCGGTTTTCCACTCAACGGGAAGGATCGGCAGCGTGTCGAGACTCCACCGCTTGTAGGCCGGGTCGTAGGCTTCGGGCGGCGACATTTCCAGCAGATGCCCGAAGCACCAAGTGACGGCCACATCCTGCCCCAGCAAGCAGCCTTCGCCCTTGCGGTTGGCACCCAGCACGGCGGCGATGTCGCGTGCCTGGCTGGGCTTTTCGCAGAGGAAGACGCGCACGGTGTCAGGCGGCAAACGGCTGTGGCCAGGGGTCGAAACCCAGTGCCGGAATCAATAGGGCGCGCTCGTTCGCTGTGGGTTGGATTTCCCCATCGAGTCGGCGCTTGATCGCCCGATAGCGCAGGCCCAGCAGCGGGCATAGGTCGCGCTCGATCTCGATGCCGCGTGCGTCCAGCGCCATGTTTGCCGCGAGGCCCGCAGGCATCCCCAGCAGGCGCAGGCTATACAGGAGCGAATCGAGATCGCCTGGGCGTGAATCGGTGCAGAGCGGTTCGGGATAGAGCCAGATGTCGAAGCCGAGCTGTTCCGCGAGCAGGCGTCGCTTGCGACGATGGAAGTAGTGGCGATGCGGATGGATGAGGAGCTGATTGAGGTGCGAAACGCTCACGTCCAACTCGCCCGCCAAACTACGCACCGTCATGCCGCGCGCCCGCATGATCCAGTGCGTGGCCACACGCAGGCGCACGCCGTGGCGGCAGGCAATGCCGAAGACCTGTGTCGCGGTCTCGGCGGTGATACGCGGCGATTCTTCGTCGCCGGGTTCATCGGTGTCCGTCATCGGGAATCCCATCGAGACAGAAAGATCGAGTTCCATGTGGGACATGGTTTTTCTTGTGACCGTTTTGTCTGCCGCACTCAGGCCGCAGCCTTGCGGCGTGCAGGCTTTCCCTTGGCTGCCGGTGCGGCGGTGCTGGCATCGGATTCGGCGTTGGCGCTGCCCTCGCGCGGGCGCATCTCGATGCTGGCCACCCGCACCAGCTCCAGTGCAAGGCTATCGAGGTCGAGCTTCATGCCGCTGCGTTCCTCGCCTTCTTTGTCTTCCCAGGTCTCCTGTATCAGCGTGCCTTCGACACGCACCCGCATTCCCTTGTCGAGCAATTCCGACAGCGGCTTGGCTCGGTTGCCCCAGAGATTGGCGTTCAACCAGAAGCCACCCTTGTCGGTGTAGCTGCCATCGCCGTCCGGCACCGGACGGTCGAAGTAGACGCGCAGCTCCAGCACGTCGCGTGCTTCATCGCCGATGGGCACGGTCTTGTGCTTCGGCTTGTCGCCCAGATTGCCCACGCCTGTGAATCGGTTCATCGGCTTGCTCCTTGCAGTCATGCAGAGCCAGCAGTCTTTGCCTTGTGCCATGCGCACATAAGGCAAAACCCCGGTCAGGCTCCCAGCAGTTTCCGCGCCTCGGCCAGCCGACGACGCTGGCGCAGCAGCTCGATCAGACGTGCGTGCTCGTAGGCGGTCAGCGCGTAGTCGTGATTGATGGCGATACGCCGTCGCTCGATCTCGAAGATCGCGTGACGCACTGCGCTGGGCTGTTCGTGCAGGGCGGCTTCGCTGGCATCCAGCAACTCGAAGCGTCGGCCACCGACACCGGGAGTGCTGGCCGTGCGCCGCCAGCGCAGCAAGGTCAGCGATTCACCCGTGAGCCGCGCCAAGTAGAACGGCAGCCGTCCCACTGAAAAGCTGCTGCGCCAGCGGGCCAACAGTTGCTGCGCGTCCTGCTCCAGCGTCAGACGCCGCTGCGTCAGTTCATCGAGACGTTGCAACAGCAGCGGCACCGGCTGCTCGGCATCGAAACGGTCTGTGGCTTGGGGTAGGCCCATGTGGGTCGCGCGACTGTCGCAGGGCTTGGGTGGTAGCGGTCGCCTCATCGCGTGCTTCGCACGCTTGAAGCTCCCTTACTCTTAAAAGGCCCTTTACAGAGAAGCCGCCGCGACTCGCTCCGTCAGCACTTCTGTGCCAGTCGCTCCGTCAGCCGGGGCGCTCTCCACTGCCGCAGGTTTGGATTTGCGCAGCTTCACCACGGCGCTGGCCGACATGCTCATGCCGCGTGCGGCACGGGCAATCTCCGGCGCGAAGGGCGCGCGCAGCTTGGCGTCGAGAATGTCTGGTGGTAGCGCGCCCATCTGCGCCTCGGCTTCCTTGATGCGCGCGGTCATCAGACGGGCATCGTCACGGGTGATGCCCAAAAAGCGATAGCCCAGCCCGGCGTTATAAGCGCGCCGCACCTGCCGCCCGCCATCGGCAATCAGGCGCTCGGCGCTGCTGCGATCCACCATCGCCACATGCTTGGCGGTGAGCACGACGCACACCAGGTCATCGAACTTCGCCAGCAGGTAGGCCCCGCGAAAGGCATAGGGATTGGTGAAGGTTAGCGGCACCTTCAAAGGCTCGATGGAAACTGCAACCGTCACCGAGACGTTGGGCGTCTGCTTCAGCAGGCGATTGACGTGTTCCAGCAGTGCATCGAGTTCCTGATGGCCCAGCTCGATGGCGTCGTGAACGCG
>CAZHTI010000098.1:0-8771 GCA_964535755.1 uncultured Salinisphaerales bacterium | reverse complement strand
CCGACACGGCGTCTTGCTGCCGTTAGGCAGCAAGCGGGTGCGGGAGGCTCATGCTCCCCAGGCCCAACTGAACTCCGAAGGGCAGAGCCGACACGGCGTCTTGCTGCCGTTAGGCAGCAAGCGGGTGCGGGAGGCTCATGCTCCCCAGGCCCGACTGAACTCCGAAGGGCAGAGCCGACACGGCGTCTTGCTAGCGGCGGGGGCTTTAGCCCCCGTTGCTGGCAAGCGGGTGCGGGAGGCTCATGCTTCTCGCCACCCCAGCGCCACCCCAAATTCACTTTAAATCTTAAGGATTACCCCAATGCTTGAATGGGACGACACCCCCGCACCAGCCCAGCCTGCTAAGTCCGCCGCTGGCAGTTTTCAACCTCACCCGGCAGTCGTGATGAACGCATCCGCCCCCCAACAAGACGGCCTGTTTGCAGAAGGCGGCGCCACCGGTCTGGAAGAGATCAAGATGGGCGCTGCGCGCATTCGAGTTGATGAGAAAAAAATCATCAACTGCCGCGCGGACCTCAACCAGCTCGTGCCGTTTAAGTACAAGTGGGCGTGGGAGAAATACCTCGCCGCCTGCAACAACCACTGGATGCCGCAAGAAATCCAGATGACGGCCGACATCGCGCTCTGGCAAGACCCGAACGGCCTCACACCCGACGAGCGCATGATCATCAAGCGCTCCTTGGGCTTCTTCAGCACTGCCGACTCACTGGTCGCCAACAACCTCGTGCTCGCCGTTTACAAGCACCTGACAAACCCCGAGTGCCGCCAGTACCTGCTGCGCCAAGCCTTTGAAGAGGCCATCCACACCCACGCTTACCAGTACTGCATTGAGTCGCTCGGGCTGGATGAGGCGGAAGTCTTCAACATGTACCGCGAAGTCCCCAGCATCCACGACAAAGCCGCGTGGAGCCTGCCGTACACCCAAAGCCTCGCCGACCCCAACTTCCACACCGGCACGCCGGAGATGGACCGCCGCCTGCTGCGCGACATGATCGCCTTCTACGTCGTGTTTGAAGGCATCTTCTTCTACGTCGGCTTCGTCCAGCTGCTCAGCTTTGGCCGCCGCAACAAGATGATTGGCGTCTCCGAGCAGATCCAATACATCATGCGCGACGAAGCCATGCACATGAACTTCGGCATCGACGTCATCAACCAGATCAAGGTCGAAAACCCCCACCTCTGGACGCCGGAATTCCAGCAAGAAGCGCTGGACATGATCCAAGAAGCTACCGAGCTCGAGATCCGCTACGCCCACGACACCATGCCCCGCGGCGTGCTCGGCCTCAACGCCGGCATGTTCAACGAATACATGAAGTTCATCGCCAACCGCCGCTGCTCACAGATTGGCCTGAAGCAGCTTTATCCGGGGGCTGAAAACCCCTTCCCTTGGATGAGCGAGGTCATGGATTTGAAGAAGGAGAAAAATTTCTTCGAAACCCGCGTGACGGAGTATCAGACGGGTGGGGCGCTGAGCTGGGATTAAAATTAAATAATTAAATAAATAAGGGCCTAAGGCCCTTATTTTTTATGATCAAAACAATCAATCAATATCAGTGGTGGCTAACGCCGCTAGTTACATTATTCATTGCCCTTTCCGCTGGCTTTTTGAATTACGACGTATCTACTGCTTTTGCCAAACTGCATCCAATAGAAGCAGGGGTATTGAAATGGATTTTTTCGTGGTGTTGGTTAGTTTTAATTATTTCTTCTGTCCTTGCAACAGTTATTGCGATAGCCATTGCAATAGGCGCCCCTACAATAAAAAATCTTGAGGAAGATTTAGAGGCTGCTACGCAAAAAAATAATTTGATACAAGACAATGTCAGAAATTTATTTGACGGGTTTCTGTATAATCTTTGGGGCCAATTAGGTTTCAATCATGAAAACGGAAATCATGAAAGAATTTCTCTATACATTCACGACCAAATTTCGTCAACTTTTGTACCATGCGGTAGATACTCACCAAACCCCACATATAAAAAATCAGGCCGTCCCGAGTATCCAGATTCCGAAGGGTGCATAGCTCACGCTTGGAAAAATGGATGGCACTATGTGGAGCTTGATTCGGATAAAAGAAATAGAAACGATCAGCACCAATCTCGGTATCACGTTCCCAAGAGAACGTCTGGCAAATTTAAGATGCCCACGACCACCTATGCTTGCCTCCGCGTCGTCAAAGCTGGATCAGGAGAACCACTTGCTGTAGTCGTGGTCGAATCTGCTATCGTTGGCCGTATTTTAGAAGATGATTTAAAAGACAAACTGAATTCACAGCACAATTATCTCGCCCAGTTAATTTGCAATCTGTACGACTACATCCCCATGCCGTCCAATGCAGCGAATTCGGGGTTTTAATATGGCAAAGCTATTAGACGTGCTCGCCTTCATTCTAAAAAAATATCCACACAAGAGCGAATTGTCGAACGCTCGTGTTACTAAAATGGTTTATTTAGCTGATTGGCATCAAGCAATAAAAAATCAAAGGCAAATAACAAATATAAATTGGTATTTTGATAACTATGGGCCGTATGTCAGCGACGTGTTATCAGAAATTCAATCCAATCCGAATGTTTTTTTGGCCGAGTCTACAAATAACTTTTATGGCAGCCCCAAGGTGCAGCTTAAGTTAATTGATACCTCTTATGAAGCTCAGATCAATCCTGAGGAAGAGAAATCGATTCTGCATGTTATTGACAAATCAGCTCCATTAAACTGGAAAGATTTTATAAATCTAGTTTATTCCACATATCCCATTACAAGCTCGAACAGATACTCGAATCTTGATTTGGTTGAAAAAGCAAAAGAGTACGTTGCCGACAAACAAAGCTAGCAGGTAGCGTGCACTGTGTGCACGCCTCCCTGCATGCGACCTGCCGCCGATTCGTGCGCGCAGCGCACGCTACGGGTGTGGCGGTCTGTGGTGGTGTGCGCTCAACGAACTGTCATGGCTGATTTTTGGCGGGCGTTGGTGCCTGGTTGCACTTACTTTTTTACGGTGGTGAGCCATCAGTGAGGTAGCGTGCACTGTGTGCACGATCCTTTGCGTAATGGCTGCCGGAAGTTCGTGCGCACAGCGCACGCTACGGGCTGCCGTTCTGTGATGCGTAGTGGCTGATCTAAGATCCGGCATGGCTACTTTTCGGCGGGCGTTGGTGCCTGGGGGCACTTACTTTTTCACGGTGGTGAGCCATCAGCGTCGTCCACTATTGACGGGCCCGCCGGTGCTGGCCGCGCTGCGCCAAGCGATGCAGACGGTGCAGCGGCGATACCCCTTCGAGCAGGATGCGGTGGTGCTGATGCCCGATCATTTGCATGCCATCTGGACTCTGCCTCCCGAAGACCACGACTACAGCCGCCGCTGGGCCTTGATCAAACGCCTCACCAGCCAAGCCGTCCGCGACGTTTTGCCGGAGCGAAGTGCGGGTCGGCGGGCGGAGCTGGGCCTATGGCAGCGCCGGTTCTGGGAGCACTTGATTCGTGACGAAGCTGATTACCAGCAGCATCTGCATTACCTGCATTTCAACCCAGTCAAGCATGGGCATGTCGCCCGAGTGGTGGACTGGCCACATTCGAGTTTTCACCGTTGGTTGCGGGCGGGCGTATATGAGGCTGATTGGGGCGTTGCGGAGTGCTTGGATGGCGCGGGGTTTGGCGAGCCCTGAGGGCTAGCCGGCACATTGCAGCGCAGCCGTTTGCTAAGCCAAAGCCAGCGGCTGCGTAACAGAACCCAAGCGTATCGCAGCTAACCGCTGCGCCCCGTCCGCTTACGGGCAGGTCGCCGCAGGCGATGCAATGACGAATACGCCCGAGGTGCCTGAGTAGGGCCCGACGTTCCCCCGTCTTGAGTAGCAGCTGGGTTCAGGGCCTGGGGTTGATCAATCACATTGATTGATCTTATTGGTCGGGGCGACAGGATTCGAACCTGCGACCTCTTGCTCCCGAAGCAAGCGCTCTACCAAGCTGAGCTACGCCCCGATGGCGTTAGTGGCTGCGGGCGGTGGCGAAGTCCGCGAGCTGCAGCAGTGCCGCTTTGTACGGCGAATCGGGTAGTTCGCGGACGGCGGCTTTCGCTGCCTGCACATGATGGTCAGCGAGCGCGCGAGTGTAGGGGATGGCTTTGCTCGATTCAATATTGGCCTGCACGCGGGCGAGGGTTTTCTCGGCGTCGCCAAGATCGCCGCTGCGCAGGATCGGTTGCAGCCAGTTGCGGAAGGCGTCGTCGCTGTTGCGCAGGGCGTGGATGATGGGCAGGGTGGCTTTGCCCTCGGCCAGATCATTGCCGACGGCCTTGCCGCTTTCTTCTGGGCTGGCAGTGAAGTCGAGGATGTCGTCGGCGAGTTGGTAGGCGATGCCAAGCTCGCGGCCATATTCGCCCAGTGCGCGCACCGCGTCGGGGCTGGCATCTGCGGCAATCGCACCCAACTCGGAGGCGGCGCGGAACAGCACAGCGGTTTTTAGCTCGATGACCTTTAAATACGCGGCTTCGTCAATGGCGGGATTGCGGGCATTGAGTAGCTGCAACACTTCGCCTTCGGCGATGGCGTTGGTGGCGTTGGCCATGACCTGCATCACCGCCATTTGCCCGACGCCCACCATCATTTGAAACGCGCGGGAGTAGAGGAAATCGCCAGAGAGCACGGCGGCGGAGTTGCTCCACTGAGCGTTGGCGGTGATGCGTCCGCGCCGCAAGCTGGTGCTGTCAACCACATCATCATGCAGCAGGGTGGCGGTGTGGACGAACTCGATGACGGCAGCGAGCTCTCGCGCGTGGGCGTTTACGCCGCCGCAGCTGCCGGCGGCAAGTAGCGTCAGGGCAGGGCGCAGGCGCTTGCCGCCCGCGTGGATAATGTGACCGGCGATTTCTTGGATCAGCGGTACCTGGCTGCTGAGGCGATCGCGGATCACGGTGTTGACACCGAGTAGGTCTTCTGCGATCGGGGCCAACAGCTCTTTTAAGGACATGTACGCAATCAATTTTTGGGCGCCGCGATGCTAGGCGGCTGCTACGCCGGGCGTCAATGAAAAGAATGTGGCGATCTGTGGTGCAAATGCTTGCCTGTGGCGCGCTGCATCACTACAATCCGCCCTCTTTTTGACGAGCCACAACCTTCGGTGTGGTTTTAGTGGAGATCACAACGATGTATGCCGTAATTAAAACGGGTGGCAAACAATATCGCGTCGCAGCAGGCGAGCAGCTCAAGGTCGAAAGCCTTGTGGGTGACGTCGGCAGCACCTTCACCTTCGGTGAGGTTTTGATGGCAGGCGAAGGCGAAAGCGTGCAGGTCGGTACCCCGACGCTCGCAGGCGTCAGCGTCACCGCAGAGATTCTCGCGCACGGTCGCGGCGACAAAATCCGCATCATCAAGCACCGCCGCCGCAAGCACTACCACAAAGAACAAGGCCATCGCCAGAACTTCACCTCCGTGAAGATCACTGCGATTGCGGGCGTTTAAGCCCATAGCCTCAAGCATCAGGAGCACTCGTCATGGCACATAAAAAAGCAGCTGGTTCTACCCGCAACGGTCGCGACTCAGAAAGCAAGCGACTCGGCGTCAAGAAGTTTGGCGGCGAAGCCGTCATCCCCGGCAATATCCTCATCCGTCAGCGCGGCACCGAGTTCAAGCCCGGCCGCAACGTCGGCATGGGTCGCGACCACACCTTGTTCGCGCTGGTAGAAGGTAAGGTCGTGTTTGCTGCCCGCGGCCCCAATGGCAAGACCCACGTTGACGTCGTGGCTGCTGCCTAAGTTTTCGCGCGTGGTCCGAAAAGCCCCGTTCTTTCGGGGCTTTTTCATTGATGTGGCTGGTTGTACGGTGGCTGTTGTGTCGACCCCATTGACGCCGCACTGCCTGACTGAGAAACCCTATGAAGTTTGTTGATGAGGCGAGCATCTTTGTTGCCGCAGGCGATGGCGGCAATGGTTGCGTGAGCTTCCGCCGCGAGAAGGCCATCCCCTTTGGTGGGCCGGACGGCGGCGATGGTGGCGACGGCGGCACCGTGTATGCCGTGGCCGACCCCAATCTCAATACGCTGGCGGACTTCCGCTTCACCCAGACCTTCCGCGCCCAGCGCGGCCAAAACGGCGCGGGCGCAGGGATGCGCGGCCGCAGCGGTGAAGATTTGCTGATCAAAATGCCGCTGGGCACGCGCATCATCGACATGGACACCGACCAGCTCATCGGCGAGCTGGTGGTTGCGGGCCAGCAGATCAAAATTGCCGCCGGTGGCTTCCACGGCATGGGCAATACGCGGTTCAAGAGCAGCATCAATCGCTCGCCTCGGCAGTCCACACCCGGCACGCCGGGCGAGCAGCGGCAGCTCGCACTGGAGCTGTCCCTGATGGGCGACGTCGGCTTGCTCGGCATGCCCAACGCGGGCAAGAGCACGCTGCTCGCCAGTGCCTCCGCGGCGCGCCCGAAGATTGCCGACTACCCCTTCACGACGCTGTACCCGCAGCCCGGTGTGGTCAGCTGTGGCCTGGGCCGTAGCTTCGTGATGATGGATATCCCTGGCCTGATCGAAGGTGCCGCCAGCGGTGCTGGATTAGGCCTGCGCTTCTTAAAGCACTTGCAGCGCACGCGCCTGATGCTGCATCTCGTCGACGTCAACCCGCCCGATGGCGGCGACATCGTCCACCACATCAAGACCATCCGCGCCGAGCTGGCGGAGTTTGGTGATGAACTGGCGGCGCGCGAGCAGTGGCTGGTGTTCAACAAGTCGGACACCCTACAGGCCGATGAGCTCGATGCGCTGATCAAGAAAAGCCTGCGCAGGCTGCGCTTTAAAGGCCGCCATTTTGTGATCTCTGCGGCGACCGGTGCCGGGGTTTCTGCCCTCGCCGAGCAAGCCATGCAGTGGGTGGAGGCCACCCGCAGTGCCGCTGAGAGCACCACCGAATCCCCAACGGACTTCCCCGACGCCTAACCGATGAACCGTCAGCAACTGCCTCAGATCAAGCGCCTGGTCGTCAAAGTTGGGTCGTCGCTGGTCACCGCCAAAGGGCAGGGTTTGGATCGCCTTGCCATTGCCGACTGGTGCGCGCAAATCGCCAAGTTGCGGCGCGAGGGCTTGCAGGTGGTGCTGGTGTCATCGGGTGCAGTGGCCGAAGGCATGGCGCGCTTAGGGCTCAAAGAGCGGCCCAAGACCATTCATGAATTACAAGCGACGGCGGCAGTCGGGCAGATGGGCTTGGTGCGCGCCTATGAGATGGAGTTTGAGAAGCACGGCCTGCGCGCAGCGCAAGTGCTGCTGACGCACGACGACGTCGCCAATCGTGGCCGCTACCTCAATGCGCGTGCCACCTTTAACACCCTGCTGGAGTTTGGCGTGGTGCCAGTGGTGAATGAAAACGACACGGTTGCCACCGACGAAATTCGCTTGGGCGATAACGACACCTTGGGCGCGTTGACGGTCAATTTAATTGCTGCGGATTTATTGGTTTTGCTCACCGACCAAGACGGTTTGTTCGACTCGGACCCGCGCAGCAACCCTGAAGCAAAGCTGGTCAGCGAGGCCTCACTCAGCAACCCCTTGCTGGTCGGCATGGCGGGCGAGAGCAAAGGCGCGCTTGGGCGCGGCGGCATGCGCACCAAACTCAACGCGGCCTATACCGCCGCCCGCTCGGGTGCGGCGACGGTCATCGCCCACGGCCGTGCGCCGGAAGCGCTCATCCGCGTTTGTAGCGGCGAGGCTTTAGGCACGTTGCTCACCCCCGCTGAAGCGCCCATGGCCGCGCGCAAGCGCTGGATTGCGGGGCAAATGCAATCCCGTGGCAAGCTGTTTGTCGATGACGGTGCAGCCAAGGTGCTGCGCGCGCAGGGCAAGAGCCTGCTGCCGGTTGGCGTGGTGCGGATAGAGGGCAGCTTCGAGCGCGGTGACCTAGTCACTTGTGTGGCACCCGACGGCGCGGAGGTCGCGCGCGGTTTGGTGAATTACAGCGCTGCGGACGCCAACAAAATTCTTGGCTTGAAGTCCGAGGACATCGCCAGCCGCTTGGGCTATGCGGCGGATGTGGAATTGATTCACCGAGATAATTTGGTGGTGTGATTCGTAGGCTTGCGGTCTAGCCTTTTTCGCGCCTTCGCCACTGCGCTATCCCCTCTCCCGCTTGCGGGAGAGGGTATTTGGCTCAGCTATGGAGTGACTAAATGTCACTCCGAAGTCAACAAAATGCCCGACAGGGGCGGGAGAGGGGCCGTTCGCGCCCTCGCGCTCTGCCGGCTTTGTTGCGCTTGGGGAGTGTGTATTTCGCCTTGCGGCGACTTCCTTATTCTTTGTTTGCGCAAATAAAAGGAAGCAAAAGAAATCGCCCCCTACGCCGCGCCGACGCTGTGCGTCGGTGCCTTGCGCTGCTCGCTCCAAGGGGGACGCCCCCGAACTCGCCGCCTATAGCGGCTCAGACATGCACAGGGCTTCCATACCCCCTTGGTGCTGCGCTGCTCAGCGCTTGCGAAGGGAACCCAAAAGCCACATCAAAAGACACATCAAAAGCAGCAGGGGCTTAGCCTTTCACGCCCCAGTTCCGGCCCCCATCGCCAGCGCTGGGGGCGTTCTAGCCGCTGGCGAGCGGTGCTCGCCACGCAGCGGCTCTCACCCCCACGCCCCATGTCTAAAGCGCCACTACGCGCACAAACTGGGCCTCATGCAACGCCAGCGCCGCCATTTGCGCGTCGGTCAGAAGCAGCGCGCCGCCTTCGACGTGTAGGTTGGCGTGGATGCAGCGGAAGCCTTGCAGATCGGTATTCGCGATCAGCCCCTTGGTGGCGGCCGTA
>CAZHTI010000097.1:5594-8792 GCA_964535755.1 uncultured Salinisphaerales bacterium | reverse complement strand
CGATTCAGGTCGTTTAGCGCTTAGCTGGTGGCGGCGCGGTTACGGCAGGCGGCCGGGACTTTGCCGAAGTGCTGCGGGTCCGTGCTGCATCGCCATTCCACCAAGCCTTGCGGCTCGCGCGAGGCGCTCAGTGGCTGGCTGGCGCTGCGCGGCGTGAGCCAGAGTTGGATGTCTGCGGCGCGGCGGCTGTATTGCACGCTGATCACGCCGGTTTGTGGGTCAACTTCGATGGAATGCACGTTGGCGGTGGCACTCGCCAGCGGTTGCCAGCCGATGTCCAAGCGCGGTGTGGCGTTCATCGCATTCTCGGTAACGATGCGCTCGGCCACACCCGCGAGCTGCAAGCCCTCGGTGACGCGGGCGCGGACAAGGTAGTCCTGAAACGTCGGCAAGCCGATCGACGCCAAGATGCCGACGATGGCGACCACGATCATCAGTTCAATGAGACTGAAACCACGTTGGATGTTCGACATTGCGACACTCCTCAATTCTGAGCCGTGCCGTCCGTGGCAAAAGTTGTGACTGCTGAACCGATTGTCAGCAATTCCTATGCCTCACCGCGCCTACTCGGTGCAAGCCGCAATTTAGGGGCCTAAGCGCGGGGCCACTGCCGCCGCGGCGGCTGCATGGGGCGGCGAGCGGGGGCAATTGCTGACGCGCTGCGTCAGTCCCTGACAGTAAGTTCAGATGAGGCCTTAGCCCTCGGAGGGCTGATGCCCCAGCAGCGCGCTCAGCGCGCGGCGGCGAGCGAGTGGCCGTAAGTCTCGGGCAGTCGCGTTAAGGCCCATAGCGCCGCTAGCAGTGCGATGGTCGTCACCAACGCCGCGCCGCCCACCCAGCCCAAGCTGGCCGCGAGCGCCTGGACGCTCAGGGTGATAGGGATGGTGAAGCCACGCACGACGTTGGGGATCGCACTCGCGGTGGTCGCACGCATTTCTGTGGGGAAGTGCTCGGCGGCGACCAAGACCAGCAGCGTCCAATAGCCTTGCGCGACGCCGACTAAGGCCATCACCCAGCACCAAGCGGCGACCGAGCCGCGGGTGAGCAGCAAGGGCAGCAGGCCGGCCAGCAACAGCAGAGCAAGCGCTAGGGCTTTGCGGCGCGATTGCAATTGCTCGCTCAACACCCCGAACACGGCCATGCCGATGGCGGAGCCGACCGCCTGCCAGAGCAGCACTTGGCCGACCTTGAGCGGTGCGGCGTAGCCCAGTGCCTTGCCAAACTCCGGTGCCAAGTTCACGAATAGGGCCGAGAACGCCCAGATCGGCACGCCCATCAGCGTGACCAGCACGAAGCGGCGTCGGCAGCCGGCATCGGCGAGCAAAGCGCGCAGGCTGCGGCTGCTGGAGCTCGCAAGCGCGGTAAACATCGGTGATTCGTGGCGGCTCACCCAGCGCAGGCAAAGCACTAGCAGCCCCAAGCCACCGCCCACGGCGTAGGCCCAGCGCCAGGGCAGTTGGCTGCCGGTGAGGGCGGCGGCGAGTGCCCCGAGCAGCCCCAGCACCGCGACGATGGTTGCGCCATAGCCGCGCCGCTTGGGGCCTAGTAGTTCGCTGATCAGCGCGATGCCAGCGCCCAACTCGCCGGCAAGCCCTAGGCCGGCGATAAACCGCAGCACGGCGTAGGCCTCCACCGACTGCACCAGCGCGTTGGCGAGATTGGCGGCTGAATAGGTGGCGATGCTGGCAAACAGCGCGGTGCGGCGGCCTCGGGTGTCGCCGATCCAGCCCCAAAAGAAACCGCCGACCAGCATCCCCAACATTTGCAGATTGAGCAGGCGGATGCCCCAGATGGTGGCCGCTTCACCGGTCAGCCCTAGGTCTGCGAGCGAGGCCACGCGCACCACGCCAAACAGCACGATGTCGTAGAGGTCAACGAAGTAGCCGAGTGCGGCCGCCAGCACCGCCAGCCACAGCCCTTTCTCGGTGACGTCTGCGCTGGGTGTGGCCATCAGTTGCCTTGCTGGCGCAAGCCGCGGTAGTCGCTATCGGCGTCTTCGTTGACTTGCCGCGCCCAAGCGTAGTCGGCGTCGATTTTCTCGATGCTGATGTCGTAGTCCCAGTGCACGGGCGCAGAGCGGCGACCATCGGCGGTGAAGGCTTGCGCGGTGAGGCGCACCGGGCCTGGAATGTAGCGCTGGCCCTGTAGCAGCGGCGCGCCGGGGTTCGCCTGCTCCAAGGTGCTGCTGATCAGCACCTGCACGCCGGGCTCGCTACTCACCACCTTTAGATATTGCGGGTTGGTATAGGCACCCGGCGGCGGCTCAGGGCGGAATTCAATCGCGGAGAACTTCTGCCCGTCGTTATCGGCTGCCACCCCGCGCCAGTGCCGCACCAGCGGCGAGGCCAGATGGGTCTTGGGGTTGTAGGCGAAGCAGCTGGTCGCTGCATCGCCCTCCACCTCCACCCGCCAAAGCCCTTCGCCCTCAAGGCGTGGCTCCTCTGCGCTGTTGCTGCAATAGAGCCGCGCCTCCGGCTGGCTGCTGGTGAGTGCCGCGCCCGCGCGCAAGACTTCAGGCGCACTGGCATCCACCTTGGGGCTGGGCAGGGCCTGCAACCAGTCCAATACTTGCTGCAACGGCTGCGGCTTTTTGCCCAAAAGCAGATGGCCGAAGTAGGTGCCGCGCTCGCGGTTGAAGGCGAGGTTGGTCGCACCCTTGAGCGCGCCGGAGTCCTGCAAGGGCTTGGGGAAGAGCACGTCAGCCCAGCCGGTGCCGTCATAAAGCGTGAAGTAGCGGGTAGGGCCGGGGGTCTCGCCGATGGCGTTGAGCTCAGCTAACCAAGGGCTGCCCGGGTGCAATTCAAAGCTGACCACGCGGTTCTGGCCGCGAGTATCGGCACCACTCGTCCAGGTCCCCTGATTAGCACCAGCGATGCCAACAAAGGCGCGCACCGAATGCCAACGGTTGGACTGCCGCATCCAGTCGCGCACCAAGGTCACCCCGAGGGAGTGGCCGATGAGGTCAAAACGCGGCACCGGTTTGCCGGTTTTCTTCTCTAGGTAGCTCTGCACCGCGCTCACGAAGCGCTCGAGCGTGACGGCCGAGAGCGTGGCGTTATCGAGTGCGCGCGTGCTTTGCCAGCCATAGCCAACCGCCCAGAGTTCGTCGTCGGTATAGCCTGCGGCTTTGAAGGCCTTGCGGGCATTAAGCCAATACGCGGGGCTCTCGATATTGCCGTGCACGAAGATGACCGGCAC
>CAZHTI010000097.1:0-5494 GCA_964535755.1 uncultured Salinisphaerales bacterium | reverse complement strand
TATTGATTGCTGCCACGGCTGGCGGAGTAACCAATGCCTAAGTCGGCATACCAGTGCTCGGTGAACTTCCAAGCCGCATTCACCTCTAGGTTGTAGACATCGGCCACTTTGGTCGGGGTGAGTCCGCCATAGGCGGGTTTGTCGTTATCGCCGTTGATTTGTAACGCCGCAGTACCGTCCACAAACAATCGGCCATAAAAATTGGCGTGGCCAGAGAGCTGCGGGATGTAGCTCCAGTAATGCGTGCCGGTGTTCAGCAGTGCGCGCTGGTCGTATTCGCCAAGGGGGATTTTGGTGGTGAAGCTCAACAGCCCATTGGCGTTAATCGGCCCCCAGTGGTGGGGCTTGCCGTAAATGCCCGCGAGTACAAACAGATCGCCCAAACCGGAGCCGCCGCTGGTGAGCCCAAAGCGGCGCGAGAGTTCTGGGATGTCATCCTGCCCTTGCTGCCAGCCTAAATTGCCGATCACGCGGAAGAGTTGGTCGCGGTCTTTCAGGATGGGCACCTTGCTGTGCTCAAACAGATTGCCCACCCACAAGTAGCGGAACAACAGTAGCGCGGCGTCGACGGTGGAGCCCGGTTCGATGGCGGTCTGGCCTAGAGGAATGCGCTCGCCGTCGCGGTCGAACACCTCATCGATCGAGGTATAGATCAACGTGTGGTCGGCATAGCCGCCGCGCGGCAAAATGCTGTATTCCGATAAGTGCGGGGTAAACACAATGCCTGCGGTCGCTGGCTGGGTAATCAGGCAGAGACCCGCAGCCAAGGCGGCAGAATATGGGCGAATACGCATCCGGCAAACATCGCCGCTGAGGTTTACGGCGTCAAGTTCAGCGCCTGTTGCCACGGCACTGCGGGCGCTAATCGGGTTTAATGCGCTCCCATTTTGTATTCGCCCTGCGACGATGACCCACGAACCCCGCCTCACCGCCCTCATTACTGGTGCCTCTTCTGGCATCGGTGCCAGCTTTGCCCATGCGCTGAGCGATCGTGGCTATCGCGTGGTGCTGGTGGCGCGCAGTGCCGACAAACTGCAAGCCTTAGCCGCCGCGCTCAACCAAAAACATGCGGATTGCGCACGCGTGCACGCCGCCGATCTAGGCCTGCCCAATGCCGCCGCCGATCTGCGAGCTGCTCTTGCCGAGCAGGGCGTGACGATCGACCTGCTCATCAACAACGCCGGCTTTGGTACTGCGGGTGCCTTCCACAAGGCGGATGCGGCGCGCAACCAGCAGATGATCGCGCTCAACATGACCGCAGTCGCTGAGCTTTGCCATGCCTTCCTGCCCGCTATGGTCGCCAACCGGCGCGGCGGCATCATCAACGTCGCATCCTCCGCCGCCTTCCAGCCACTCGCGGGGATGACGCTGTACGCCGCAACTAAATCCTTCGTCCTGTCCTTATCAGAGGGTCTTTGGGCTGAGGTGCGCGGCAAGGGCGTCACGGTTACTGCACTTTGCCCCGGTCCGGTCGATACCCCGTTCTTCGAGGCCACCGGCACGCCCGAACTGCGCAGCAAGTTGCCGAGCTTCGCCATGATGCGCGCGGACGAGGTCGTGCGCGCGGCACTCAACGCCTATGACCACCGCCAAAGCGTGATTGTCCCTGGCTTAAGCAATAAGGCCAGCAGCGTGCTCCCGCGCCTCCTGCCACGCGCGTTGATGGCCTACGCGGCAGGCCGCGTATTGGGCCGCTAAAGCTTCGCCATAACCTGCCGAATAGTTGAAGAATTTCTGAACCCGCGCTTATAATCGACGTGATTGGTGCACCGCACAACGCGCAAGCTAAGCCCGAAAACGGCTACAGGCTCGCGTTAAAGCTTTGCAAAGCCCCGCTCTATGTAGGGCTTTTCGGCGCGGTGGTGCTCTGGGCGGTATTCGATCAAGTCCACGCCGCAGTGTTTGCCCAAGGCGCGGTATTGGTTGTTGCAGCCTTGGCGGCATCAGCAGGGTTTTACCTGCGGTCAGCGCTGCGGCACCCCGGATTGATGTTGTTCCGGTTGCTGGTGGCCTTAGTGGTGAAGTGGACGATTTTGCTGGGTGGAGCCGCTTATGTGCTCTCCCAAGGGAGTGTGGCTCCGGGTGCGTTTGTGGCGGGTATTGTCACGGCACTCATCGCCACATTGTTTGGACGCGGTTTAAACGACTAACTGGTTGACACGTGAGCAGCGAAGCAGGCAAGGCAGGACTCACTGAGTACATTCAGCACCACTTGACGCACAACGTGCAGCAATTTGGTGGAATGTCCTGGCACATCGATTCGCTGATCGTCAGCGTCGTCACCGGTGCCGCGATATTGCTCTGGTTCTGGAGCGTCGCACGCAAAGCCACGGCTGGCGTGCCCACCCGCACCCAAGCCTTTGTCGAGCTCGCCGTCGAGTTCGTCGAAGGGCAGGTTAAAGACACCTTTACCGGCGACCGTCGCTTCATTGCGCCGCTGGCACTCACCATCTTCTTGTGGGTTCTGGTGATGAACGCCATGGACTTGCTGCCGCTCGACCTCTTCGGCGGCATCGTGCAGCTGTTCGCGGGTGAGGAGGCGGCCAGCCACTTCTACTTCCGCCCCGTACCTACCGCTG
Source organism: uncultured Salinisphaerales bacterium (assembly GCA_964535755.1). GTDB lineage: Bacteria > Pseudomonadota > Gammaproteobacteria > Nevskiales > Nevskiaceae > Stagnimonas. The sequence goes on along the minus strand of CAZHTI010000097.1, from coordinate 2,915 downwards.
ACATCAACACCACGTTTGCACTCAGCCTCACGGTGTTCGGTCTAATCATTTTCTACAGCATCAAAGCCAAGGGCGGCTTGGGCTTCGTGAAGGAAATCTTCACTGCCCCTTTCCACGCGCACAGCCCAATCGCAATCGTCTTACTGGCCATCCCCAACTTCTTCTTGAACTTGGTCGAGTACCTCAGCAAGCCGGTTTCGCTCGCCATGCGGTTGTTCGGCAACATGTACGCTGGTGAGTTGGTGTTCATGCTCATCGCCGGCCTGATGGCGGGCATGCTCGCCAGCGTCGGTGGCTTTGCCGCTGGCTTGATTGGTGTCGGCCTCAACGCCGCTTGGGCGATCTTCCACATCCTGATCATCGGCCTACAGGCCTTCATCTTCATGGTGTTGACCGTCGTCTACATCTCGATGGCGCACGAGAAGCACTAAGCCGTCAAACCCTTCGTTACACCCCTCGTCTTTTTCAACCCTCACCCGTAAAACGGAGCATCACCATGGACGCAATTGCACACGTACAAGCCTTCACCGCCCTCGGTCTCGGCATCATCATCGGCCTCGGCGCTATCGGCGCTTGCATCGGCATCGGCATCATGGGCTCCAAGTTCCTCGAAGCCGCCGCTCGCCAACCCGAGCTGATGCCCCAGCTGCAAGGCCGCATGTTCCTGCTCGCCGGTCTGATCGACGCTGCGTTCCTGATCGGCGTCGCTATCGCCATGTTCTTTGCTTTTGCCAACCCGCTGCTCTCCAAGCTGGCCGGCTAAAGCGCGCTAAGCGCTCGTTTCTCGCGTACTCAAGTCCAAAAATTCAGGCACGTAGCCCATGGATATCAACGCCACACTACTAGGTCAGGCCCTTGCCTTCGGCATCCTGATCTGGTTCACCCTGAAGTTTGTTTGGCCGCCGCTACTCACGGCGATCGACGAGCGTCGCAAGACGATTGCGGACGGCCTTGCTGCCGCCGAAAAAGCCGAAGCCTCTTTAAAGGTGGCGACGGCCAAGTCGGACGAGGAGCTGAAAGCGGCTCGCGTGCAGGCAGCGGACATCATCGCCGCTGCCAACAAGCAGTCCTCACAGCTCATTGAGCAGGCCAAGCAGGCTGCTAGTGCCGAAGCGGAGCGCATCCGCGCCTCCGCCCAAGGCGAAGCAGCCCGCGAAATTGCCTCTGCGCGCGAAGCGCTCAAGAAGCAAGTCGGTGAGCTCGCCGTGTTGGGTGCCGCCCGCATCCTCAAGCGGGAAGTCAACGCCAGCGCGCACGCCGATATCGTCGGCGACCTCGCTGCGCGCATCTAAGCCGCACCCGTACACCTGCAAGTAACCATGGCTGAACTCTCCACACTCGCCCGTCCTTACGCCAAGGCGGTGTTTGAACTCGCCCGCGATGGCGGCAACTTTGCCGGCTGGAGCGCACAGCTCGCAGCACTCGCTGAAGTGGTCGTGCAGGGCGATATCAAGCGCTTGCTGACTAAGCCCGGCGTGCCAAAGGCTGATCTAGCAGCGGTGATCACCGCGGTTGGTAAGTCCTTTGATGCGCAAGGCAGCGCCTTGGTGGATTTGTTGGCCCGCAATGGCCGCCTAGCCGCCGGTCCGGCAATTGCCGCTCAGTTTGAGCGGCTGCGTGCCGAGGCTGAAAGCCGTGCAGCCGTGGAGATCACCACCGCTGCGCCGGTGGGCGAGGCTGAGAAGGCCAAGCTCGCTGCGGCAGTCGGCAAGCGGCTCGACCGCGCAGTAGACATCGTTTGGAGCACTGACGAAGCCTTGATTGCCGGTGCCCGCATCCGTGCCGGGGACTTGGTCATCGACGGCTCCGCACTCGGCGAACTGGAGCGGCTCAAAGCCGCCATCAGTCAGTAAGCCGCAAAGCAACACCACCTTAGCTCATACTCGTTTTAGGGACTCCCCATGCAGCTCAACCCTTCCGAAATCAGTGACCTCATCAAGGCGCGAATCGCCAACTTTGATGGCGGCGCTGAATCCCGCAACACCGGCACCATCGTCTCGTTGCAGGACGGTATCGTCCGCATCCACGGCCTCTCTGCCGTGCAGTACGGTGAAATGGTCGAGTTCCCAGGCGGCGTTATCGGCCTCGCTCTGAACCTCGAGCGCGACTCCGTCGGCGCCGTGGTGCTCGGCGACTACAAAGGCTTGAAGGAAGGCGACACGGTCAAGACCACCGGCCGCATTTTGGAAGTCCCCGTTGGTAAGGCATTGCTCGGCCGCGTCGTTGACGCGCTCGGCAACCCCATCGACGGCAAGGGTGCGATCAACGCTGAAGAGCGTGCACCTATCGAGAAAGTCGCCCCCGGCGTGATTTGGCGTAAGTCGGTTGACCAACCCGTCCAATTCGGTATCAAGTCCGTTGACTCCATGGTGCCAGTAGGCCGTGGCCAGCGCGAACTGATCATCGGTGACCGTCAAACCGGTAAGACCGCGCTCGCCATCGACGCCATCATCAACCAGAAGGGCAAGGGCATCTTCTGCATTTACGTGGCTATCGGCCAGAAGGCGAGCTCCATCGCCAACACCGTGCGCAAGCTGGAAGAAACCGGCGCGATGGAAAACACCATCGTCGTGTCCGCTGCCGCTGCTGAATCCCCCGCTTTGCAGTTCCTCGCCGCCTACGCCGGCTGCTCGATGGGCGAATACTTCCGCGATAACGGCATGGATGCGCTGATCGTTTATGACGATCTGACCAAGCAAGCCGTGGCCTACCGCCAAGTGTCCTTGCTGCTCAAGCGCCCTCCAGGCCGCGAAGCCTACCCTGGCGACGTGTTCTATCTACACAGCCGCTTGCTGGAACGCGCTGCTCGCGTCAACGAGGACTACGTCACCAAGCACACCAATGGCAAGGTTACCGGCAAGACCGGCTCGCTCACGGCGCTGCCGATCATCGAAACCCAGGCCGGTGACGTTTCC